>VXNF01000085.1 GCA_009840735.1 Acidimicrobiia bacterium | reverse complement strand
GCAGACCCGCCGCCGCGGCGAGCTCGTCTGGGCGCTGCGCCACTGGCTGGCCGAGCGGCCCGGCGCCTGGGTCCTCAACGACATCAACGTGTACTACGCCCAAGGCGACTCCAAGGTCGTCGTAGCGCCCGACGTGGCGGTGGCGTTCGGCGTCGACGTCGCGGCCGTGGAGGGCCAGAGCACCTACAAGGTCTGGGAAGCCGGCGCCGCGCCCGCCTTCGCGCTGGAGATCGCCTCGCACACCACCTACAAGCGCGACCTGCGCGCCAAGCCCGCCCGCTTCGCCGACCTCGGCGTCAGCGAGTACTGGCGGCTCGACCCCACCGGCGGCGACTACCTCCCGGCGGCTCTGGCGGGCGAGCGACGCCGCCGCGGCCGCTGGCAGACCATCCCCATCGACGCCGGCGACGACGGCGCGCTCACAGGCCACAGCGCCGCCCTCGGACTCGACCTGCACTGGCAGCCCCCCAAACTCCGCCTCTACGACCCCGCAACCGGCGCCTGGCTCCCCGACCCCGACGACGCCTACGAAGCCCGCGACGCCGCCGAAGCCGCCCGGCTCGCCGCCGAAGACCGGGCCGACGCCGCCGAGGCCGAACTGGCCGCGCTCCGCCGACAACTCGGCCAGCCCCCGCCCGCCTAACGCCACCCGGGCGGGCCGCCGGCACTGTTTGTGGCCACGAGCACCTAACTCACCACGAACAGCGAGGACGTGATGCGTGTCGGCGTTTACGTTGACGGTCGCAGCGCAGCTCACCGGGTTGACGCGCTGAGCGGGGCGACAGTGTAGGCATCGCTGTAACGAGCGGGCGCGGGGCCGACGTGGTGAAGCGAGAACTCGCCGACCGGGTAGCAGTGCTCGTCGGTGTAAGCAAAAGCCGCGTCGTAGTCGGCGAACACGTCAATGTACTCACCATTGGCCATGAGGGCGATCTGGCCGAGATGGTCTGCGAGCAGGTCGGGTTCGTGTTGTTCGTGAAAGATCTCAGCGTTCGTAGGCACTTGGCCGCGGCGGCCGCAGCCAGCGTCGTCCGATGGGTTCGTGAGCGGTTGTGGGTGTGCCACCGCCTGTCCTTTCTCTTGTGCCGCCGCTGTCACGACGCGAGGCGGGTCTGCGGGCCGAGCCAGCGGCTGTGTGGTCCGCGTGGGACATTACCGGGACCTGACCGCGGAGGGTGACATCCCGGGTCCGTCGCATCCTCTCCTCCTCCCGCTGCTGCGGCGAACCGAGCCGCATCGGCTTCGACGACGACGCGGCCTCTCGAAGCCACGCGAGACCGATGCCCCGAATGGTGAGCGCGGTGGTGGTCGGCCCTCCCGAGATGGAAGTCGAGTACCCGGAGGGGCCGCGCGTGCCCGAGGGAGACCTGCAGACCCGCCGCCGCGGCGAGCTCGTCTGGGCGCTGCGCCACTGGCTGGCCGAGAGGCCCGGCACCTGGGTCCCCGACCCCGACGACGCCTACGAAGCCCGCGACGCCGCCGAAGACCGCGGCTCTCTATCTCGTCTAACGCTCTGCGCACCTGCGACATCGGGCTAGCGGCGATCTCCTGGTTCCGCCTCTGCTTCGGATGTCGCAGCCAATAGACCACACGCAGACCCATGAGATCTGCGTAGGACCACAGCTTCACCCTCGTCGGCGAAACCGAGGGCACCACTATCCCGCTGCGCGCCCAGTGATACACGGTGGACAACGGGACACCGGAAAGGGCGGCAGCGCGCCGCGCCTCGTAGCAGCCGTCGAAGGCGGCCCGAATGCGATCCGACAACGGTCCCGCCCGCCAGCACAGCCTGCGCCGCGGCGGCGGGATCCGCCTGGCGACCCGCGGATCGTTGAACTCGGACCAGGCCACAGTCGCCACCGACATCTGGCAGCAGAAGTACCCCGGCGTCCGCTTCGGGCACGACGTGACCCCGCTGTTCGAGATCGTCTATCCCGACAACCGGATCGTGACCGACTACGGCGACATGCGAGACCTGGTGCTGCTAGCGGTCATCGACATGGCGACGGGCGCCGACCTGCCGCACGAGGCGCTTGACTGGCCGGGACCGCGGGCGGCGCGGCCTCAGCCAGCGGCAGGCGGCGACTCGGCTGCGCCTCGCCCCCGACGTCGTCGAAACGCTGTTCGACCGCGCCCCGGACCCGGTAAGCAACCTCCGAGCCGACCTGCCAGAAGAATTCTGGCCCTGGTACGACGCCTGCGCGGCAGAGTTCCGCAGCGCCGCTACGTGCCGGCCAACGAGGTGGTCGAGATGTTCGCTGGGGGCTCGCCGCTGAACTACGAGCAGTTTCGCGCTGACGTCGACGCCATCCTGGACCAGTCGGTTGAGCCGCGGTTCTGCGCGGCAGTCTCCGGACCGCCGCGCACGGGGGCGGGCTCAGGAGATGTTCAGGCGCATGCCGGCGTCGAGTCGGATGACCTCGCCGTTCAGGTACGTGTTCTCCACGATGTGGCGCACCAGGTCGGCCACTTCGGCCGGCCTGCCCGGGCGCTTGGGGAAGACGGCGCCGGCGGTGAGGGCGGCGATCTGGCTGTCGCTGAGGGGCGCCAGGATGGGCGTGTCCATGAGTCCGGGGCAAATCGTCACCACCCGAATGCCCAGCGATCCCAGATCCCGGGCCAGAGGCAGAGTCATACCGATGATCCCGCCCTTGGAGGCGCTGTAAGACATCTGCCCCACTTGGCCTTCGATGCCGGCGATGGAGCCGATGTTCACGATCACGCCCCGCTCGCCGTCGGCGTCGGGCTCGTTGGTCGCCATGTGCTTCACGGTGTGGCGCAGCACGTCGAACAGACCGATGAGGTTCACCTCGATGTGCGCCCGGAAGTGCTCCAAGGTGTGCATCTCGCCGCTGCGTCTGAGCATCCGCTGGCCCGTGCTGATGCCGGCGCAGCTCACGAGCACGTCGATCCGCCCCCACACGGCGGACGCGGCGTCGACCGCGAACGCCACCTCGTCGGGGCGGGTGACGTCGACGGGCACGAACGCCGCGGCGCTGCCGAGGTCCGTCGCCGCCTGCTCGCCCGCCGAGGAGCCCAGGTCGGCGATCAGCACCCGGCCGCCGGCGCCCACCAGGCCTTTCGCCACGCCGGCACCGAGTCCGGAGGCGCCCCCGGTCACGAGCGCGACCGAGCCTGCGACGTTCATCGTGGTGAGGTCGCCGGGCCGTCGGGCATCTCAGAACTCTCGGCGGCGGGCGCCGCTGGGGTCCACCTCGGTGCGCAGGATGTGCAGCTCCTCGGCGCTGGGCTGGGCCGTGATGGGCACCTCGCCGGCGGGCAGCAGGACCTCGAAGCCGGTGGCGGACTGCACGTCCTCAACGCTCACGCCTGGGTGCAACGAGGCGAGGCGCATGCGCTTGGTCTCGGGTTCGAAGTCGAACACGCACAGGCTGGTGACACACAGACGCGGACCGCCGGGCAGGCCGAGCGAGGCTCGATGGTCACCGCCGTCGCCCCAGCCGAGGCCCGAGCGGAAGTCCAACCGCTCCACGAACGTGCGCGGGCCGTGCGTGGTGCTCCACAGGTAGATGCGGGGGATCATGCAGCCCAGGTCGGCCATACCGCCGCCGCCGGGCAGGCGCACCTTCGGGCTGTGGTAGGGGCCGATGACGCTGTTGTTGACGTTGCCGTAGGCGTCCATCTGGGCGCCTCGGAAAGCGAACGTGTTGTAGCGGGCGCCCTGGGCGTAGGTCCAGAAGTCCGCCGGCGAGTTGGCCAGCATCGAGGCGCCGCCCCAAAGCTCGTCGGAGAGCGTCGAGGAACCGACGACGGCCGGGTCGGCGTCCACGGCGATGGAGCTGGCCGCCCAAACCAGCTCGGGCGCGTGGGTGCGGCGCGCCAGACGGTAGGCGCACACGGGGACGAACGACGCGGCCCCGTTGAAGGCGCGGGTGTCATTCGCCAGGGCTCGGGAGAACGCCACCACCATGAGCTCGTCGATGGTGCAGGAGTAGCTCGGAACGACTGCGGGGGCGCCGGTCACGTCGAGCCCCCTGCTACGCGGCCGTCGGTGACCGCCGCCCCGTTGGCCGCCAGAACGTCATCCCAGGTTTCGGGTCCCGCTATCCGACGCTCCCAGAACGCTCCGAAGTCCGCGGGCGAGCCGCACGCCGCCACGTAGTCCGCATAGAACCCGTCGTCGTGGCCATAGTCGGGGAAGCACGAGGTGGGATAGGCGCCGCGGGGCGCCGCGCAGACGGCATCGACCATGAAGCGCGGGTAGCTGCTGCGGTGCGGCTCGGCGGTGAAGGAGGCGTTGTCCACGATGCGTTCGGCGGTTACAACGCTGCGGTCGGCGGCGTTGACGATCTCGCTGTCCATCCAGATCAGCTTGGGGTGGACGCGGGCGTTGCCGGTCGCATCGGCCTCGTGGACATGCACGACCGCCACGTCCACCGCCAGCGGCGTGCAAGCCACATAGGGGCGACCTGTCGCCGTGTCGGTCTCGATCCGCAGGGTGCCCGACCCGGCGTGCAGCGCGGGAACGTCCGTGCCGAGGCCGGCGACGGTCGGCATGAACGGCAGGCGTCGGGCCTGCGCCTGCAGCCGGCAGATCAGCAGATGCTCCGAGTACTCCTCCATCGTCGTCTCGCCGCGCTCGACGGCGCGCCGGAAGTGCGGCGCCAGGCCGAGCCCTTCGAAGCTGACGAGCCCTGCCACGACACGGGAGACCGCACCGGCGGCCACGAGCCAGTCCACGCACATGCCCGCCACGATGGCCACCACGGTGAGGTCGCGCTTGTCGGCCCGCACCAGCTCGCGCACGAACGCCATCGGGGCGCTGTTCATCGACAGCCCGCCGAGGGCGATCGTGGCGCCGTCGGGCACCGAAGCAGCGGCCTCGGCCAGCGAAGTCTGCTTTGAGGCAGAGCCTGTCACGTCCAATGCTTACCAAACGAACGGTTGATGAGCAATCGGGCAGGCAGCCAGCGGGCACGGCCACCGGCGGCGTCGACCGGGCCGGCCGCCAGTTACACAGCGAAGTCGCCGCCGGCATACCAGTTGGCGAAGGCGGCCTTCACGATCACGTCCACCAGCTCGATCTGCTGGCGGTCCGGGCCAATTAGGTAGGCGAAGCCGGCAGGCCCGCCGTCTGGGCCGGTGCCGCTGAAGCGGACAGTCCACCCGGCGGCGGTGAGCGTGGCCAAGTCGCCCCGCAGATCCGCCGTCCAGTAGCCCATGTGATAGGTGCCCGCGTCGCTGCGGGGATCCCAGACTGAGCCGACCGGCCCCGTGACCAGCTCCACCTGCACCGGCCCCGTCACGGAGTACGTGAAGCGGACGTTCGTCTTCACGGTCCTGCCCTCGACCAGAAGGTCGACGTCCAGCGACTGCGGGCTGTGCCACGTGAGCCCCGCACCGGCGGAGTAGAACTCCATGGCCTCAGCGAGATCCGAGACGACCACGCCCATGTGGAACGGCGCTGTCAGATCGACCATCGGTTCATCCCCTGTCCTCGCAGCCGCCGGGACGGTCGCCGGAGCCCAGCAGCGACTTCAACTCGGCAGCGGCGTCAACGTGCGCCGCCCACTCGGCCTCGCTGCGCGCCAGGGGCACGATCAGCACATGCTGCAGACCGGCGTCGATGTAGCCCGCCAGCAGCTCGGCAAGCTGCGGGACCGTGCCGGCGGCCACCGGGCGGTCGCCGTAGCCGTCGCCCACCTCGCTCCAGCGCCCGCCGCGGTTCAGCGGCGGCCCGAGGCGCATCTCCATGTGGATCGAGGCGATCGTCGGGGCGGCGGCATCCTGCTCGTGGGCGCGCAGCTCGGCGAGGCGCTCGGCGAAGACCTCCCGCGGTGCCCAGGTGCCCATCCAGCCCTCGCAGCGCGCGGCCCGGCGCAGAGCCCCCGGCGACGATCCCCCAATCCAGATGGGCGCCGGCCCGGCGGGCGCCGGTTTGACCCGCACGTCGGTGAAGGAGAAGTGCTCGCTGGTGTAGCTCTCGGCGCCGGCCCAGGCGGCTCGCCAGCCGGCGATGTAGTCGTCGAGGCGCTGGCCTCGTCGTCGCATCGGCACGCCGCAGGCCGCGAACTCCGCTTCCAGCCAGCCGGCGCCGACGCCCAGGATGGTGCGCCCGCCCGACAGCCAGTCCAGGGTGGCCCACTGCTTGGCGAACTGCATGGGGTTGCGGTAGGCCGCCACGAGCACGCTGGTCCCCAGGCCGACCCGGTTGGTGTGCGCCGCCGCGGCCGACAGCAGCGGCACCGGCTCGGGGAAGAACGACGGCATGCCCGCCAGTCCCGTCGGCACCGCCACGTGGTCGGCCACCCACACGTCGTCGAAACCGAGTTCCTCGGCGCGCCGAGCGATGCGCACGATGTGTTCGAGGCCGGCGGAACGGCCGAGTTGCGGCAGGTGCAGCCCGAACCGCATCAGGGCCTGCTCGACGCGAGGCACCGGGGCGGGCGCGACCGGGCGGGCGGGCGGCGCGCCGGGCGCATCAGAACCGGAACCGGGGATGCGGCGGATGCACCGAGTACTCCACCACGCCGTAGCCCCGCTCGCCGGTCTCGGCCACCTCGAAGTCGAAGAACGGCTCGTAGCAGTCCAGGCGCACCTCGGCGTCGTTCTCGTCGCGCATGAGCCCGTTGCGGGTCTGCGCCCACTTCCGCCCGGTGAGCACGGTGAGGGTCTCGCCATCGGGCAGCTCGAAGGTCATGGTAAAGGCCATGGCGGTGCGCTCGTCCTCCTCCATGCGGGGCACGCAGGTGGCGTGTCGGATCGGACGGGCGCCGGAGGCGTCGGCCACCCAGCCCCCGTTGTGGGCCCGGCCCTCGGGGATCGGCTGGGTGGGGCTCAGCCAGCCGAAGGAGTTGAGGTGGCGCCCCGGCAGCTGCACCGACGGCCAGAAGTGGCCCCAGGAGGCCTCAGCGGTGCGCCTCCGCCGGGGCACCCACGGCGACGCCGCCTCGAAGCGGTGCGTCCAGGAGTGGTCGCGGTGCGCCCAGCAGCTGAGCTCTCGGCGCTCGCCGGACCGGGGACCGCCGTAGGCCTCGAAGCTGCCTGCACAGTCGAGCGCCTGCTCGTAATGGCCGCCGTAGTGCTCGTAGGTGGCCAGCGGGTTGCCGCCGTGGCAGTCGTCGTAGTCGAAAGGATCGAAGCGGCCGCTGTAGCTGAGGTCGAAACCGAACTGGGGTCCGTCAAACTGCCAGCGGTAGCGCCCGAACGCCTCCAGCACGGAGAACTGCACCCTGCCGTCGCCCAGGGTCTCGAAGACCGCCTCACCGTCGAGGGGCTGCCGGGACGCCCACTGCTGCGGTACGCCGTCGATCACGTAGAAGGCGCTGGCCCGGAGGTAGCCGTGGGAGAGGCTGGCGTGGATGTGGTTGATGCCGAAGACGTCTGCCTCGCGGTCACAGACAGAGAACCAGAAGTTGTCGCTCCACAGCCGGCCGGAGTCGTCGGGGGGGCAATGGAGGTACTCGTCGCGCTCGGTCAGGTTCATCGTCGGTCCTCGCCGTCTGCACCGTCCGGTCCGGGGCGGCTGCACAGTCTCGCCGTCCCGCACGAGGCTGCCACCCTCAGAGGTCTCGCCAGAGAGTTGGCGGCAGACCGGGCGCCGCGGCGCGGCCCGGATACGAGGCCTCCGGCGGATCCAGCACTTCGCCCAGGGGCGGCAGATCGGGCTCGAGCCAGGCCGCCAGTTCCCAGGCCCCTGCGTGCGCGGCGGCGCCGATGTCGGCCAGCCGCGGGTCGTCCGCCCGACCGCCGGCCAAGGCGGCGAAGCCCTGCATTCCCGACAGGATCGACCGCACGCGCTCGAAGCGGAGTGCGTAGCGCAGCCGGTCGCGGTCGATCTGCACCCCGCCCGCGGCACGGTAAGAGGCGATCGCCTCACCCTCGATGGCCCCCCAACCGCCGAGGTGCATGCTGAAGGCCAAGTCGCACAGCGGGTCACCCACCCAGGCCCGCTCCCAGTCGATGATCCCGCCGATGGCCCCCGGCGCCGTCCACAGCACGTTGGCGGGCCGGAAGTCGCCGTGGCAGAGCGCCGGGGCGTCACGACAGTCGGGCCGATGACGGGCCAGCCAGCGCATCGCCACGTCGATCCCGGGGTGCCGCCAGCAGCGCCGGTAGGTCTCCACCAAGCGAGCCAACTCGGCCTCATACGCGGTCCCGATGTCGTCGACATCGTCCAGAGCCCGCGGGTCGGCCCGGCTGTGCAGCACTCCGAGCGCCGTCGCCAGCGCCTCCCGATACGGCGCCGGATCGGCCGGCTGCCGCTGCGTCTCGCCCGGCATGCGGCTACACACGCCGAAAGGTCGGCCGATGGCGTTCGGCATCGAAGAAACCGCCAGCACCTCCGGCGCAGGCACCGCGCCCGCCACGGCCCGCAGCCGCCGAGCCTCCGCCGCCGGGTCGTACGGCTCGACGGTCCCTCCCACCGGCGCCACCCGCACGATCACAACGTCGCCGCCCCAGCGCACCTCCAGGGTGATCCACGAGTACCCGCCGTCGAGCCGGGTCACCCCCGGCGGCCCGCCGGCGACACCTCGCGGGACGACACCCGCCTCCAGCAGCGCCGAACCGACCACCTCCGGGCGCAGATCGAAGATGACCATGGCGCTGACGCTAATTCCCCCAGGTGCCGCCAGCGGTGCCCGCCCCGACAGGGCGCTCCTACACTGCCGCGTCGTGGCTGACTCGGCGTATCCGCGGTTGTTCAGCCCGCTGCGGATCGCCGGCTTGGAGCTGCGCAACCGGATCGTCCTGTCGGCCATGACGACGGGGTTCGGCTTCACCGCGGGCACCCCGGAGGCCGAGACGCTGGCCTATTACCGGACCCGCAGCCAGGGCACGGCGCTGGCTGTCGTCGGATTCTCGGCGGTGGTGCCGGAGGGTCGGGTCGAGAACGCCATCGCCTGGCTTTGGCCGCAGGGAGCGGCGGCGGCTCTGGCACCGCTCGCCGAGACGATCGCATCCACGGGCGCCCACCCGTGCATCCAACTCGGCCACGGGGGACGGCAGGTCTCGCCGGCGGTGATCGGCGAGCCGCCCGTGGCACCGTCGGCGGCGCCGGCGGCCGCCCATGTGCGGATCGCCCCCCGGCCGCTGCGCCTCGGCGAGGTATCTGGGGTCATCGCCGCGTTCGGTCGGGCGGCTGAGCGGGCCGCGGGCAGCGGCTTCGCCGCAGTGGAGATCCACGGCGGTCACGGCTACCTCATCGGGCAGTTCCTCGCGGCCGATTCCAACCGGCGCAGCGACCACTACGGCGGCCCCACCGTCGCTCAGCGCAGCCGCTTCGGCTGCGAAGTGATCGAGGCGGTGCGCAAGGCGGCGCCGGAGGTGGCCGTGGTGGTGCGCATCAACGGCTCGGACCTCGTGGCGGGCGGCCAGCAGATCGCGGACGCGGCCGTGGTGGCGCAGCGGTTCGCTGAGGCGGGCGCCGACGCCTTCGTCGTCTCGGCGGGCGTGTACGGCTCGGTGCCGTGGACGATCCCCCTGCTGGACGACCCGGAGGGCGCCTTCCTGGATTTCGCCGCCGAGGTGCGCCGCAGCGTGGACGTGCCGGTGATCGGCGTGGGGCGGATCACGACCCCCGAGAGCGCCGAGGAGGCGCTGCGCGCCGGGCGCTGCGACGCCGTAGCGCTGGGGCGGGCGCTGCTGGCCGACGAGGACTGGGTCGCCAAGGCGCTCGACGGCCGGGCGGAGCGGATCCGCCCGTGCATCGCCACCGTCGAGGGATGCGCCGGGCGGCTGCAACACGCAGAGGCGATCTCCTGCTCGGTGAACCCCGGCGTCGGGCGCGAGACACAGAGGCCCCTGGGGCGGGCCGCATCTCCCGGACGGGTGCTGGTGGTCGGCGGCGGGCCGGCGGGCATGGAAGCCGCCCGGCGGGCCGCGCAACTCGGCCACGAGGTGCGCCTGATCGAACGGGCCGACCGCCTCGGCGGAGCGCTGCGCCTAGCGGCGGCCACCCCCGGCCTCGCCCAGATGGCCCGCCTGGCGGGCTGGTACGAGAGCGAGCTCGAGCGTCTCGGCGTGACGGTGTCGCTCGGCACCGAGGTCGCCCACGCCGGAGACCTTGCCGGGATGCCGGCGGACCACCTCGTCGTCGCCACCGGCGCGGCGACCGCCCCCGAGGCGCTCGACGGCTACGAGCATCTGCCGGCCTGGACCCTCGAGGACCTGTTGGCGGGCCGGCCCTCGAGCCACGACACCTCCCAGCTCGTCGACCCGGTGGTCGTGCTCGGCGGGGGGAGCCGCGCCTTAGCGACCGCCCTGTGGTGTCGCCGCGGTGGCCACCGGGTGTCGCTGCTGAGCGCCGAGAGGGTCGGCCACGACACCGCGGGCCTGACGCGGCGGGCCTACCTGGCGCGCCTTGAACCGCAGTCAGCGCTGCAGGGCCACGCCGTTTGCATCGTCGCCGGAGGGGTGGAGTGGCGAAACGCCGCCGGTGCGGTGTCGCTGCTGTCGGCGGGCAGCGTCGTGGTGGCTGAACCCGTGCGCCCGGCGGTGCCGATATCCCTGCTCACTCGCAGCGCCAACGTCCCCGAAGCCGCGGGTTTGCAAGTCATGCGCATCGGCGACGCCCGCAGCCCGCGCACCGTCGGCGACGCCATCGCAGAGGCGCGCCAAACCGTCGAGTCGCTACCGGCGCTCGCAGGCTGAACGCGCCCCCAGTCCGGGGCTCGCCGGAGTCTCGGCCCAGACCCCGGCTGGTGGTCCTCCCGCTACGGTGACTCCACAACCACTTCGAACTGCTGCAAGGCGCTGCCGGCGGCGTTCCTCGCCACGATCGTCACCGTGGCCGTGCCCGCGGACCGAGGGGTCAGCACTACGTCGGATCCGACGACGGTCACGCTCACCACACTCGGGGCATCGCCGCGCGCCTCGTAGGACGTGACGGCGCCGTCGAAGTGCTCCGCTAGGTCGACGGCCAGCGGCTGGTCGCCGACTGCGAGCTCCTGGTCGGAGAGGAAAGACACGATGCTCGGCGCGGCCTCTCGGACCGTGACCAAGAACGACTGGTACACCGAGCCGAAACGGTTGTTGGCTCTGACGCTCACGGTGGTCACCCCCGGCGCCACCGGGATCAACGTCAGCCGGTCGCCTTTGATCACCGGGGTGACGACGGTCGGGTCAGACGAGAGCGCCCGGTACGCGTCCACGGTCCCCTGCACCGCGGCGCTGAGGTCCAGCTCGACGGGCGCGTCGCCGATCCGAATCGATACGTCGCTCAGGATGGTGCCGATCCGCGGCGCCGAGCTCGGCGGCGCGCTCGGGGCAATCACCGCTGGCGACCCGCCGACCGAAGGTGGGTCCGTGCTACGGGGCGGCGCAGGCGGAGGCGACGGTGGGGACGGTGGCGACGGCCGCCGCCGCGAGGTGCCCTCTTTGATCGTGGCCTCGCCGGTGTCGTCGCCGAGCGCCGCGTTGTCCGGGGAACTCAAGGTGAGCGTGAACGTCTCGTCACCCTCGTCCTCGAAGTCGCCCAACAGCGCCACCTCGACGGTCTTGAGAATCTCGCCCGGATAGAAGGTGAGACCGCCGGTCCTGTCCCGGTAGTCGGCGCCTTCGCTGGCCGTGCCGTCAGAGGTCTCGTAGGTGACCGTCACTTCCCGGTGGCCGGGCCGGTCCAACGACACCTCGAAGATGGCCACACCGTCGCCCTCTCCGGCGCCGGAATCATTCACGCTCAATTCGGGCAAATCGTCGTTGTCCTCGATCTGCGCGTAAGCGGACTCCTTGCAGATCGTGCCGCCGGTGGCGGCGCTGAGTTCGAACGTAAACCTCTCGTAGTCGGCCTCGTCGGTCTTGTCGTCGATCACCCTCACGGTCACCGTCTTGGTGGTCTCCCCCGGCTTGAACTCGAGGACGCCGCTGGTGGCGACGTAGTCGTCGCCCGCGGTTGCAGGGCGGACAGGAAGCGTGGCCGGGCCGTCAGCGGTGGCGTAGCTGACCGTCACCGGTCTGGTGCTCGCAGATTCCAAGGTCACCGTGAAGGCCACCTGACCGTCGCCCTCGGCCACGTCGAGCGCCTCGAGCGCCTCGAGTGTCTCCTCAACGACGACGCACGGCAACGGTTCGTCGTCGATGATGAGGGCGGTGGCCGCGTCACGGGGCGCCGAGATGCCAGACGGGGCGCTCAGCTGCAGCTTGAACGTCTCATCGCCCTCTCGCAGTTCGTCGTCGAGGAGCGGCACCGAGATGAACTCGACCGTGTCGTTCGGCTCGAACTCCAGTGTCCCCGAGACTGCCTCGTAGTCCCCCGCGGCGCCCGCCTTCGCCGTGCCGTCGACAGTCCGGTAGTTCACCGTGACCGTCTCGTCTGTGGATTGGCTCAACTCGACTCTGAAGTTGACCGCGCCTTCATCCTCGTTGTAAGCGCCGTTGTCGACCAAGAGGTCACTCTCGGGGTCGTTGTCATCGTTGATCGTGCCCACGGCCGACCAGTCGAGTGGATCGGTGAGGGCGCCGACCACATTCTCAAGGTCCATGCGGAGTGTCTCATCGCCCTCGGCGAGCGTGTCGTCGAGGACGGGCACGACGATCGTCGCGGCGCGCTGGCCAGCGGGGATGGTCAGCGTCCCGTAGGTCCGCACATAATCGATGTGGTCGGTCGCTGTGCCCGGCCTGTCTTGGTAGCTGACCGTGACGTCCCGACCGCTGACGGGGTCGAGACGGACCGAGAACACGACGCCGTCGGCACGGTTGCGTTCGGTCGCATCCTCGCGCGCCGCGCCGCCGGTAATCGACAGAATAGGAAGTTCGTCGTCGTCGTAGATCGTGCCCGTGGTCCGCGCCCCCTCCTCGAGAAGCACCGCATCAGTCGCCTCAGAGAGGACCACGGTGAACGACTCGAGGTCGTCCTCGCGCCTGGAGTCGCCTAGGATCTCCACGGAGATCTCTTTCTCCTCCTCACCGGGGTTGAAGGTGAGCACACCGGCTTGGGCCTTGTAGTCCTCGCCAGAGACGGCCGAGCCGTTGACCGTCTTGTAGTCCACGGTGATGGTCCGACCGCTCGCGGCGTTGAGGAACGCCACGAACTCGATGCTGCCGTCGGACTCGCTGGCCGTCACCTCGCTGGCCGCGAAGCGCACAACCGGCGCCTCGTCGTGGTCGAGGATGGTTCCCGTGGCGTCTGCGACGGCCAGCGTGGCGCCCGACGGGTTGGAGAGCCGCAGCACGAACGTCTCGATCGGCTCGTCGATTCCGTCCAGGCAGGGCTCGAACTCAATCGTCTCGGACGTCTCGCCGGGGGCGAAGGTGAGCGTGCCCGGCACAGCAGGGGCGAAGTCCACACCGTCCCCCGTGCATCCCCCCCC
>VXNF01000108.1 GCA_009840735.1 Acidimicrobiia bacterium | reverse complement strand
TTTTTTTTTCCCCAATCCTCGCATACCCCTATTTTCCCTTTTTGTGGGGGGGCGTTTTTTTTTATACCCCCCGGGTGTACCCCCCCCCCCCCCCCCCCGCTTGATTCGTCCTCGATTTCCACATGGAACTGGAGGTCGGTCTCCATCAAGGCAGGCCACCAGTAGCGATCCACCGCCCGGTTCAGATCGTCCGCGGCGACCGTCGGATCGGTCACGAGCATCGTGGTCCCACGCTGCTCGGGCACCTCCGGGTCGCGCCGCGCCAGACCAAGCTCGATGGCGACCCTGTCGGCGTCGTCATTCTCCCAAGGGAGAATCCGGCCGTCATCGTCGCTGCGGCCGAAGTGCGCCAACCCGGTGAAGTCGCGACCATCGACGGAATGATCGCCCCAGTAGGTCATCCCGAGCAGGCGTCTGGTGACGCCTCGATCGTCGGCGCGCGCCTCATGGCAGGTGTAGGCGACCACCTGCCGAATGGCCGAAGCCCTTATGAGACCAGCCTTGCCGTAGCCGTAGGAGCCCCCGCCGCCAATCGGCTTGTTGGTGTATCCGCTGCTGCACAGCGCCAGCCAGAGCTTGGACTTCTTTCCCTCCCAAGGACCGTACATGCCGCCGCCAGCTGTCTCGGAGATCTCCACGAGTCGAAGGTCGCCGCCCTCTGCGAGGGCGGAGAGACAGTCTTCATCGTCAAGCCCCAGCGTGGGCCGATCGCCCGCTGCCGCGACCCGTTCGGCTAATTCGCCCAGCCCCAGTGCGCCGACGAGGCGGTCCCGGCGATCCTCCGTCGCCGTCACAAATCGGAAGCGGATCTCGAACGGGAGTCTGGCTTCGGGCGGAAGAGGCTCGCGCGCTTCGAGCGCCGCGTCCCACGCGTTCTGAATCGCCTCCCGGGCCAGCAGAGCGGCGGCATCCGCCGGCTTGTCGCGGCCGAAGACCCCCGGTGCCTTCACCGACTCGTTGCGGAACACCTTGGCCAGGTCGTCGTTGACGCTCGGCCGGTTGGCATCGACCGGATGCCAGCACCACTTCGGGTCCGACGACGCCGGGCCTGCGTGCTGCTCCACGTTCAGATCCTTCGGGCGGGAGTCGGTCGGGAACCTGCTGCCTCGTTCCAGCGGCAGCCCGCGTCGCGGCTTCCCCTGCAAGACAGCGCAGAGTGCGGCGCGCTCAAACGGCTGTAACCCACAGCCCCAAGGGTAGACCCAGGCGGAGGGCCGGCCTGCTGCCTCACATTCGACGACGACCCGGCGAGGTTGTCCGTCGATGAGCCGGCGGGGCATAGGCTGGTGCGGCAAGCGCTGCGCCGGGACTCCGCGGGCCTGCTGGCGCGCCGATGGGGTCGGGCCTGTGAGAGAACCGTGAAGACGACCGAGTTGCAGGAGCTGATCGCGGGCGGCGAGGACTCCAGGATGGAGTTCAAGCGCGACGGTCTGCAGAACCATGTGCTGGCTAAGGCGCTCGTGGCCTTCCTCAACCTCCACGGCGGCACCGTCCTGATCGGCGTGGAAGATGACGGGAGCGTCTCGGGCACGCGTCGGGAGAACCTGACCGAGTGGGTGGTCAAGGTCTGTCGGACCAAGATCGAGCCACGGGTCATTCCGCTGCTGACCTGGGCCAGGGACGCAGCGCCCGGCCGGGACGTGCTTGCCGTCTCGGTCACAGGCGGGCCCGACAAGCCGTACGCCTGTCTGCACGACAATCGTCGGACCTACTACATCAGAGTGGGAAACACCTCCCGCGAGGCCAGCCGAGAAGAATTGGAGCGGATGTATCAGGCGTCGGGCCGGGTGCAGTACGGCCTCAAGCCCGTGCCAGGAGCCGACCTGGGTGCCTTCGACACTCGTCGGCTGCGCGACTACTTCGCTTCCGTCGGCCACGACCTGGACCCCTGGGACGGCGACGAGGCAGATCTGCGGACCCTCATGGCCAACATCGACCTCATGACGCAGACCGCCGGCCAATCCGTGGCGACGATCGAGGGATTGCTGCTGTTCGGCAGGAACCCGAAGCGGTTCATCCCTCAGTCTGGAATCCGGGCGGTCTGCTATGTGGGTACCGAGCCCGATTACGCGACCCGCGCCGATGAGGATCTGCGCGCTCCGATGCTGCCGCTTCGGACGGCCGACGGCTCGCTCGCGGAACCCGGGCTGGTGGAGCAGGCGTGGGACTTCGTTCGGCGCAACACGACGCCGACGTCGCGGCTCGAGGGCGCCCGGCGGATCGACAGATGGGAATACCCCGAGAGCGTGATCCGCGAGGCCGTCGTTAACGCGCTCATTCACCGCGACTACAGCATCGCCGGCACCGACGTGATGCTGACGATCTATGCGGATCGCTTGGAGGTCCAAAGCCCCGGCGGGCTGCCCAACACCGTCACCGTCGAAGGCATGAGAGCCGGCCTGCGTTACGCCCGCAATCAGACGCTGGTCAACGTCATGCGCGACTACGGGTATGTCGACGCCCGGGGCATGGGGGTCCGCAACAAGATCATCCCGGGGATGCGCGCCCACAACGGCACCGAGCCGGACCTCCTCGAGGAGGAGCACCGCTTCACAGTCCGCCTCTGGAAGTAGCCCGCCGCGCCTGACCCTTCGGTCAGCTGCGGCGGTCGGGGTTCGGCGCGCCGGTGCGGGTCAGTGGCGCATTCCGCCGGGGACGGCTTCGATTAGTTCGCTGGTGTAGGGGTGCTGCGGGTGCGAGAAGATCTGCGCGGTGGGGCCGCTCTCGACTAATTCGCCGCGGCGCATCACGTACAGCCGGTCGGCGAAGCTGCGGATCAGGCGCAGGTCGTGGGTGATGAGCAGGATCCCCAGGCCTCGCTCGGACTGAAGCCGCCCGAGCAGCACCAGCAGCTGCGCCTGCGCGGACTGGTCTATGGACGACGTGGGCTCATCCGCGATCAGGATGCGCGGCTCGACGGCCAGGGCGCGGGCCACGCTGACCCGCTGGCGCTGACCGCCCGAGAGGCTGGCGGGGAACAGGCGAGCCTGCTCCTCGCTGATCCCGACCTCGCGCAGCAGGGCCATCGCCGCACCGCGGGCCTCCGTGCGCGAGGCGCCCTGCCACACCCCGAACACCTCAGCGACGGCGTGCAGCGCCCGCTGCTTGGGATTCAGGCTGGAGTACGGGTCCTGGAAGATCATCTGCACCTGCCCGCGCACCTCGCTGCGGGCACCGCCGCGGGGCATCTCGAGGGTCTCGCCGCGGTAACTGACCGCCCCGGCGGTGGGCCGCTGCAGCAGCGCCAGGACTTTGCCGAGCGTCGTCTTGCCGCTACCGCTCTCGCCCACGAGCCCGACCACCTCGCGCTCAGCCACGTCGATGTCGGCGCCGGCCACGGCGTTGAAGGCGTTGTGCCCCCGCCCGAAGGTCACCGTTACGCCGCGGCCCGCGAGCCCGACTGTCACGGCGTCTCTCCGGCGACGGTCTGCGCGCCGACCGTCGGCGCGCCCTCGCCGGCCAGCGACGAGGCGAACAGGCAAGCCGTGAGACGCCCGTCCACCTCGGCGGGCTGCGGCTGGCCGCCCTCGCAGCAGCGGCTGTGCGGGGCGCCCTCGCCGAGGCGCAGCGTGAGACCGCAGCGCGGACTGAAGCGGCAGGCCGCCGGCCAAGCGCCGACGCTGGGGGCCTCACCGGGGATCGGCTCGTAGCCGCCGGCGAGCTCCATGCGCGCCGCGGCGACGAGCCCGGCGGTGTACGGATGCCGGGGCTGCTCGCGCACGAGCGCCTGGGGACCCGACTCCATGACCGCCCCCGCGTACAGCACCACGATGGCGTCGCACACCTCCTCCACGACGGCCAGATCGTGGGACACCAGCAGCAGCGACATCCCCAGCTGCTCCCGGAGACGGCGCAGCAGGTCGAGGATCCGGGCCTGCACCCGCACATCCAGCGCCGTCGTCGGCTCATCGGCGATGAGCAGCGACGGGTCGCGGGCCAATGCACCGGCGATGATGACCCGCTGGCGCATCCCGCCGGAGAGCTGGTGGGGACGCTCGTTCATCACCGAGTCGATCCGCGGGATCTCCACTAGCTCCAACAGCTCGCGCACCCGGGCGCGCGGCGACCGGTCTCCCCCGGCGTCTCGGCTAGCCGCCCGCACGAGCGCGGTGAGTTGCCTCCCGACTGTGAGCACCGGGTTGATGCCTGCAAGCGAGCTCTGGGGCACATAGGCGATGCGGTGGCCGCGCACGGTGCGCCAGACCGCATCGGAAGCCCCCACGAGCTCGGTCCCCTCGAAGCGGATCGAGCCGCCGGTCACGACAGCCGAATGGCGGTACAGCGTGCCCACCAGCGACCGGCAGAGCATCGACTTCCCCGATCCGGACTCCCCCACGAGTCCCAGGGTCTCCCCCTCGCCGATGCGCAGCCGAGCCCGCTCGACAACGGGCACAGTCTCGCCCCGCCGGCCCACCAGACCGATGGACAGGTCGTCGACGCTCAGCACGGCCCGGCGCTCACCCGACGAGGTTCTCTGAGGCGCGCCGGCCGATCCCCTGGGCGATCAGCGAGACGCCCAGCGCCGTGATCGACAGCATGACGCCGGGGAACAGCACGGGCCACCAGGCGCGGAAGATGTGCAGCCGGGCGTCGTTCAGCATGGCGCCCCACTCCGGGGTGGGGGGCTGCACGCCGGCGCCGAGGAACGACAGGCCCGCCACCGCCAGGATCACCACCACGAAGTCGCTCACCGCGTAGGCGAGCGTGAGCGGGAACACGTTGGGCGCCACATGGCGGCCCAGGATGCGGGCGCGGCTGTACCCCAGGCAGCGGCCCGCCTCGAGGTAGTCCATGTCGCGGATGACCAGGGCGCGGGCGCGCGCCACCTTGGCGTAGCGCGCCCAAGCCGTGATGAACAGGCCCAGCAGGATGCCCCGAGTGCCCCGCCCGAACGCCGCCACGAGGGCGATCACGATGATCAGCGTGGGGAACGAGTTGATGACCTCGATGGCCAGGTCGCCGGCGCTCTGCGCCAGCCTGCTGCGGGTGATCCCGATGATCGACCCAACGATGGTGCCGACCAGCAGCGGCACCGAGACCGCCGCCGCCGCCAGGACGATGTCGATGCGCGCCGCCTCGAAGGTGCGCGCGAAGACGTCCCGGCCCAGGTGGTCGGTCCCGAACCAGTATTCGGCGCTGGGGGGAAGGTTGGCGTCCGGGGAGCCCCGGCGCGTGTCGTAGGGGCTGAGCGCCGGCACAGCCACCGACAGCACGATCATCAGCACCATGATGCCGATGCCGAACCGCATGCCCGTCGGCATGGACCGCCAGCCCGCCACGAGCCTGCCGCGCAGACCGCCCGCCGCCGCGGCGGACCGCGCCCCGACCTCGCCCAGGGCGGTCACGACAGCGTCCGGGCTCGGGGGTCGATGAGGGCGGAGATCGAGTCGCTCAGGAAGTGCACCACGACCACGATGAACCCGAAGGTGAACAGCGTGCCCTGCACCACGGGGTAATCGCGGGCCAGAACCGCCCGCACCAGGTAGGTGCCGATCCCCTCCAGGTTGAAGACGGTCTCCACGACCACCGCGGCGGCCAGGTTGGCGCCCACGATGTAGCCCATGAGGCCGATCACCGGCGCCACGGAGGGGCGCAGCAGGTAGCGCCAGACGAACTGCGGCTTGGCGAGCCCCCACACCAGCCCTGTCTCGACGAACTCCTCCGCGTTGGTCTCGCGGATGGATTCCTGCAAGACGATGGCGAAGATCATCCCCACCGGGACGCCGACGGCGACGGCGGGCAGCAGCAGGTACTCCAGATTCTGGGGGAACGTGTCGACGTAGCCGGCGACGGGCAGCCAGCGGAGCCGCACGCCGAAGACCAGCAGCAGCAGCACGCCGGTCACGAACGGTGGTGTGGCGATCAGCGCCGCCGAGCCGAGCCCGAAGCTCTGCTTGTACCAGTTCGAGCGCGTCAGTCCGCCGATCAGCCCTAGCGGTATGGCCAGGATCAGGGCGAACACCATGCCGAGCCCGATGAGCCAGAGCGTGATCGGCAACCGGTCCCCGATGGTCTCCAACACCGGTCGGGTGGTCTGGAGCGACTGACCCAGGTCGCCGCGCAGCACGTCGCTCATCCAACTGCCGTACTGCGAGGCGACCGACCCGTCGAGGTGGAGCCGCTCCCGCAGCACCTCGACGCGGTCCGGCGTGGCCTCCTCGCCCAGCAACGTCGCTACGGGGTCGCCGGGGACGATGCGCACGATGGCGAAGGCCAGCAGCGAGACCCCCCAAGCCACGAGGATGGCCCGCACCAGCCGGCGACCGATGAGCCACAGGACGCGGTCGCGCTTGGGGGCGTCGAAGACACGGGTGTCGGGGGCAGGTGCCTCCGCCGGCAGCGGCAGGGAGCGCGTCGGGAGCGAGTCAGTCATCACAGCACTCCCTCACCGGGGGTGCCCCGACCTGCATTGCTCGGCGGTCGGAGCACCCCGGTGTTGTCGTGACCGGCGCCTCGGAGGCCTGCGGCGCCGGGCGGCTAGCCGCCTTCGGTCGCCACCCAGAAGTTCTGGGAGGCCGGGATCATCGCCAGGATGTCCGTGGAGAGGCGGCTGCCGACGAGCACGGCGCGCTCGCCTTGGGGGCAGTAGTTGGCGCCGACATCGAAGGCCCTCTCCTGAATCTCGACCTGCAGGCGCTGCGACGCCTCCTGGTCGCCGCGGGCGAACGCATCCACCAACTCGTCATAGGCCGCCGTTACCTGGTCGTCCGCAAAGGCGATGGAAGATGACCAGAAGTTCTCCGGGTACCAGAGGAACCGCAGGATGGTGAGGTTGTCGCCGCCGCTGCCGATCCACATGGTGTCGTAGTTCCGGTTGCGGATGTTCTCGATGATGATGGCGTCCTCGAGCGGCTGCACCTCGGCGGTGACGCCGATGTCGGCCCAGTTCTCCGCCAGGATCGTGGCTGCGTCGGTCCAGCCCGGGCGGGCGCCCATCGTCTGCAGCGGCGTCGAGAAGCCGTCGGGGTAGCCGGCCTCGGCCAGCAGCGCCCTAGCCGTCTCCACGTCGCGCTCCATCGGCAGGATGTTCACGTGGTCCCACTCGGTGCGGTACTGCGACAGGATCGAGCTGATCGGCTCGGCGATCCCCAGGAACGCCCGCTCGTTGATGGCGTCGCGGTCCATGGCCAGGCAGAGAGCCCGCCGCACTCGCACGTCGGACAGCGGACCCGGCGAGTCTGAGCGGATCACGAACCAGAACACGCCGCCGATGGGATGCACGATCTGGTTCACGTCCTCGGGCAGGTCGGCGCGGACCGCCACGGGGATGTCGAAGCCCATGGCCGCCGCCCCGGTGGTGACTTGCAGCAGCCGAGAGATCGGATCGGTGGCCGACGCCAGCGTCAGCTTCTTGATGACCGGCTCGCCCCGCCAGTAGTTGGGGTTCGCCTCGAGCACCATCGTGGGCGAGCCCGGCTGCCAGTCGGCGATCACGTACTGCGAGGCGCTGACCGGCTGGGCGAAGTACGCCTCGGCGTCGGCCTCGACCTGCTCGTGGGGGTGCAACGGCAGGTGCTCGGCGCACACGACCGGGCTCAGCCGGCAGCTTAGCGGCGAGTTCATGTGGTACACGATCGTGCGGTCGTCGGTGGCCTCGGCGTAGTCGAACGCGCCCAGGTTCCCGGCGAAGGGTCCCTCTTCTTTGGCCCGACGCAGCGTCACGACCGCGTCTTGGGCCACGACCGGCGTGCCGTCGGAATAGACGAGCCCCTCCCGCAGCGTCACGGTCATGGTGAGCCCATCGTCGGAGGTGTCCGGGAAGTCCGTCGCCAGATCCGGCACGACGGTCCCGTCGGCCTCGTAGCGGTACAGGTAGCCGCCGAGGGCCAGCAGGCCGGCGGCGTGTGCCGGCGCCACGTACGGCGCCCGGGCGTAGTCGGCCTGTGCCACGAGGCTCGGCGTGCTGATGATCACGTCGTTGAGGTCGATGCCCGCAGCGGCCGCAGCGGCCTCAGCCTCGGCCAGCGCCGCAGCCGCTTCGGCTTGTGCCGCCTGCACCTGCGCCTGAGCCGCATCGGCCGCCTCTTGGGCTTCCGCCGCCGCCGACTGCGCCTCGGCCAGGGCCGCCTCGGCAGCCTCGACCGCGGCCTCGTCCTCCGCGGCGCGGGCTGCGGCCAGTTCCGCCTCGGCCATGGCCTCCGCCGCCTCGGCCTCCGCGGCCGCCGCAGCTGTCTCGGCCGCCTCGGCGGCCGCCTGGGCCTGCGCCTCGGCTTCGGCCAGCGCGGCTTGCGCGGCTGCGACAGCGGCCTCGTCCTCGGCGGCCTGCGCGGCAGCCAGCTCGGCTTCGGCCCTGGCCTGCTCGGCCTCGGCTTCTGCGGCGGCGGCTGCGGCCTCAGCCGCCTGCGCGGCCGCCTGGGCGGCGGCAGCCTCGGCGCGCGCCGCGTCCGTCTCGGCTGTGTCCTCGGAGGCGCACGCCGCTAGGAGCAGGGACAGGACGACCCCGATCGCCAGCAGTCGTGTCCAATACGTGGTTCTCGTCATCTCTATTCCCCTTGGATCGTGCGGTGACCTACCGGCAACGCTCACAGGTGAACCGGGACGGGGCCCCGGCGCCGCTCGGAGAGCTCTGAGCCCGCGAGTGGGGGCGCTGCGGCCGACCACCGGTTCTGACGGTGGGGACACTAGTTCTTCCCCCGAGGCAGCGCCCGGGGCGCAGTCCCGCCGGCTCGGCGGCCGGCGGGGCTACGGCGCAGCGGGCGGCGACAGGTCGATGCGGAGCTTGGCGGCCAGCGCCGCCAGTTCGCTGTCGGAGCGGTCGGCGCCGAGGAACTCCACCAGTTCCTCCTGGCGGGGCTGGCCGAAGGCGAGGCGGTAAGCGGCGAGCGCCTTGCGAAGCCTCGGCAGCGCCGCTGCGTCGCGGCTGAACGGCATGACCGGCGCGTGGCGTTCGATCCGCGCCGGTCCCTCGTGGAACACCCAGTAGGGGGCCATCTCGCCGTCGGCGGTCCGGCTGTGCGCCGCCGCCGCGGCGAAGAGCCGATCCCACGGGTCTTCCCCGGCGGCCAGCCCGTCGGCCAGCAGATCCGCACCCAAGATTGCGGCGATGTTCCGCCGGACGGCGTGACCCTTGAACCGGTGGACGCGCCCCTCTCGCTGCTCGAGGTCGACCGGGTTGGCGGGCAGGTTCCAGTGGACCACGGCGTGGCACCAGAGATGGAAGTCCAGACCTTCCTGGCCGACCGACGTGGAGGCAAGCACGAATGGCCAGAATGGGGAGTTGAACGCTCGGGACACCGACTCGGCGCGCACCTCGCCCCCCTCGTCGAGTGCCTGGTTGCCGTAGGCGACGGCGAAGCGGGTGCGCATCCGGTGGGCTTGCAACCCGATCCCCTCGCCGTCGGTCTTCGGGGCGGGGATGTCCACGCGGAACGTCGAGGTGCGCAGTTCCAGCGCCTCCGCCATGCAGTGGGCGATGTCGCCCGCCGCCTTGGCTCGCCGGCCGTCTCCGCTCAGGTGAACGAAGCCGCGCCACTCCCGCAGCACATGGGCGTGCTCGTCCAGGACGGCTTGCAGGTTGCCGGCCACGGCGTGGCGGACGACCTGGCGCCAGTAGCGGCCGCTGGACCCCTCGGGCGTCGAGTCGTCGGGCTGGTCAGGATCTTCGAGAGCTTCGGGCTCGTCAAGTTCCTCGGGCTCTTGGCCCACGACGAGGCCGGTGACCTCGGGAGCGTTGAAGAAGCTGCGGAAGGCGCGGGCCACCTGGAGGGCGCCGAAGCTGACCGACTCGTGATCGAGCCTCAGACCGGCGACCGAGCCGATCGCCCGCAGGGCGCACTGCGCCGGGCCGCCGACAGCCAACTCGGCCAGCACACGGGCGAGGTCCTCAGGCGGGCGGCCGAGCGCGCGGGCGTCGGGCGCCAGCATCGCTCGGGCCTCATCGAGGTGCATTCGAAGCCCGGAGTCGGCCTGCTCGCCTTCCCAGTGCGAGACGTTCCACCAGGCCAGCAAGCGGTCCGTCGCCTCCGAATAACGCAGCTTGTCGAGCAGCAGCGGCGCCGCCCAGTACCACCGCTGATCGACGGCGCCCGACTCTTGCGCCTCTCGGCGCAGGGGCTCGAGGGCGTCTTCGATCCGCTTCCGGGCGTCACCGAGCACCGTCGCCACATCGGGGCGCGCGCCGCCCGCCGAGGGCCGTGGGTTGCCCAGCTCGGCCAGGCTCAGGCTCGGCCACATGAGCAGGAAAGTCGTCATGGCAGCCGCTCGGCGGTCCTCGGCTGGATCGTCGGCGGTGGCGCTCCCGGCGGCGCGCTTGGCGGTGCGGAAGGTAAGACGCTGGCCGCCGCGCTTGGCGTACTCGGCACCGTAGGGGTGGTCGCGCCCGGCGTAGGCGCGGCGTTCGGCTTCGAAGCTGACCAGCGAAGAGACGACCTTGGGGACCACCACCCAGCCTGAGAAGAGCAACCGCTTGGTGAAGCCGGCCGCCTCCGGGGACTCATAGGCCGAGCCGGCGTCGTAGTAGCGCAGCGAGGCGGGCAGCCACAGCAGCTCGAAGGCGCGATGGCGGTTCAGGTCGTCCAGCAGCCAACGCAGTCGCCCGTTCTGCGGGTCGATGGCGTCGTAGGCCTCCACGTCCTCCCAGGTCAGCATCCCCGGACCGGCGGCCAGCACGGCCCCGTCGTTGAAGCGACCCTCCGCAGCGGCCGCCCGTATGGCCTCCTTGAGCTTGTAGCCCTCCATGAAGTTCACGAGGTAGGGCGCCGACTTCCAGTACTCGGCGGGTTCGTAGTGCCGGACGGCCTCGGCCAGGTCGCCGAAGCGCAGGTAGGCGCGCAGGTCGTGGGCCTCCACGGCTACTTCGTCCGGCGGCTCGTGCAGCATCCCGTCGCGGTCGGGGGTGGCCGCCAGCCGCTCGGTGCGGGCCATCACGCCGCTCAGCTCGCCGGCTATCTCGGCGCAGATCTCCTCGGCCCGCCCCAGCGACTCGGCTGAGGTGAGCGCCAAGCGCAGATCCCTAAAGCTCTCTCGCAGCGCCTCGGTCCGCGCCTCGTCTTGCAGCAGGAACGCACAAGTCTCGTAGAAGTCGGCGTAGTGGTCGGCGTCTATCTCGTCGCCGGTCGTGTACATGCGGTACGGGGTGGCCGACAGCAGCAGCGTTCGGGTGGCTCGCCCCGTCGCCGGGTCGGCGTAGTTGAACATGCGGTGCGCCAAGTGGGCGGCGAAGTGTCGGGGATCGGGCCGCAGCAGATCCTTGAAACGCTGGAACTCGTCCAGGATGACGAGGTCCGGCTGAAGCGCGGCGATGCCGACGGTCGCCATGATGCGCCGCAGGTTGGCGATCAGCCGTCGGCGGGGCCAGTACAGGTGGCCGGGGAAAGGCCCGTCGGCGGCCAGCCCCTCCGCCAGCTCGTCGAAGAGAGCGCGCATCGTCGGCCGGTCTCGCTCGACCCGCGAGCTGTCGAGAGCCTCCAGCTCCTTGGCGAAGTGGTCAGCCGACCGCTCGGCGGCAGACCGGTAGTGCTCCGCGTACCACCGCAGGCGCCCCTCGGGATCGACCGTGATGCCGTGCCAGAAGACGCGCCGGGCGACCGGGTTGTCCATCACGTCGCTGCCCCACACGGCGCGCAGGAAGGCGTAGGCCAGGAATCGCTCTCGGTACGTGCCGGTGCTGCGACCGAACTTAAGCGACGTTCCCGGCGTGATAGCCAGCAGGTTGATGCCTTTCCGGCGACCGTCGCCGGCGTCGAGGCGCACCAGCGGAAGCATCGTCAGGCGGTCGACGCTATCGAGGGGCGCGATGCCTTCGGGGACGAGCTTGCGCACGTTCTGGCGGGCGATCGCCCCGTTCGAGCAGATGTAGACGATGTCGTGGCGTTCGTCGCCGGTGTGGCGCAGATGGTCGATGACTTGCGCCACCACCCCCTTGGCGACGTGGGTCTTGCCGAGACCCACCTCGTCGGCCACCAAGAAGCGGGTGGCGGGGGCGTGCTCGGCGAACATCCGCTCAAAGGCCCAGCGGGCGGTTCGCTGCTGGAAGTCCTTCAGGCCATCTAGGACCGCCGCCACGTCCACGTCCGGGGCCGTCATGGCTTCTGGGCCTCTGTCTGCGCCACGTCGTGGATCATCTCCCACAGTTCGGCGAAGCCCGCCGGCAGCGCCTCATCGGCGGCCAAGTCCGCCACCAGCGGGTGCAGCCCGTCGAGCTTCGCGGGGTCTCGCCGCATGGTCCGCAACAGCTTCTCCAACACCGGGGCGCTCAGCGGACCAGCGGGGCCGGCGCCGTCGGCGGGGCTGCGGCCCTCGACGGCTTCGAGCAAGCTGATCTCACCCGGATCGTCGTCCAGGAGCGCCAGGAGGTATCGGAAGAACCGTTCCGCGTTCCCGAGCAGCGCCCGCAGCAGGCGCCGGTCGCGCTCCTCGGGCACGCCGTCGAGGCGCACCGGGATAACGAAGCGTGTGGATTCCCGCTCCTTGTGGGTCAGCTCGAAGGCCAGGAAGCCGCTCATCGCCTCCAGGGTCGTCTCGAAGCGAGCCTCCAGCGGCTCGCCCGCTGTCACCTGCCGCCGGTTCCCCGGCGACGCCAGCGGCCAGCAGCAGATGTCGGTGCGGGCGGGCGCCGACAGCGGTTCGGTCGTCCGGTAGGTGACAGCCCAGCCGGTTCCGCTCGCCTCGACAGTGCCGGTGAAAGCAAGCCGCGCCATGGCCCGACGGGCACCGTCGAGCGTCCCCTCGCCGGGGGGTGAGGGTGGCTCGTCTTGCGGCCCGCGGTAGGGCACGAAGAAGTCGCGCAGGGAGGGCTCGTCGTCGCTGCCCCCACAGAGCCGGTCGATGCCGAGCGCCTCGAGGGTGCCGCCGACTTCCAGCAGGATCTCGACGTTGCGGCCGAACGCGGCGCCGGTGGCGTTGGCCGACCCGACGAAAAGGTGCGCCCGGCCCGCGGTCTCGAAAGCGAAAAGCTTGGCGTGCAGGCCGACGAGCGGCCGGCCGGGATCGTGCGGGGAGGCGTCGGTCTCCTCAGCCTGGAGGTCCGCCAGACTCCCGTCGTCGAACACGAAGAGCGCCGCCGACTTCTGGCGCGTCGCCGGATCGAGCCCGTCGAGCTGTTCCGGTTTGCTGACGAGTTCGTCCACCGGCACCGGATGCACACGCGTGAAGAAGTCCTCGGCCACGAACGGCGAGACGATCAGGGACCGCGCGGAGGCGGCCGGCAGCGGTGACGGCGCCTCGCTCAGGCCCAGCACGTGGGCACGGAGATCGTCCACGCCAGCGGGAAGGGCGAAGCGGGCGGTCCGCAGCGCCGCCGCCAGCGACTCCACGCGTGCGGTGTGCTCCGCCGAGACGGCGTCGACCGCGCAGTCGAGCAGGCCCTCGAACAGGTCCCCCACCGGCGCCAGCGAGGCACCGCCATCATTCGCCTCGTCGAGGCGAACCAAGGCGTCCCAGCTGTGGTCGAAGGTGAGGTTCCGGCTAGCGACGAGCACGCGGAGCCGCCGCTGGCTCGGCGGGCCGTCGGGTGGCTCGTAGCGCAGCACCCACACCTTGGGGTGAACGATGCCGCCGCGCGGGGCGGTGGCGGGGATGACCGCCCGCTCGAGGAAGGCGAAGACCCGCTGGGCGGGCGGCAGGGCGATCTCGCCCGCCTGGCAGAACACCGTGAGGCTGCCCGCGTGGGCGCGCAGCGCGTGCAGCAGCTCGATGGGTTCCTGGCCGCTGCCGTCGGAGACGATGCCGTCGGGTCCGCTGAGCGCCAGCGCCGCGGGCGCCGCCAGCAGCGCCCGAAGGTCGAGCGTGAAGGTCACGGCCATAGCCGACTCCAGGCGGAGGCCCACCGGGGGCGCCAGCGCGTCGAGCAGCGTGAGACGGTTGGTGGGCTGCAGCATCAGGCCGTCGCTTGCGCCGCAACGTCCGCCCCGCTGAGCGCCGCCGCTTCCGGCCTCATCGGGCCGTCGCTCCCAGCGCCGCGGCCAGGTCGGCCAGGTGGCGCTTGGTCACCCACCATCGGTAGTCGAGCTGACCACCGGACTCGGTGCGGTTCCAGTTCTCCAGGGCCGAGCGGTGGCTGAGCCGCGCTCGTCTCCCCTTGAGCCGCAGCTCTCGCTGTGTGATGCAGTAGTGGACTGCCTCGTTCTCGGCGAAGCCGTCCGGGTCCTCCACAGCCAGCCGCACGACGGTGTCGATGAACTCCCGGGTGCGCCTGTTGCCGACGCCGACGACATCCCAGAACTCGGCCCGATCCTCGACCCAGGCGCCCAACTCTTCGTGCCGGCGGGCGACCGTCTCCGCCCACGAGGCGAGGCGGCCGAGTTGGCGCTCCGCGAGCCCGCGGGTGTCCCAGCCGAACTCTGCGTGAGCCCGGCGCGCCAGCAGGAGGTTGTAGACGAGCTGCGGCCCCAGGGTCAGCTCGGAGAAGCAGCGGGCGTGTCGCAGCAGCGCGATGATCTCCCCGCTCAGCGAATCCGTCGGCACGTCCCACGGCCAGGGGGCGCCCGCCGCCACAGCAGGCGCCTCGCACAGGGCCGCCAGGAACGTGCCCGGCAGGTTCCGGCGGATGCTGTCGATCAACGCTTGCGCCTCCTCGGCGCTGAGCTCGAAGTCGATGGGGGCATGCAGGAAGTCAGCCGGGGGCGGGGGCAGCGGTGCCCACATCGCCGTCAGTGGGGCGGTCGCGTTGTGGTCGTCGTCGCGCTCGGGCTGCTGGCGGGCCAACGCGGCGGCCCGCTGGCCGTACTCGCTGATGCTGAGGTTGCCCCGGCGCAGACCCCAGCTGCCGAGGCCCAGCCAGTACAGCCAGCTCGGCATGTACTTGAGGTCCCGGCCCGCCTTGAAGCCGATCACGCCGTTCCTCGGCCCCAGATGGCGGAGGCAGTCGATGAGCCGCGCCTCGTCGTCGCGCAGCCTGCGAGCGAAGTCGCCCGGCGCCACCCGCTGCTCTTCGAGTCGGGCGAAGATCCACGGCACGAAGATGAAGTAGCGGAGTCTGGTCTGCAGGGTGGAGGTGCCGGGGCTGAGCCGCGCCGAGAAGGCGTCGCGCACCGAGCCGAGGCCCAGGTTGTCGAGGGTTGCGGGTTCCTCCAGCGAGCGGATCAGCTCGGCGACCGCTGCGCTGGCGGCGGCGTCGAAGTCGAGCCAGCCGAGCGAGGATGCAGGCGCGTAGTTCGACATGAGGGTCACCCCGGACGACGGGAAGGATGAGCGTCATCGGCGCCGACGGAACGATCCCCTGCTGGAGCATCGCCGGAGGTTCGCTCCCCGCCAGCGCCGCGACCTACTCGCCGCCGCGCCGCCACGCCGGGGACGCTCCCCGGGGTGTGCGAACATGGCGGCATGTGGATCCGCAGCGTACCCTACGACGACGCCGACGACGAGTTGCGCCGCCACTACGACCGTCAGCGGGAGACGCTGGGCGAGGTGACCGAGATGACCCTGGCGGGGTCGCTGTACCCGAGGCTCGTGGGCGCCCGACTGGAGCTCTACGCCGCCACCGAGCGCTGCCCCTCGGCGCTCACCGCCCGCCAGCGCAACCTCATCGGCTTCGTGACCTCGGCGCTCAACGGCACGGTCCACTGCATGAGCCAAGTCACCGTCAAGCTGCGCGCCGACGGCTTCAGCGACGAGGAGATCGCCCTGCTGGGCACCGACCCCGCCGCAGCCGCCGACGCCCTGCCCGAATCCGAGGCGGCCCTGCTGCGCTACACCATCGACCTGACGACCCGGCCCGGCGAGATCGGCGAGGGCGACGTGACCGCCCTGCGCCAGGCAGGCTTCGACGACCTCGCCATCCTCGACGCCAACGCCCACTGCGCCCACCTCAACTACGTGAACCGGGTCGTGACCGGGCTCGGCATCCAGACGGTCGTGGACCCCGACTTCGCCGCCTACGACGCCATCCCAGCCGACTGAACCGCCGGCGGCACACCACCCGCCGGCGGCTTTCGTCGTACCGTTGTCCGACGGGATGACCTGATTCCGCCCACGACGATCCGGAGGTCCGATGAGTCCCGATCGCGCGATCACCTTCGATCCGGCTGAGAACAGCCCGATGGACTGCCAGTTCCTGCTGTCGCAGCTCGTGGTGCCCCGCCCCATCGCCATGGTGTCCACTCGCAGCCCGGAGGGCATCGCCAACATCGCCCCCATGAGCTACTATCTGCCCATCACCGGCGACCCGATGCTGATCGGCATCACGATGGGGCTGCGCGAGGACGGAGACCTGAAGCACACCTACGAGAACGCCATGGCCTCGGGGGACTTCGTCATCAACGTCACGACCGAGACGTTCGGGGACAAGATCGAGACTGTCGCCACCGAGGGTCCGGCGGACTCCGACGAGTTCGAGATGACGGGCTGGACCCCGGTGCCAGCCACGAAGGTCAGCGCCCCGGCGATCGGCGAGGCCCTGGCCCGCCTGGAGTGCGAGGTGCGCCAGGTCGTGGACCTGGGCACGACCGGCGTGCCCTTCGGCGAGGTGCACTTGGTCGTGGCCGAGGTGGTGTGGGCGGCCTACGACGAGGCGATCTGCAACGAGCAGGGCCGCATCGACCCGCTGCGGCTCGGCGCCATCGGACGGCTGGGGCTGCGGTCGTTTCTGCGCACGGTCCCCGAGGGCACCTACTTCCTGCCCCGCATCCCGTGGGCCGACTTCGTCGCCGGCGACGGCGACGGAACCTGACCGGAACCGCAGGGCGATTCTGGCGAGCACCCCCCGCCTATGAGGGCTGCCGCCAGCAGTGGCGCGGCGGGCCGGCGCGGGGCGGTCGGGCGGCTGCTGCGGTGCCTGCTCGTCGCCGCCATCCTCGCGACCTGTGTCTCCGGCGCCGCGACGGCCCAGGTGGGACCCACCGTTCAGGCCTCAGCCGATACCGCCGAACTCCCCAACCCCGCGGGTTCGGCGGCGTATCTGGACGAGAGCCTGCAGGTGCGTCTCGCGGCGCGCACACTCGCCAGCGGCAACATGGAGTTCGCGCTCCAGCAGCGGCAGGAGGGAATCTGGGGGGACCGCCAACTGCCTGCGAGACGCTTCATCCCCGCCGACGCCGCGCCGGGACGCTGGCGCAATAGCTCCTCTCTGCGGATCGCCGGCATGCAGCTGCGCGTGGCGGCGCGGCTCGCCGACGGCGGGGGCATCGAGCTCTCGCTCCAGCGACGGACCGAGGGAACCTGGGAAACCCGCCGACTGCCGCTGAGACGCTTTGTCCCCGCCGACGCCGCGCCGGGACGCTGGCGCAGCAGTTCGCGCCTGACGCTCGCGGGCACGACACCCGACTCGACGCTGCCGAGGTGGACGTTGCTCGCCGGCGGCGACGTGCTGATGGACCGCACCGAGCCGGCCGGGATCGACCCGTTCGCGGACATCGAGCCACCCTTGGCCTCGGGCGACCTCGCCGTCGTGAACGTCGAGATGGCGATCAGCGACCGCGGCGCGCCGACCGGCAAGCAGTTCACGTTCCGCGCCCCCTCGTCGGCGGCGCAGCGGATCGGCCACGCCGGGATCGACGTGGCCAACCTGGCCAACAACCACGCCAAGGACTACGGCCCGGTGGCCCTCGCCGACACGATCGCCTCGTTGGAGGCTGCCGGCGTGGTCGCCCTCGGGGCGGGCGCCAACGCCGCCGAGGCCTACCGGCACCGTCTCCTGGAGGTCCACGGGGCCGTGACCGTGGCGTTCGTCGGGGCCTCCATGATCGTGCCCTGGAGTTTCCCCGCCGGCGCCGACTCGCCCGGCATCGCCTCGGCCACCGAACCCGAACGCGTCCTGGAGAGCGTGCGCACTGCCTCAGGGGAGGCGGACGTCGTCATCGTCGCGGTCCATTGGGGCGTCGAAGTGGCCACATGCCCGAGCGCCGCGCAGCAGACGTTCGCGCAGGACCTGCTCGACGCCGGCGCCGATGCCGTCATCGGTCACCATCCCCACGTCCTGCAGGCGATCGAGTTCGACCGCGGAAAGCTAGTGGCCTACTCGCTGGGCAACTTCGTGTGGCACGCAAGGAGTGGCATCAGCGGCGAGACGGGCGTCCTGCAGATCGACTTCGCCGGTGATCGGATCGTCGGCTGGGAGTTCCACCCGCACCTGCTCGACAAGAACGGGGCGCCGCAGCCAGCCTCGGGGGGCTGGCGGATCGACCGACTCAGCGACCTCATCGAGGGCGACTGCGAGCGGCACATGGGCACAACGCCCTATGACCTCACTCCTCGGCTGCGCAAGCCGGACGAGGCCACATCGCGGTTGGACACGGCGGCTCCGGCCACGTCGACCTCGGCCACATCGGGGGCGGACCCACCAGAGGAAGACTCGTCGGACTCGACCGCGCAAGCCGTTGCGCAGCTTCGGCAATTCTCCGGCCCACAGTTCAAGCAATTGCTGGATTCGGTCACGTTGCCCAACCTGTTAGGCCTTTCCGAAGCACCCGCCATCACCGGCGACGCCCAGACAGACCAGCGCATTCAAGCGGTCGCTGCGGATCGGGGCTATCGGCTCCAGCCGGTGGTCGCCTCCACCGACGAGTTGGTGAGCGTCGACCAGAAGCTGCTGCAACCGAAGGCGGCAGGCGCCTATGAGGCTCTCCGCGCCGCGGCCCGCCAGGCGGGCCATCAACTCATTCTGAGGTCGGCCTACCGTGGATTCGACGTCCAGGAGCTGCTGCTGTTCCGCCACCTGAAGGCGCCCTTCACGGCCGAGAGGATCTGGCGAGCGCTGCGGGTGGTCGCCCCGCCCGGTTACTCGCGCCACCAGACCGGATACGCGGTCGATCTGGAGACTCCCGGCTACGGGATCAACGACTTCAAGTACTCCGAAGCCTACGCCTGGTTGGCCGCCGACAACTTCCGGCAGGCCAAGAGGTACGGCTTCATACCAAGCTATCCCGCCGGAGTCGAGAACCTGGGGCCCGATCCCGAGCCGTGGGAGTTCGTCTACGTCGGCGTCGACAAGCTCACGGCGCCACCGCAGCTCTGACCGATCAGGCCGACGCCAGGGTTACGATCGCACCGATGGCCACGGCGATCACCGCCGCCAGCAAGAGCGCCCCGCCCGCAGCGGCGAGCGGGGATTCCCTCGTGCTGTCGGTGCCGGAGCAGCGGGTGCTGGCCGCCCTGTCGAAGCGACCGCTGGGGCTCTATCCGGTGGCGTCGGTCGCGTTGGCCGCCGATGTGTCTCCCTCGGAGGCCGCCGTGGCACTCGACTACCTGCTCGAAGAGGGCCTTGTGGCCTGCGAGGATGAGACCGTGCCGTCGCGGCCGGTCCGGCGAGAATCGGTCTGGACGCTGGCTACCTCGGCGTGGTGGCGCGTGCCGGAGGTGCTGCGCCGGACTCAGCTTCCTGCGGTCCCGGCAGGCCCGATGCCCCAAGAGCTGCCGGAGCGGTTCCGGCACCTGTTCTGGTGGGGCGACACCTGCCTCTACCGGCTGCCGCGTGACGCCGCCCTCGTCGCCGAGCAGATCCTCATGAGCGGCGACGTGACGTCGTGGGGGTGGGCGTTGCAGACCCTGCCGAGCGCCGCGTTGAAGCGTGTCGCGGAAACACCGCATCTCCCCGAAGACAGGTGCCTGATGATCCGCGACGCGCTAACGAGCCGAACAGGTGGCACTGGCTGACTACGCCGACGTGCTCCCGGCGGGCACGATCGACGCTTGGCCGAAGATCGCCGGCATCCTGCCCGCGGGCAGCATCCTGATGGGGGGGACAGGGCTCGCCGTCTGGCTCCGTCACCGCCTGAGCGAAGACCTTGACTTCTTCGTGCCCGTGCGGCTCGAGGCCTCGCGCCTCACCGCGGCTCTCTCGGATCTCGGCGCGTTCCATTGCGAAACCGCGTCGGACCGCATGGTCCGCGGAACGTTCGAGGACGTGAAGGTCGACATCGTCAGCGACGCCAGCGAGTTCCGCCTCGGGCCGGTGATGCGCGTGGACTCGCTGCTTGTCGGCTCGCTGCAAGACATCGCCGCCGCCAAGTACCGGGCCATCGAGAACCGCAAGCAGCTTCGCGACTTCGTCGACGTGATGTACATAGAGACGCACGGCGGCATCACCGTCGAGCAGGGGATCCTCCTGTACCTGCGGAGGCACGCGATCGATCTCGACTTGGAGGCTGTGCGCGGGTTCCTGCGCCACTTGACGGACTACCGCTACCTGCACGACGATCCGGCCATGTGCGCCGCCTTCGGTCCTGAGATCCGGGACACGGTCACGTCGTTTTTCCGAGGGCGGCACGCCGACATCGTCGCCGCCTTCACTCAGCTGTTAGCCGACGACACCGCTCCCCCGGGCACCTGAGCCTCCGGTATTTGGCAATTCGTATGGTTTAGACGTCAGTCAGCCGCTGCCGACAGCTTGGAGGCGTGGGCGAGGATCGCGGCGGAAGATTCGATGTGTGACTCGCAGGTCTCCTCGTCGTTCATGGGCAGCACGAACAGGTCGAACGAACCGCGCAAGCCGGCGATCCGGGCGGCGCACTCGTCGGGCGTGCCGGTGACCGCGTAGAGGTCGAGCAGCGACTCGGGGAGGTGTTCGGCGGCCTCGTCTAAGCGTCCGGCGAGCATGGCGCGGCGCACGCGGGCGGCCCGCAGCTCGTCTAGGCCGACCTGGCGGCGGACCCCGGCGGGGGCGTCGAGGGCCATGTAGGCGAAGTGCCGCAGGGCGCGGCGGCGCTCGGGGTCGTCGTAGGCCAAGTAGGCCGACCAGGCGATGCGGGCACCGCCGGCGCTGCGGATGGTCCTGGCGGTCTCGGGCAGGTCTGCCAGCGCCTTGGCGGAGAGGATCACCCAGTCGGCCTCGGCGGCGGCGAAACGCTGCACCCGCGGCCCCCGACCCGCCACCGCCATGGGCACGTCGCCATCGAACCAGCCCAGAGACGCCGGCCCGGCCCGCCGGCCGCCCAGCAGGCGACGGTTGGCCGCGAACGCCTCCACGAGAGCCGAGTAGGGGCGCCGAGGCTCGAGCCCCAGCGGTGCCAAGACCCGGCTTCCCCCGACGCCGAGGCCGTGCCACACGCGCCCCGGCGCCATCTCGGCCAGCGTCGCCACCGCCGCGGCGGTCGTGACGGGGTGCCGCGAGAACGGGTTCGTGATGGCCGGCCCCACCACGAGGCTCTCGGTGGCAGTGACGATGGCGGTCAGCGCCACGTAGACGTCTCGCTCGGTCCCCTCGTCAGCCACCAGGCGCACCTCGGCGCCGAGCCGCTCTGCCAACGCCGCCAAGGCCACGAGACGGGGCACCGGCTGCGTCGGCTCGAACCAAACGCCCCAGGGGATGCGCGTTCCGGCGGCGCTCATCGGAGGGCGGTCGAGGTCATCGTCGCGGGCGCTCCGCCGAGGCGCAGGCTCGGTCACGTCCACAGCGCGCAGATGGGGATGGCGTCGACGCCGTCAGCGAGGCGGTAGCGCGCCGGGCCGGTGTGGAAGACGGCGGCGGCTAGGACCTGATCGCCCAGCTGGTCGCGCAGCCACACCAGGTGCCGGGCGTCTGCCGCGCCGACCGCCCCCTTGGCCTCGATCTCCAAGGCGACGAGGCCGCGGTGGCCCAGGTCGATGATGAGGTCGACCTCGTGGCGCCCGGCGCCGTCGCGCAGGTGGTAGAGCCGCGGCGGGCGAGCCGACGCGCTCAACTCAGCCCTAAGTTGGCTGGTCACGAAGGTCTCGATCAATCGTCCGAGAAGGTTGCCGTCGCTCATGACCAGCGCCTCGTCGGCGTCGGTGATCGCGCCCCACAACCCGGCGTCGGCAATGAAGCGCTTGGGGCCGCGTGTGAGACGCTTCAGACGGTTGCTGCTCCACGCCGGCACCTCGGCGATGACGCCGAGGTTGGTCAGCAGTCTCACATACGAGTCGGCGGTGCGGCGGTTGATGCCGGCTGTCTGCCAGAGGGCGTTGTCGGTCACGATGCCGGCCGAGTTCAAGGCGTAGGCGTTCAGAAAGCGCCCGAGCCGGTTGCCGTCCACACCGTTGGGAGGCCCCGGGCGTTCCTCGCCCAGCCTGCGCGCGTAGTCGGCGAGCCAGGCGCCGCGCAGAATCTCGTCGCTCTCGGTGGCCGCGTCGGGGAACCCGCCGCGCAGCGCGATCCCCACGTAGTCCCGCAGGTCGGGGGCATCGGGCAAGCGCCCCGGAAGCTCCCCGCCCAACAGACGGTCCAAGAACAGCGGACCGTCGTATCCGAGTTGTTCCCGTACGGTCAGCGGGTGCATCTCGACGGTGACGACTCGCCCCACTCCGGGCCACGAACGTGGATCCGTCTCGGCCCGGACCGAACCGGTCAGGATGAAACGACCTGGGCGGCGATCCTGGTCGACCGCGCGCTTGACGGCGCCGAGCACGTCGGCGCACTCCTGCCACTCGTCGAGCAGCAGGGGCTCCCGGCGGTTGCGCAGGGCGGCGTCGGGATCGGCCCGGAACGGGGTCGCCTCGTGGCCGACGTCGAGGCGCACCACCTCGGCGGCATGGCGCAGCGCGGTCGTGGTCTTTCCCGTGGCCCGCGCCCCGGTGATCATCAGCGCCGGCAGCCCCGCCAACAGCCGGGCGAGCCACGGGTCCACCAACCGCGGCAGATAGGTGCCCACAACAGGGACTATACCGTTCTCACGCGGCTCATAGTGCATAAGCTGCGCGGCTTATGGTACCGGTTTATCGCGGCCTTCGGCGCCTAACTCACGCGACCCTGCATGCACGACCGAAAAGCCCGGACGATTGGGCGGCGCCGCCGTGTGCTGCCTGGGTTCCGCGCCGGCCTCCGGTTCAAGTCGTCCGCCAAGCGTGACTGATCGACACGGACTCGGAGCCCTCAGGCCGTCCAGAGGGAGTCGATGGGTTGCAGGTGAAGCCGGTCGTCCAGTTTGCCGGACTGATGGCCGGTGTGGAGCAGCACGCCGGCCCGGAAGGTGCCCGGCGCGACGGCGTCGAGACGGTCGCGCAGCCAGGCAAGCGGTCGCAGTTGCCGGGGATCGGGCGATTGCGTCGCCTTCGCCTCGACGGCGACCACGGCCCCGCCGGGGTCCTCCAGCACGAGGGCGACCTCGCGGCCTTGATTGTCCCGGTAGTGCCAGAGCGTGCAGTCCCGCGCCGAGGCGGAGACTTGGCGGGCGACCTCGTTCACCGTGAACGTCTCCAGCAGCGACCCGGCTGCCGGCGCAGTGGGTGCGGCGAGGGCGGGCGCATCCACCGCCAAGAGAGCGGCGGCCAACCCGCTGTCGGTGATGTGGTACTTGGAGCGGCGCACCGGCCTGCCCGGCAGGTGGCGGGACCACGGCGGGAGCTCGTAGATCAGGAAGACTGTCTGCAACCACTCGAAGTACGACATGATGGCCGCGCGGCTGGTCTGCAATCTCCTCGCCGCGTTCGACAGGTTGACGTGGCCCGAGGTCATCCCGGCGGTCCACCGCAACAGAGCGGGCAGCGCGGCGATCCTGCGCACGTCGGCGAGGGCCGCAATATCGCGCTGGGTCACCGTCTCGACATAGCCCCGGAACCATCGCCGGCGACGATCCGGGGCGAGGCCGACCACTTCGGGATAACCGCCGCGGCACACGAGCGTGAGGTACTCGTCGCGCGACGTGCGCCCCGCCGCCGTTGTCTCGGGCGCACCCTCGAACCAGGCGTCGATCGCCGTCGGCGGGACGCCGGCCAGTTCGGCCTCCGACAGCGGCCCGAGATGGAAGATCTGCACCCGCCCCGCCAGCGACTCGCTGATGGTCGGCACGGATAGGAAGTTGGTAGACCCGGTCAGCAGGAACCGTCCCGGCGTGCGATCGGCATCCACGAGTTGCTTCACGGCGCGGACGACGCGATCGCCACCAAGCTGGATCTCGTCCACAATCAGCGGATGGCGCCTGCCGAGCAGGAAGGTGATCGGATCGGCCTGCGCAATCCGCAACTCCGCCTCGTCATCGAGCGATACATATGTGCCCAGCCGACGCTCGGCGATCATCCGCGCCAGCGTCGTCTTCCCGCACTGCCGAGCACCGTGCAGCAGAACCACACGGGACCACTCCAGAGCCTCCTCAACGCGAGGCTGCAGGTGTCTCCGGATCAGATCAATACCCAGAGTGTATCACCTAATGCACAGATGGACTGGCCACTAATACTCAATTCGTATGTCTAGTACTGCACAGACCGTCTGCACCTTCGTTGCCAGCGTTGCCTCCAACGGCCGTGTATTGGCCTGAGCCGGAATCCGACGACAAGGCCTTCGAGCCTGCGATCAGTGCTGACGGGGGCGGTGTCGCCGCGCTGCGCGCGCCGTGGGCGGCCCGCTCAGGCGGGCGGCGCGCCGGGGACGACCACGCGGTGGGCGGTGTGGGCCACGAGGCGGCCGGCCTTGAAAGTCTTGCGGGTGCCGGGTGCCGCGGCGATGGCCTGGCGGACCGAACCGGCGGCCACGGCCACGAAGTCGGCGACCGCGCCGGGGATCGGCTCGGCGGCAGGCAGCCCCATGACGTCTCGGGCGCTCGCGGACACCTGCCGCAAGGCGTCATCGGGTCGCAGATGGCCGGCGGTCACCAGCAGCGAGGCGGTCTCGAACGGGTCGCCGCGGCCCATGAGGTTGAAGGGATCTTGCAGGTTGTCGCCCCCGCCGGCCACCCGCACGCCCGCCTCCGCCAGCGCCTCCAGGGCGGTGAGTCCCCGCGGCGGGGCGGTGCGGAGACCGCGGCCCTGCAGGAACAGGTTCGTCTGCGGCAGGGTCACCACGCCGACACCCGCCGCGGCCACGAGAGCGGCGATCTCTCGTTGCTCAGCCTCAGACATCATGCCGAGGCTCACGCAGTGGCTCGCTGTCACCGGGTGCGGGAACCCGTGGTCGAGGACACCGCGGGCCAAATGGACGACAGCCCGCGCCTGCGGGTCGAGCGTCTCGTCGATGTGCAGGTCGACGGGCAGCGCCGCCTCAGCGGCCGCGTCGAGGCACACGGTCACGTACTCCGCGGGTCTCGGATCCAGGGCGGGCGCTCCGCCCACGAGGTCGGCGCCGGCCTCCAGGGCGACCGCTAAGGCGCGCCGGTTGCCCGCACCCTCCGGACCCGTCAGCGGCACGCCGACCAACGCCACGAGCTGCAGATCCACGACGCGGCGGCACAGGCGTCGGACCTCGCCGACGGCCTCCACACCGCGGGCGCCGATGTCGGCCCCCACGTCGACGTGGCTGCGGATGGCGGTCACCCCGTGCTCGACGGCGATCTCGACGGCGCGCAGCGCCCGCGCCATCGTGTTCTCGGCGGTGATGGCGCCGCGCGCCCCGTGCCAGGCCGTGATGGCCCCGACGAGATCGCCTGTGGCGTTGACCACCACTTCGGCAGAGAGCGCCTTGTCGAGGTGGGCATGCGGCTCGGCCAGGCCGCCCAGCAGCAGCATCCCCCCGAGGTCGTGGCGCTCGAAAGGCTCCGCTGGCGCCGATGCCAAGTGGTCGCCGGTCAATTCCCGGCCGCTCGGGTGCCCCGAAGTCCCCTGATCGGCAGGCGTCACCTCGTCCACCGACGCCACTGCGCCGTCAACGACAGTGACGTCCACCCGCCGCCCGTCGGGCAGCAGCGCGTCGGCCAGGATGCAGGAAGCGCCCACCGCCGCCGAGGGTAGCCCGCTGCGGTGCCGGCCCCGCCAGCGGGGCCGGCACCGTTCGATCTGAGGGGGGCTTGTGGTCGGCGCTCGCGAGGCTGCCAGAATGAAGCCGTGCGCGTCCTGCTGGTTCTGGCTGACGATCCTGACGTGGACGACGGCGGGCTGCGCCGGGCGGTGGAGGCCGCGCTCGCCAGCGCGGACCACGACATCGACGTGATCGACCTGCACGAGGGCGACTTCCACCCCGCCATGACCACCGCCGGACGCCGCGCCTACCACTCGGGCAAGCCGCTCGTGGAGCCCGATACAGCCGGCTTCGGGCCGCGGGTGAGCTCCGCCGAGGCGTTGATCTTCGTCTACCGGGCGACCTGGACAGGCATGCCGCCGCGCCTCAAGGGCTTCGTGGACCGCACCTTCGTGCCCGGCGTCGGCTTCCATCTCCGCGACGGGAAGCTGCATCGCGGCCTCATCGGCGTCCGCCGGCTCGTGGCGATCGCGATCCACGAGCGTTCCCGGTCCGATGTTCTCCGCAGTCGGGACTACGGGCGCCGCATCCTGCTGCGCACCATGCGGCTGATCGTGAACCGGCGCTGCCGGCGACGCTACGTGGCGCTTTACGACACGCGGCCCGAGCGAGCCGCCGCGGCGCGCCGGCGCTTCGCCGCCAAGCTGGACCGCGTCCTGGTGGGGCTGTGAGCACCCTCGTCGTTCTCTGCCATCCGGTGCCGGAGAGTTTTGTGGCGGCGGTGGCGACGCAGGTCGTCGAGACGCTCGACGACGCGGGCGCCGAGCCCCGACTGCTGGACCTCTACGCCGAGGGCTTCTCGCCGGCGGCGGCGCACGCGTCGGTCATCGAGACCCACGCCGAGCAGCTGCGCGCCGCCGAGGCGCTCGTCGTCATCTACCCGACCTGGTGGAGCGGCCTGCCGGCCATGCTCGCCGGCTGGTTGGAGCAGGTCGTGGCCGCCAACTCGACGCCGCGGCCCGGCCGGCCCGAGACGACCGCCGCCAGCCGCGAGCTCCTAGCGAACTTGCGCTACGTGGCCGCGGTCACGACCCACGGCTCCTCCAAGCTCGTGAACGCGGTGCAGGGCGAGGCGGGCCTGCACTTCCTGCGCCACAGCCTGCACCCGCTCTGCCCAGCGAACTGCCGGCTGCGCTGGCTGGCCTTCTACGACTCCGACCGCTCCAGCATGGCAGATCGACGGGCGTTCCTAGCCCGCATCGACCGACGCCTCCGCCGCCTGGCCTAGCAGTTCCTCGCGCCAACCTCGCGCAGGCACCGCGGCGATACCCAACGGGAAACGAACCTCAACGCGGCCAGATCTGTCGGCCGCCGCTGGGCAGAACCGCTGGCCGCCAGCGGGCAACCAAATGGCTGCGGCCGGGCAGGCTCTCATGGCCACAGCCAAGGCCACTTTTGGCACGGCGGCGCACCGGGTACTGTGCGCCCGCAGTCTCCTCGGTGCTGTCTCGCATGTCGTTTCCGCGACGGCCTCGTCAGCGTCGGGCAAGAAACCGATATCGGAGGACTCATGAGGTACTTGAACAAGGGCGGCGTTCTCGCATCGCTGCTCGTACTGGCGCTCATCGCGGCGGCGTGCGCGGGCGACGACTCCGCGTCCGAAGCCGCCGACGCGGCCCTCGCGGAGGCGAGAGGTGCCTCAGCCGACGCCGCCGACGCCATGGCCGAAGTCCAGGCAACCGCAGCCGCCGCCCAGAGTGCGGCGGCGGACGCCGCCACCGGTATCGCCGACGCGGCCGCTGCGGACGCCGCGGCACAGGCTGCACTCGCGGCCGCAGAGGCGGCGCAGGCGGCAGCCGACCTGGCGCAGGCCACCGCCGAGGGCAACGTGGAGGCCATGGCCTCCGCCGAAGCCGCCCTCGCAGCCGCCCAGGCCGCGGCCGACGAGGCGCTCTCGGAGGCCGCAGCCGCGCAGGCCGAGGCCGACGAAGCGCGAGACGCAGCCGCCGCGGCCCAAGCGGAGGCCGACGAGGCGCGGGCCGAGGCTGAGGCAGCGCGCGAGGAGGCCGCAGCCGCACAGGCTGAGGCCGCGGCCGCCGCCGCACCGGCAGCGGACTTGATCGAGTTGGACTTCCTTGTGTTCGAGACGCCGAACCTGCCGGCGGAGTTCTGGGACGACGCCATCGCCCGCACGGTGGCGGACTTCCCGCAGTTCGAGATCAACAAGATCGTGGCACCCGACCTCAACATCGGTGACTTCCTCAAGCAGTTGGCGGCCACCGACCAGCTTCCCGACGTCATGATGAGCAACTTCTCCACGGCGGAGTTCATCGCCGAGGGCCTGCTGCTGCCGTTCGAGCCGGAGGACCTCGAGCGGTTCATCGACCCGGTCGGTCTCGGCTACACCGACGGCAAGCAGTACGCGCTGCCGATGCTCACGGTCTACGAGTCGGGAGTCTTCTACAACAAGGACATGTTCGAGGCGGCCGGAATCACGTCCGAGCCGGAGACCTGGGACGAGTTCATCAATGCGGCCCTGGCGATCGCGGCCTCGGGAGAAACCCCGTTCGTGATCGGCGGTGCCGGCGCTGACGCCTGGGCCGCGGGCTGGCCGATCATGAACCTCGCCTCGCTCAACGTGACGGGCGTGGATCCGACGTTCAACCAGAAGCTGCGCAGCGGCGAGGCCAGTTTCACCGACCCGATCTTCGTGGAGGCACTGCGGCCGTACGAGCAGATGGTGGCCGCCGGATGGCTGACGGGTGAGGAGCTGAACCTCGGCTACGCCGATCTGCAGCAGTCGTTCCTCGACGGGGCCGCGGCGATGTATCCGATGGGCAGCTTCTTCGCCGGGGCGGTGCCCATGGACCATCCGTTCGAGATCGGCGTCTTCCCGATGCCCACCCTCGACGGCGCCAAGCGCCTCGCCACCTACACGTCCGGCGGCCCGGCCATATCGGCCGCAACGCCCGATCCGGAGGCGGCGCGGCTGTTCTCGGTAGAGTTCGCCACGAACGTCGAGACCAACCTCGACGATCTGATCCGTGACGCGCACATCGCCAACAACAAGCTGTTCGTGTTGCCCGACGACGTGGAGCTGCACCCGCTGATCACCGAGGTCATCCAGATCCTCGCCGATCAGTCGGCGAGACAGGTCGCCTTCTACACCTTCGAGGTGGGCGACGACGCCCTCGTGGCAGGCATGCAGAACGAGATCTGGATCCAGGCCCAGGAGATGCTGGCCGGCCGGTCGGCGGAGGAAGCCGCACAGGCGCTCCAGGACGCCTGGGACGACCTCTCCGGCTAGACCAACCAATTTGACCTCCGCCGTCAGGGGCACCCTCCTGCCGACGCGGGGTCGCGCCGGGCGCCGCCGGCCGCCCGGCGCAGGGCGGCGCAGCTTCGGGCTCATGGCGATGGGCGCGCCCGCCACGGCGCTGTTCGCAGCGCTGGTGGTCGCGCCCATCGGCGTCACCGTCCACTACAGCCTCAACGACGTGAACTTCCTGCGGGACGAGATCTCGTGGGTGGGCTTCAGCAACTACGCCAAGCTCTGGGAGAGCGGCGACTTCCGCCACGCCCTCTACGTCACCCTTCTGATCGCGGCGGCCTCGGTGGTGGTGCCCAACGCCCTGGGGCTGCTCTTCGCGGTGTTGCTGGATGCAGGATCGCGGCTCTACACGACCTTGCGCATCATCCTGTTCGCGCCGTTCGTCCTCAGCCCGCTCGTTGTGGGCCTCACGTTCCGATGGACCCTGGCCAACGACGGCTCGCTCAACAACGCGCTCGAGGCACTGGGGATCCCCGGACCGGAGTGGATCAGCTCCCCCAATCTCGCCGTCGTCTCGGTGGGGCTGGCGCTGGCGTGGCAGCTCATCGCGTTCGCCACGGTGATCTACGTGGCCGCTCTGCGGGCGATCCCCACCGACCTCTACGAGGCGGCCTCCATCGACGGCGCCTCGGGGTACATGCGGTTCCGCCTCATCACCTGGCCGCTGGTAGCGCCCGCGGTGACCATCACGACCTTGATCTCGCTGATCTCCGCCCTGAAGCTCTACGACCACGTCGTGGCGTTGACGGGGGGTGGACCGGGACGCTCGTCGGAGACCGTCGGCTTGGCGATCATCCGCGCCGGGTTCACCCAGAACCGCGCCGGCCTGGCCTCGGCGATGGCGGTCCTGCTGCTGGTGATCACCGCAGCGACTACGGTCGTCTCACTCCGGGTCCTTCGCCGCCGCGAGGTGGAGTTGTGATGCGCCAGTTCCGGGCACTGCTGGCGATCGTCGTCTCGGCCTTATTCCTGTTCCCCCTTTACCTGGTGATCGCCAACGCCTTCAAGAGCGACCCGGAGATCCTGCGGTCGCCGGCCAAGCCGCCCGTCGGTCCGACGCTGGACGGCATGTCGGGAGTGCTCAGCGCCGGGGACGTGACCGGCGGACTCGTCAACTCGCTGCTCATCACGGGCTCGACGATCGCCCTCATCATGGTCGTCTCCTCGATGCTGGCGTTCGCCCTCCACATGTCCACCAGCTGGATCAGCAACGCCGTCGGCACCGTCATCCTCTTCGGCCTGATCCTGCCGACACCGGTGATCCTGATCCCGGTGTTCCGGGTGCTGAAGTACGTCGGGCTGCAGAACAGCTTCCCGGGCCTCATCCTCTTCCTGTGCGCCTACTACGCCCCGTTCGCGGTGCTCGTCTACCGCGGGTTCATGCGGTCGATCCCACGGGAGCTGGCCGAAGCGGCCTCGATAGACGGGGCCTCCCTGGCATCCATCTACTGGTCGGTGATCCTGCCGCTGCTGCGGCCGGCCACAGCGAGCGTGCTGGTGATCTGCGGGGTATGGGTGTGGAACGAATTCCTACCCCCGCTGGTGTTGCTGGGTCCGCTGCAGGGCAATACGGTCACCGTCGGCTTGTTCCGGTCTGTCGGGCAGTTCGACGTGAACTACGGGCAACTCTTCAGCTACATGCTCTTCGTGTCGATCCCGGTGCTGGCGTTCTACCTGCTGCTGCAGAGGTACTTCGTCCGCGGCCTCACCGCGGGCGCCACCAAGTGAAGGGTGGCCGCTCACAGGCCATCGTCTGCCGGAAGCGGGTGGCGATGTCGCATCGCTCGAGCCCGTACACGCCATCCTCGACGAACATCATGCGGAGGCCGAGACCATGACCGAAACCGCTGCCCGACTCATCGACACCCACCTCCACCAGTGGGATCTCGACCAGTGCGCCTACGACTGGCTCAACGCCGACCTGCCACCGGCATTCCACCAGTTGCGCCGCACGTTCCTCGTCGACGAGGCGCAGGAGCACTTCGAGGCCACCGGCGCGACCGAGGCCGTGCTGGTGCAGGCCGAGAACAGCCTCGCCGACACCGAGGCCATGCTCGCGGTCAGCAGGTCGGATGATCGGGTAGTCGCTGTCGTCGGCTGGGTCGATCTGCTCGACCCCGACGGGGTGCCCGACACCTTGGACTCGCTGCGCGCCGCCGGGCCGCTCGTGGGGATACGGCACCTGATTCACGACGAGCCCGACCCGGATTGGGTGCTGCAACCCGCCGTCAGCGAGAGCCTCGGCATCCTGGCCCAGCACGGGATGGCCTACGACTTCGTGGGCGTGACCCTGCGGCACCTCCAGCACGTGCCGACCCTGGCCGAGGCGGTCGGCGATCTTCACATCGTCATCGACCACCTGAACAAGCCCCCGATCAGCACAGACGACTACCCCCGCTGGGTGGAGCTGATGAGCGCCGCGGCCGGCTGCTCCAACGTCTTCGCCAAGGTGTCGGGGCTGCACAACGTCACGCCGCACGCCGACTGGACAACTGAGGATCTGCGCGGCGCCTTCGAGGTGGCCCTGGAGGCGTTCGGCTCCGAGCGCCTGATGTTCGGCAGTGACTGGCCGGTCTGCAACGTCGGCGGCGGCTACCGGCGGCAGCACAAGGCGTTCGAGGAGTTGCTGGCGCCTCTGGATGCCGGGGCGGCGGAGGACCTGCGCTGGCGATCCGCCTGCCGCGCCTACGGCTTGAACTGAGCACGGCGAGACCGGGACCGAGCCGAGGAGTCGAATATGTCGCCACCACGTATTGCCGTCGGCGGGATCCTCACCGAGTGCAACGACTTCGGTGGGACGCCCATCGACATCGCCGCCTTCGCGCGCTTCGAACTCCGCTACGGCGAGGACGTGTTGGGAGTGGCCGGGGGGGTCATGGGCGGGATGCTGGAAGTGCTGGCCGAGCGTGAGGCGACACCGGTGCCGCTGCTGTTCGCCTCGACCAGCCCCGGCGGTCCGCTGACCGACGACTGCTACGAGACGCTGCGCCTTGACCTTCTGGCGGCCCTCGAGCAGGTCGTCCCCGTGGATGCGGTCCTGCTGGCCTTGCACGGAGCAGCAGTGTCCGAGACGGTCCACGACATCGAGGGTGACCTGCTGGCAGCCGCCCGGGCGCTCGCCGGGCCCGACGTGCCCATCGTCGCCACTCTGGACCTGCACGCGCACGTCACCGAGGCCATGGTGACCAACGCCGACGGCCTCGTGGCCTGGGAGACGTACCCTCATCGCGACAGCTACACGACGGGCCGCCGCGGCGCCGCCCTGCTTATCGACGCCGCCGTCGGTGCGGCGCAGCCAGCGATGGTCATGGCCAAGGTGCCGGTGCTGACGGGCGCCGTGAACGGCTCCACCGAAGGAGAGGGACCGTTCGCGGACATGATGCGCAAGGCCAAGGCGCTGGAAGAGCGCCCGGACGTGCTGTCCACCAGCATGTTCCTGGTCCACCCGTTCATCGACCGCCCCGGAATGGGCAGCGGAGGGCTGGTCATCACCGACGGCGACACCGATGGGGCGCGAGAGGCCGCTGTCGCCCTGGCCGAGGAGTACTGGCAGCGGCGCCACGAGTTCGAACCGGACATGTCCACGCCGACCGAGGCCGTACGCCAGGGTCTCCTGATCGACGACAGCCCGATCGTGCTGATGGAGACCGCCGATGCCTGCGGCGGCGGCGCGGCCGGCGACAGCGTCGCCTGCATCGCCGCTCTGGCCGAGCTCGCCCCCGACGCGGCGTCCGTGGCGCCGGTCGTGGACCCCGAAGCGGCTGCGCAGTGCCACGCCGCGGGTGTCGGCGCCGAGGTGACGCTGCGCCTCGGGCACCGGCTCGACCCGCGCTGGGGCGACCCCATGTCGATCACCGGCACCGTCGAGGTGCTCACCGACGGCAGGTTCGTCTACGAGGGCGGCATCTGGGAGGGCGTCGTCGGCGAGATGGGCCCGACCGCGGTGCTGCGCGCCAGCGGCCTACAGATCGTGATCGCCACCCATCCCACCTATGAGTGGACCGGCGAGCAGTACACCTCGGTTGGAGTCGACGCCCGCACCCCCAAGTTCGCCGTCGCCAAGAACCCGATGAACTATCGGATGGTCTACCCCGACGCCCCCGTGATCGTCATCGACTCCCCCGGACCGACGCCGGCCTCGGTGCGATCACTGCCGTTCGAGCGGATGCAGCGCCCCTTCTTCCCCCTCGACGACGACATCCCCGGTCTCCGCCCGACCGTCTTCGCCTGATCCTGGCGAATTCCTGGTGGCGCCCGGACACCGGCGCCCCGAGGTCCGCTTAGAAGAACGTCCGCACTGCGCTGACGATGTTGTGGTCGTCGTCGGTCACCGGGATGGCCCGCCAACGGTCGAAGCTGGTGCAGGGGTGGCTGATGCCGCAGCCCACCTGGTCCCCGACTCGGAGGTCGAAGTCCGGCTCGAGGCGCACGAAGGCGTGCTGGTCGTTGAGCTCGAAGACCTCCAGTTGGCGGGCCACGTCGTGCGTCTCGCCGTCGCGGCGGAGCGTCTCGGGCATGGGCAGGTCCACGTCGTAGGAGCCGTCGCGTTTGCCGAAGCCCAGCAGCGCCAGGTTGGGCTCGGGGCGGGAGACCACGTAGGACCACAGTGTCAGAGCCGCGCGCAGCGCCGGGTAGGCGTCCATCGGCGCCCGCACGCCGAACGGTCCCGAGTCGGTGTACATCTTCGAGTCGTGAGTGGCGTAGCCGCCGGGGCGGATCACCGGCCGAACCGGCCGGCCGATGTCCCAGTCGCCGCCCAGGATGGCCACCACCCGGTCGGGGAACATGCTGCCGCCGGCGGTGACGATCACCTCGTCGAGGTGGTCGAAGTGGCCGGCGTCGGCGAGTCGCTCGGTGAGTTCCCGCATCCGGTGCAAGAACTCGTCCACTTCGCTGAAGTCGTCGCCGCGGAAATGCAGGATGCCTTCGTAGCCCTCCACGCCGACGAGGCGGACACGCTCGGAGGCGGCGATCCGCTCGGCCACCGCCACCGCCCCGTGGATTGTGCGGCAGCCGGTGCGGCCCCCTGTCATGCCCAACTCCACGAGGCCGCCGATGGGCCGCCCGGCGGGCCGCCCGGCCAGCGCCGCCTCCATCGCCTCGACACACTCCACCGAGTCGATGAGACAGAACAGCTCCACGTCGGGATGGGCGGCCAGTTCGTCGGCCATCCACCTGACCGCGGCGGGGTCCACCACCTGGTGGGCGATCAGGATGCGACCGATGTCGAAGGCCCGGAAGATGCGCGCCTGACTGCCGGTGGAGGCAGTGATGGCCCACGCTCCTGCCTCGAGTTGCAGGTGGGAGAGCTCCGGCGACATGGTCGTCTTGCCGTGCGGCGCCAGCGAGACGCCGCTGTCGGCGCAGAACCGGGCCACGACCTCGATGTTGTGCATCAGGTCGCCGTGGGAGATCACCATCACCGGGAACATGAAGTCATCGGCGAAGAGGTTCAACCCGAGCTCTGCGACCGAGTCCAGGTCGGCGTCGGCGGGTGACCGAGGCCAGCCCTTGTATTGCCAGGCGAGGTCGGCGTTGGCCACGTCGTAGTGCCGCCGCCAGTTGGCCGCCGCGGCGGGGGCCTCGAAGGCACGCGTCATAGGGACCTCCGATGCTGCGAGCGGCCGGTCAGAAGACTGTAGACGCGCCGACCCGGCATCGCAGCCGCCCTGGAGACTCGTCTCGGCGTCTCGGACTGGGTGGTCGGACGACGGCGCCAGCGGGCGCGCCGATCTGCGAAATGAAATAGATAGAAATTGATTGTGACTTACTGTTGACAAACTTGTCTTCGACAAGTAGCGTCGCCTTCATGGGAACTTTCAGGCACCCGGTTCGTCTGGCGAGTCTGGACGGGTCGAAAATCAGAGACGTCGAAGCCATCGTGGACACGGGAGCGTTCTACACCACGGTCCCCGCCTCGCTCTGTGAGGATCTGGCAATGAGCCGCGAAGGCAGCCGCAGCTTCCAGCTGGCCGACGGCAGCAGACTGGAGATGGACTACGGGCAGGCTCAAGCCACCATCAACGGGGAGAGCGTGACGACCATCGTGGTGTTCGGCGCGGACGATTCGTTGTGTCTGCTGGGCGCCTACACCCTCGAAGGTCTCGGGCTGATCGTCGATCCGGTCAATCAGCGCCTCATTCCCGGCACACTGCTGATGTGCTGACGCCGCGCCGACTCAGCCGGTCAGCTCGCCGATGTCGCTTGCGGCCAGGAAGCACATCAGCCCGATGACCGCCACGTTGACCGCGCTGATCGGCCACTTGAGCCGGTGGTCCCCGCGCCAGAAGCGCCGGATGCTGAGGCCGTTGAACACCACCGCGACCGCGCCGATCGTCACGCCCACCGCCGGCCCGACCACATCGGCCACCCCGATCAGCGGGAACACGTACGGGAACACGATGTACGCCAGCAGGCAGCGAGTGCCCGAGACGACCATCGACTGGCTGAAGCGGCGTTCAGCGGCCTGGCGCGAAGCGGCCCGGGTGGATGCGGTCCCTGAGGTCATAGCGAGAGGATCCCCAGCCTAGGCGTCGTCCCCTCGCTCAGAGGCCGCCTCGCCCGCGACGACTCAGGCTTCGAATTCGCCGGTCGTGAACTTCAGTGTGGCGGCATTCTCCCGAACGGTGCGCTGGGTGGCCTCGTCGAATCCCTCCGGGGCGGTGCCTTCCACCTCGATGGTGATCTCGACGCGGGCGCCGTCCGTGCGGGCGAGCTGGTTGACGATGGCGTCGGCGATGTCGGCGGCCGCTCGGGTCCAGTGCAGCGAGTCCAGCGTGACCCGGCCCCAGTAGCGGGTGGGCAGGGGCGGACGGCCGGGCGCCGGGTCGGGCTCGTCATCACCCGGTGAGTCAAAGTCGCCGTCGGCCGCTCCTCCGGGTTCATCGGGGCGGTCGAGGCTCTCGGCCCGTTCAGCGGCCAGTTGCCCAGCAGCCACGTCCGGGTGGACCACCAGACCGCTCGGCGCGGGTGCGAGGAGGGCCTCGCCCGCCCGCAAACCGACGTAGCGGCCACTCTCCCCGCCCGCGCCCACAGCGCCGCGGGCCTCCGCGTAAGCGAAGCCGTCGGCCCGCCAAGTCAGCGAGGCCACGCCGTCGCGCACCGCTTCATCCAGCACCGACCGATCCCGAAGCCGGGGCAGATACAGGTACTGGGTGAAGTCGCCCCAAAGCTGCGCCACGCTGACCTCCGAGCCTCGCCACAGCGGCACCCGGTCGATGTCCAGCCGCAGCCGAGGACCGGAGTAGCCGGGCACCAGGCTCTCATCGGCGATCAGCTTGCGAGAGACCCGTTCGGCCAGCGACTCCGAGCCGGCGCCGGCTCGCCCCACGCCGACACTCGGCAGCCGGAACGTGTCCCAGGTCATTGGCCCCGTCGGGTCGTTCTCGTGCGCCTCGGGGTTGAGCACCCACTGGTAGGTCTCGACGATGCGCTGGTCTACCGTCTCGTCGAACTCCTGCGTCTTGGCGTCCGCTTGGCGGGTCTGGAAGGCGTCCAGGTTCAGGGTCTCGCCGTCGCGGCGAATGGAGTCCCAGGCGAGCCACTGCCGGGCCGCTTGGCGCAACTCTCCGAGCCGGGCACTGTCAGCCGCTAGGAACACCACCATGTTGCGATGGCGCCGCGCCCCGCCGGCGCGCTCGTCCAAGACCACCGAGGCGAAGTCTTGGGCCCGGCTCAGCTTGCTGCTGCGGTCGTGCTCGAAGCCGGGGTCGATGATCACGAGCCGGACCGTGTCCTCGTCGGGCACCTCGCCGGGCGAGCGGACACAAGGATGCACAGCGGCGAAGTCGCCCCGACGGGCGGCCTGCGCGCCGAGGCGGCGGCGGATCGCCTCGTCAACGTCGAGAGACTTGAGCTCGGCGGCCCGATCCTGAGCCATGCGCGTAACCGTCGGCGCCAGCGCGTACCAGTAGCGGGATGCGTCGCGGTACAGGTACGTGGCCCGGTCCGAGAGTCGCCGGAGGGCGTCACCGAAGGTGGCCGGGCGCTCCCCCGGCTGGACACAGCCGAGCTTGATCGAACGGTCGTCGAGGCCCTTGTTTGCGGCCTGCTGGCTGGGCGCAGAACCGAAGTACACCGTGCGGGCCACCCGCCGCGCCGCCGAGTAGCGGCCGAGCGGGGCGTTCTCCGAGTCGAGACGCCACGAGAGGGCCTTGGGCCCGTCCACGTCCACCTCCAGCACCGGCCGCCAGCCATCGTCCAGGTAGCGGGTCATTTCGGCGGCAACTTCGGCGTCGTCGACGGGAATCGTGCCCGGCATGATCAGCAGAGTCGCGTCCTCGTTCATCCACAGACTGTGGATAACTTTGGCCATCAGGCGCAACACACCGCGGGTTCGCTGGAAGCGTTCCAGGTTCGACCAATCGCCAAAAAGCCGGTCGAACAACTCCGGGTGGACCGGGTAGGCGGCCACCATCCGCCGCCGGTACTCGCCCTCCCGGCACTCCGACGGGAACTCGCCGCTGTTGGCCCGGTAGAGCTCGGCGAAGGCGGCCGCCACCGCCTCCCGCTTGCGGGCCGAGGCGGCGCTGAGCGGCTTGAACAGCCGGCGCCGGACGATCTCGAAGCTCTCCTCGGTGGAGGCTGTGCGCCAGTTGGCCTCCACGCGCCCGAACAGATTCTCCAGGCGGGTGAGCGCCGCCTGCCCGCCCTCACCGCCGACCTCGATCTGCGAGGCCGGGATGGTGGCCACCAGCAGCGCCCGCGGGGTGGCGGCGACGGCGTCGGCAAGCGCCTGGGCGAAACTGAAGTGGGCGTCGAAGGTCCCCGCCTGCAGACCCTGCTGCCCGTAGAGCTGGCGGGCGTAGGCCACCCACTCGTCGATCAGGATCAGGCACGGCGCGTGGGCGGCCAGGAGTTCGCCGAGGGCGGCGCCGGGGCTGGTGGCGGTCCGGTCCGCTTCTGCCACCAGCGAATATGCATCAGATCCACCAAGCTGCCAGGCAAGTTCACCCCAAATGGTGCTAACTGCGGTGCCGTCGGGCTTCTCGGCGGCGCTCCCGGGCTCAAGTTGGTGCCCCACGAGGACCGCTCGGCGCACCCCGGTTCCGGGAAGGGTCAATCCCCCGCCGGTCAGAAGATCTTCCACGCCGGGAAGGTCGGCCGCACGGTCGGCGCCGGCGAGGTGGTACAGGGCGATGAGGGCGTGCGTCTTGCCACCGCCGAAGTTGGTCTGCAGCTTCACGACGGGGTCGCCGCCGCTGCCGGCGAAACGCTCAACTGCGCCGGTGATCAGCTTGCCGAGCCCCTCGGTTATGAAGGTGCGCCGGTAGAACTCGGTCGGGTCGCCGTACTCGGCCGCGGCCGCGCCGCGCCACACCTGGTGAAGGTCGGCGGCGTACTGCGCCATCTCGAAACGCCCGGAGGTGACGTCGTCGTGCGGCTCGATGACCTCCCGCCACGGCGGCAGCCCGGCCGCCACCCCGGCCTCGGTGCGCTGCGCCCTGGCGCGCCGAGCGCTGCGGCTCTGCTCCTCGAACTTCAGGCGCAGCAGTTCCTGGTGCAGGCCACCTACCTCGTTCGCTTGCGCGCCGGCGGCGGCGGACTCCAGCAAGCGCTGGGCGGTGTCTAGCCCGCGGAGGGCGTCGTCTGTGGAAAAACTCTCGTTGTGAGCCCATGAGTTACGCACAGCCTGGAGTTCAGCCACATAGCTGCGGTCGGCTCGCGACAGCTTGCGCGAGAACACCGCGTTCCACTCATCCCAAAGCACCTTCAGCAAGAACTGCGGATCTCGTGGATTGACTTGCCGCGGGCGACCGCCCCGTGTCTCGACCCGCTGCACGGCCGCCGGCCAGCTGCGGCCGAACTGTGCCTCGCACTCGCGGGCCACGAACGGCGCCAACCCCTCGCCCACCAGGGCGATCGCCTTGCCGATCCGCTCGTGGTTGCTCAGCGCCACTAGATCACTCCTCTCCGCGGCCCCAGCGGCGAATCAGCCGACAACTGCAACCGTCGGAGCGAACAAAGGTAGCAAGGTGCCGGTCGGGGCGGACCGGTTCCGACGGGCGCCGAACTGCGACAGCCAGGCGCCTCGGTGGCGCGGGCGGTGTCAGTGTCGAGGCGCCTGCGCGGCACGGCGCTCCGCGTCCCGTCCGTCGCCGGTGTCGGTGAGCGTCTCGTCGAAGACCTCGTTGATCAGCGCCAAGGCTGCTCGCACGCCCATGGGCGATCCGTCTGAGGCCAGCACCCTTCCGTAACGCGTGTACGCCGCCATCCCAACCCCGACGGCAGCCTGCGCGAGATCCAGGGGGGCGACGTTGGCTTGCTGGAACAACCGAATGGCGCCGGGCAGGTCGGCCCGCAGCTCTCCTCTCAAGTCAGTAAGCGTCGCCACAGCTCGCCCAGCTCCGTCCTCGGCGGCGCGGCACACCAGCAGCACCGACGAAGCCAACGACTTGGTGCCCTTCTTGACGCCTTCGGGCCGCTCGGTGCGCAATGGCCACGATGCGGTGATCCGGAAGCCGGCCGAGATCAGGCTCTCCAGCAGAGCCTCCCAGGCCCCGCCGCTACCCTTGTTGTCGCCCTGCTGGTATCCGTAGTAGACGGTCAGCGGGTAGCGGGGGTCTTGGACGTCTCGCATGTGCTCGAAGGCCCGGCTTAGCAGCGTCTCGAAGTGGGCGTGCGCCGCCGCCCTGTGTCCCCCCGAGCGCGCCGAGTTGGCGACGATCTGCTCGTCGCTGGGTGCGAGGAGTGGCCCCAGCGTGTCTGGCCACACGTTGCCGAGCGTCGCCCTGAGCCACACAAGAAACAGATTCGACAGCGATGCGTAGTCGAACATGTCGTAGTAGGGCGGATCGGTGCAGACCACGCCGACCTCGCCGTCGAGGGCGGTGAGCATCGAGGCGCAGCGCACTTCGGCTTGGCCGACCCGTGTCGCCGGAGCGGGCGCGGGGAGAGCCTCGACCGCCTTGACGACGTAGTCGAGACCGCCGGCCCAGGAGCCCGTCGACCCGGAGAAGGGATTGGCCTCGGGGAACTCACCGTAGAACCCGTAGGCGGGCCGGATGAACGACTGCTCCACCGAGCCGTTGGCCCGGTTGTGGGTCGTCATCGCCGTCGTGCGGTTGGCCATGCGCGACAGGGCGAGCGCCAGGTAGGTGGTGATGGCCTCGGCGTAGGCGCGCGCCCCGCTGCCACCCTCCTCGAGGCCGACTTCGCCGTCGGGCATTCCGGCATCGACCGCGTCGCTGTGTACGACGGGAGTGATCCCGTTTATTGCCTCGCTGAAGGTGGCCATCGTGCGCCGCTGGCGTGGAGACAGCAGGTCGCCGAAGGTGCGCAGCCCGAACGAGGTGACGTTCCCGCACTCGGTCGGCAGCTCTCGGCGCAGTGCTGCCTCGACGGCCTCGGCGTACTTGGCGTCGCCGCCGGCGAGGCCCGCCTGTTGGCTCGCGGCGTCGGGTGCCAGCCAGACGCGTCCGCCTCGGCGCCGCAGCGGGTCAGCGAACGCTTGGGTGGCCACCAGACGCAGCCCGAAGCCGAACTCTCGCCCCCAGTGGCGCACGGCCTCTGCGTCGTTCACGGTGTTGCAGAACAGGCAGCGGAAGTTGGCCCCCCGTCCGATCTTGAGATCAACGACTTCAGCGGGCGGCGGCCCGGAGGCCACGTCGAAGTCGAAGCGGTCGCCGTCGATAACCGGGCGGGCATGCCAGCGGTTCGTTCGCTTCTTGGACAGCCACCAGGTGGACAGCAGCGGCGTGGTGCGGCGGCAGCCTGGGTTGGCGCAGGTGATCGTCCGCGCCCACAGGTAGGAGATCGCCACCGTGCGCCCGCTCGGCGACAGTGGACTCACAGGCGCCTCGAAAGCGCCCGCGAGGCGCCGCTGACACTCGCCCTCGACGGCTGCCCCGTAGAACGCGATGTCAGCCGCAATCCCCGCCAGCCCGCCGCCGCGCCCCGCGCCGGCACCGCCCGCCGACCGAACACCCCCGGTACGACCCCCACCCAGCGGCGCGCCGCCGGAGCGCACCCCACCGTTGACAGCAGGCACCCCGGCGAACCGTTGCGCCACCGTGAGGGTGGCCGCGCTCACCAGGCTGGCGACGGGGTTCAGGTCGATGGCGAGAGTGTTCAACCCCAGCCGCGTCGCCTCGGTCGAGATGGCCCCGCCGCCGCAGAACGGGTCAATGATTCTCGGCGCATCGCCGCCCGCGGAGGCCGCGATTCGGTCCTGCGCCTCCGCCAGCAGAGCAACGTCGCCGCTGCGCTCCCATCGGCAGAGCCCCTCGACGAGCTCCAGCAACCGTCGGCGCTCGGCCTGCTGGTCGGCCTCGGTGGGGAATCGATCCGGCCGGGCCGACGGGTCGTCCACGAGCGAGGCGAACAGCACGGCCCGCGCCACGCCCAGCGGCTTGCGGGACCACCAAAGGTGCATCGTCGCCGGATGGCCCTTCTTCGGCACGGCCTTCTCGGCCCGCCCAGCGGCGTTCACGGCCTCCAGCGGCAACGCCACCTCAATAAGCTTGCGCCCCGACGGCACCGAACGCGACGACTCCACAGCCGCAGGTCTACACAAGCGGTACGACAGAGGCGCGCCCAGCCGCCCGGCCCCGACGACGGCGGAGATGTCGCACACCAGCGAAGGACGATCTCGACACGCCGGTTGCTCCACGCATCTCGTCACACAGGTTACGTGGTACACTGATTACGTGGCGAATCTCACACTCGCGATCGACGACGAATTGCTGCGTCGCGCTCGGATCCGGGCTCTCGAGTCCGGCACGTCGGTGAACGCCGCCGTGCGCGACTTCTTGGTGTCCTTCACCGGCACCTCGCAGCAGGGCGCCACCGTGCTAACCCTCATCGCGCTCGCCGCCGACGCCGGTGCCACCAGCGGCAACGCGGGCCGCGGCTGGACCCGCGAAGACATCTACGGGGAACGGACAGGCCGCTGAGCGCCTTCGTCGACACGAACGTGTTCGTATACCTCTACGACCACGCCGAGGTCGACAAGCAGCGCGTCGCTCGAGCGACGCTCACCGACGCCGCTGAAGATCTTGTCATCTCCACCCAGGTGCTGACAGAGTTCTTCTGGGTGGCCACCAGGAAGCTCAACCTCGACCCGCGGGCCGCACGCGAGGGCGTGCGCCAGATGGCCGCGCTCCGCGTCGTGCCAGTGGATCACCGACTCGTCCTGCGCGCAACCGACACTGCCCTCAGTGCGAGGCTCTCTATCTGGGACGCCCTGATCGTCGAGGCGGCCGCCGCAGCCGGCGCCGACCGCCTCCTCACCGAGGACTTCAACGCCGGCCAGATCATCCGAGACGTCCAAGTCGTCAACCCATTCGCCGCCTCCAGATGATTCCCCTGGCACATACGCCGAACGGCCAGATCACCGCAGGGCCGGACGGTCGGCCAGAATGACGCCGTGACGATGCGTGTCGACGTGCGGCCGGAGATGTACCGATGGGCGCTCGATCGCGCCGGGCTCGACCGGGAGACCGCGGCGGAGAGGTTTCCGCGGCTCGATGACTGGGAGAGCGGTGACCGCCAGCCGACGTTCAAGCAGTTGGAGGCGTTCGCTGCCCGCACCTACACGCCGATCGGCTTCTTCTTCCTGGCCGCACCACCCGAGGAGCGACTCCCGATCCCGGACTTTCGCACAATCGGTGACAGACCCCCGGCGAGGCCGAGCGCGAACCTCCTCGACACCATCTACCAGTGCCAGCAACGGCAGGACTGGTACCACGAGCACGCCCTCCGGAACGGGTTCGACCGTGTCGAGGTCGTGGGCTCGCTCACCACAGCATCGCCGATCTCTATCGCGGCTCGCACCATGACAGCCGCTTTGGATTTTGCCGTTGAGAGCCGGGGCGGCGGTTGGAGCGAAGCGCTCGCCCGGCTGCGCGACCAAGCCGAGACGCTGGGAGTTCTCGTCATGATCAGCGGAATCGTCGGCAGTAACACCCACCGTAAGCTCGACCCTCGCGAATTCCGGGGGTTCGCGCTGGTCGACGATCGAGCGCCGGTCGTCTTCGTCAACGGTGCCGACACGAAGGCGGCCCAAGTCTTCACGCTCGCCCATGAACTGGCACACATCTGGCTGGCAGAGAGCGCGCTCTCAGACGCCGACCTCGGTGGCAGGCCAACGCCCGACGTCGAGCGATGGTGCAACCAGGTCGCCGCAGAGTTGCTCGTTCCGCTGGAGCGTTTGCGGGCGGAGTTCAACCCCGAAACCGACCGGACCCGAGAACTCGACCGGCTTGCTCGCCTGTTCCGGTGCAGCACCCTTGTCGTGTTGCGCCGACTCCGCGAAGCCGGCTACCTCAACTGGCAGGACTTCCGCACTGCCTACGCCGGTGAGATGGGCCGCGTGATGGGTCTCGGCGGGGACGGCGGCAACTACTACCACGCGCAACCGGTGAGGGTCAGCAAGCTCTTCGCTCGGTCGGTGATCGCCAGCACCCTCGAGGGTCAGACTCTCTACACGGACGCATTCCGGATGCTTGGCTTCAAGAAGACGGCGACGTTCGAGCGTCTGGCCACAGAACTGAGGGTCGTGTGACCCGATATCTTCTCGACGCAAACGTCTTCATCCAGGCCAAGAACCTGCACTACGGGTTCGACTTCTGTCCCGCGTTCTGGGACTGGATTGACCGAACCCGCGCGACGGGCGCAGTGGCCAGCATCGAACGGGTGGGCGCTGAGATCGAGGCCGGTGATGACGAACTCGCCGTTTGGGCAAGACAACGGCCGGAGCTGTTCCTATCACCCGACCCGTCGATCATGCCGAGCCGTGGCGAAGTAAGCACCTGGGCGAACAGCTCGAACTACGAACCCGTTGCGATCAACACATTCCTCGAGTAATCGACGCCATCGGCGACGGCCGTGAGGTCCGCTTCGCTCAGGTAGGCCTGCCAGCCCTGCGGATCCGCCCGCAGGGCGGCGAACTCGGCGCGGACACGGCGGGCGTATCGCTCGCGGCGCAGCGCCTCAGCCGCGTCACTGCAGGACAATCCGAATTCTGCTCGGCGCAGGAGATCCGAGGGGTCGGGCGTCAACCCCAGAGGGCGGCGATGGGGACGGCCTCGACGCCTTCGTCGATTCGGCGGCGGTGGCGACCGGTGTGGAAGACGACCCCGCCCGCGAACTGCTCGGAGGGCATCTGGTCTCGCAGCCAGATTATGTGCCGGGCGTCCTTGCGGGTCGGGGCACTGGTCGCCTTCACCTCGAACGCGGCGACCCTGAAGCCGAATTCGGCGATCAGGTCGATCTCGTGCTCGCCGCGCTGGGCGCGCAGATGATGGAGTTGCACCGGCCGCCCCGATGCCTCGGCCTCCACCCGGAGTTGGGCTGCCACGTACGTCTCGATGATGCGGCCCCGCGCGTCCGAGTTGTGCCTGGCGGCGTCAAAATCCACTCCGGCCAGCCAGGCGGCGAGGCCTGCGTCGGTGAGGTAGCGCTTGGGCGTCGCCGTGAGTCGCTTCAGGCGGTTCGAGCGCCACGCCGGCGCGTCGGCAATGAGACGCAGGACGCTGAGGATCTCGTGGTAGCCGGCGGCGGTCTTGCGGTCCAGGCGAGCGGACTCCGCGAGGGTCGAGTCCGCAACGACGCCGGCGGTGTGCAACGCGCACGCCTGCAGGTAGCGGCGCATCCGCTCGGGGCTGCGAGGGCGGCCGGTGCCGCTGTCGAACTCGCCGAGGTCGCGGGTCGACGCAACCTGCACATAGCTGCGCATCCAGCGGGCCCGCCGGTCGGCGTCGGGCGAGGCGACCGCAGCAGGGAAGCCACCGGCCAGAGCGATCCGCAGATAACCCAAGATGTCGGGCGGGTCGTTCGGGACCGTGAACCGCGCCGGCGTGTCCCACCGGTCGAAGAGCGACGGCGCGGCCGCATCGCCGAAGAGCTCCCGCCCCGTGAGCGGCCACAGCTGGACGTCCAGGAAACGGCCCGTGCCGGGCCACGAGCCCGCAATGAGGTCGTTGCGGGCCGAGCCCGTGATGATGAAACTCCCAGGAAGACCGTCGGCGTCGACCGCCCGCTTGACAGCGCCCAGAACGTCCGGCGTGTGCTGCCACTCGTCGAGCAGCAGCGGGAAGGGACCGACCGAGATCGCCGCGTCCGGGTCCTCGAGGACGAGGCCGCGCTCTTCGGGCCGGTCAAGCTGGAGCACCGACCCGGCCAACCGCAGCGCAGACGTGGTCTTGCCGACGGCGCGGGGTCCGGTGACCAGGACGGCGGGCCATCCGCCCAGATCCGAGGCCAAAGCACGGTCAGCAATGCGAGCGATGTAGTCCTCGATGCCGCCAGCCTAGCGGACCCGGGGCACTTCTTCTACAATATTGTCAATAGGTTCTTACACAATGTCGCGAGTACTTGATGCTCAATCGCGAGCGCCGCCGCACCGTTGAACCCGCCCCTAGACCATCTCCACTCGGGCAGCAACCGACCGATCAGACCTAACCCCGATGTTCTCGGAGTTCTTCTGGGTGGCCGCTCCACCGTCGCCGTGAGCTGGATTGCACAGATCTGACTTTCCAATCTAGTATCATCGCTGAACAGCTTGTTGCCGCTCGAATGGAAAGTAAGCTGAAGATGCGGGCGCAGACTTACCAGTCGGCTTCAGATCTCGAGCAAGCGGTCTTCGACTTGGTCCGCGTGGGCGCAACCGGGTACGCCGCGGGTGTTCGCCAGCTTGCGACGCGGCTACTGCGAACGGTGCCTCCGGGCGTTACCGACCCCGCGGAGTTCCGGGCCGCGGTGCACGAGGCTCTCTCGGCTTCCGGCAGCGCCATCGGACTGCGCTACGCGGAACCCGAACTCCCACGAGAGGAGGGCACGACACATTCCCTCGTGAGCGTTGATCCCTTCCCGGAAGCCGACGGACTCACCCTCGATCCGATCGTGGCAGACGAGTTGGCGGAGATCGTGGCGGAGCGATCGCGCGCCGACGAACTCGCCGCTGCGGGCGTCGGCCTGACACGAACGGTGCTGCTGAGCGGTCCCCCTGGGGTTGGCAAGACGATGGCAGCTCACTGGCTGGCGGCGGAGATTGGAGTGCCTCTCGTGTCGATCGACCTCGCGACGGTCGTGTCCAGTTACCTGGGAACTAGTGGTCGCAATATCCGCTCCGCGCTGGAATTCGCCAAGTCCGGGGCATGCGTGCTGTTACTGGACGAGTTCGACGCTCTCGCCAAGCGCCGCGACGATGACACTGACATTGGCGAGTTGAAGCGCATAGTCAACGTCGTCCTGCTCGAGTTGGACCGGTGGCCAGACGCGAGCCTTCTGGTAGCCGCCACGAATCATCTGAGAATTCTCGACCCAGCCGTTGACCGTCGCTTCGACCGCCACATCCGACTTCCCCTTCCCGGACCCGACGAGCGCCGCCGGATCCTCGGGTATCTCGCAGGTGGGATCGAGGCCACCGATGAATCCATGCTCGAGTTAGTCGTGGCGCTCAGCGATGGCTCCAGCGGCTCAGATCTGACGCGCCTGTGGGAGAAGGCTCAACGACGCTCACTGCTCGCCGGGGGGACTGTCGGCGACATGCTCCTCGATGCCCTGGCCAAGGGATCACACCAGCCGGGCCCCGACCGTGACCTCCTGTGTGTCGCTATGAGCGAACACCTCGGCCTCTCCAACCGTCAGATCGCGGCTCGACTCGGCGTGAGCCATCCCACCGTCGCTGCAGCAATCAGACGCTCCCGGGAGCAGCGGTGAGCGACACCCCTCCCGACGGCGCTGTGCCACGGGCCCCCGCACCGGATCGACGTGTTCTCACCGGCGGCGAGCGTCTGCGGATTCACGTGGAAGATGCGCCATCGGGCGGCGGAGAGAAGTATGAGCCGCAGACCCCCGAACAGGCACGCGAGTTACTGCTGCCAATGGTCCGCGACGTCACACAGCAGGCGTTCAGCCTGCGCCCGGAATTGCGCGGCTCTCGTCTATACGTTGAGGCCCGTCTGCTACCCAACTATCTAGCCGCGAGTCACTTCCCCGAGACACTCCTGCGCGCCGTCGACGCTGTGCCAGTCGGCTCGCACGCCGACAAAGGGGTCTATCAGACGAAGCGCAAGCAGCGCGAGAGCGTCACACGGCGCGTGATCCTCGCAATGAGCGACAGGGGTCTAGAGCGACTCGGGCATCTCATCGAGAGCCCAGGGCGTGCCCGGTCCGAGCAACAGGCTTTCTCGGACATCCGCAAGCTCGACCATGTCGGCATCGCAACCCCCGAGTCGGTCGTACTACGCGATCCTGAGTCGGATCAAGAAACGACGACCTGGGAGGCGGTACTTCACCCGATCCCTTCCAGCGCCTGGGAGCCCACACCACTTGACGAAGTAACCCTCGATAAGTGGTTCACACTCGTGGAAGAGACAGGCGGTGATTGCCACCGCGACTTCGTACGCCGGGTAGGAGGGCTCACGTTCTCCCCGGTCACGATCCCGACAGGCGCCGCGGACCGCCTAGCCGAATTCAACCCACTTCGAGCCATGAGACCAATGCCGGCCATCCGGCCACTCCCTGGCTTCGCCACTCGAAGCCATGTGTGGGTCGGACCACCGGCTACCCGTCAGCCTGCGGCTGAGGAGCCGAGAGTAGCCGTGTTCGACGGTGGGGTTCACTCCCCGGGCGCAAACTCGCTCTTCGGCGCCGTGCCCACCTCTGATCTGACCCCCGAACCGGCGACGACCAAGGACATGGACCATGGAACCGCTGTCGTCGGCGCAGCCATGTTCGGTCTAGCGAACACGCAGACGGCGCTACGTCAGCCACCGTGCCCGGTCGAGAGCTTTCGTGTCGTTCCACCTGAGAAGATCCCAGGGGACCTCGCTGGCTACTGGGTGCTCGACCGGATCGTGGAGGCGGTACGTGAGAACGACCTCGGGATCGTCAATCTGAGCATCGGACCTGAACTCGCCACGGAAGACTCACATGAGCCTGACCGCTGGACGAGTGAACTGGATCATCTGGCGTGGGAACACAACGTCCTCTTTGTCGTTGCCGCCGGGAACGGTGGCACACAACCTCAAGTTCTTGGCCTACATCATGTTCAGGTCCCGGGGGACATGGTGAATGGCATAACGGTCGGAGCCTGCAATGCCCCGCCACCCAGCCGTCCATGGAGTCGGGCTGACTACTCGTCAATGGGGCCGGGGCGACATGGCAATCGCGTACAACCCACGGGTGTGCAGTTCGGTGGGACCAACGAGATCCCGTTCGAGGCACTGGGAGTCGACGGCTCGCTCGTCCCGACGGCAGGCACGAGCTTCGCGGCTCCGCTGGTCACACACGCCCTAGCGGACTTGGCGACACGCCTGCCGGTGGCGACCCCCAGCGTGCTTCGCACCTTCGCGGTGCACTATGCCGACCGGCATCCGCACTGGCGAAAGCGCATGAACGAAGTCGGCTACGGACGCTTCCCGCTTGAGTTCGCTCCGCTTCTTGAGTCTGGAGCCCACGAAGTCCATGTGCTCTTCGTTGACGAGATCGACCGCCGCAGCCCTATGGGATACCGACTACCTCTACCTGACGACATCCCGAGCGCCCTCGAGTTCAGAATGACGCTGGCTTATCTCTCACCTGTCGAACCCACCGAGCCAACGGAATACACGTCTGCGTCGATCGACATGGTCTTCCGCCCACACCACCAGGTGTTCCGATTCAGGCCGCCAGAGGGAACGAGTCCAGCGCGTAGCCAGACGTACGACCTGCGGACTGAGCAAGCGCGTGAGCTACTGCAGGAGGGCTGGCAGATAAGCACCCTGCCGGCGACAAAGGCGCTTACCCGAGCGAGCGATCCGACTGAGCCGTCTCTGAGAGATTCAGGCAAATGGGAAACGGTGCGCCACTACCGGTTCAGGATGGCAGCAGGTGCGGTCGAACGACCCTCGCTCGAGTTCCGGTACCTGGCGCGAAACGGCGGACGCCTCAGCAGCTATGCGGAGACCATCCCGTTTGCGGTACTGGTTTCCCTTGTCGACAAGTCGCCGGACTCTCGGCTGCACGACCGAGTTCGAGCCCAGTTTCGCCAACTCACGCCAGTCTCACGAACCCGCATCCGTCTGCGCGGTCACCGTGCGACCACATAGCCTGCCCTGTGGGCTCACAGCTACAGGAGGGCGGCTTGGGTTGGTTTTGCGGTGGCGGCGAGTTTGGTTAGTTCGGGCCAGGAGGTTACGAGGCTGTTGTAGTCGAGGGCGTCGGCGGCCCAGCCCTTGCGCTCGCAGACGAGGTAGAGGCGGTAGGCGAGCTCCTTGGCGGCCTCGCCGTGGCCGCCGACGGCGCCGAGCAGGGCCGCGGCTGCTGCTTCGCCGTCATGGTGGATTCTATGGATGAGGTGATGGGCGACTTCCCAGACGGTGAAGCGGCGGTCGGTGGCCGGGTCCCAGTCGGGGTCCAGCTCGTCGCGGCGCAACAGGCGCACTTTGCCGGCGCCGGATGCGACGATGCCCGCCTCGGCGAGGCCCGCCACCGAGGTGTTGCGGGACTTCGAGAGCAGCTCGGCGCGGCCGAACTCGCCCTGCTCGAAGCCGTACTCGGCGAACCAGCTGACCGCCCAGCGGGTGTCGTAGTCGAACTCGGCGTCGATGCCCTCGGTGACCTCATCGAGGGTCTCGTTGATGAGCTCCAGCGCGGTGCGCACCCGCATCGTCTCGCCGCTGGCCTCCATGACTCGGGCGTAGCGAGAGAACACCGCCATGCCGGGGCCGATCGCCGCCTGTGCCATGTCCACCGGCGCGATGCCGCCCTCGCGCAGCAGCCGCAGCGCCGCGGGCAGCTCGGCCTCGAGAGCGCGCAGGAACTCGCGCCGGGTCGCCAGCGGCGCCGACTCCGAGCGCCGGCGGCACACCAGCACGATCGAGGACGCCAAGGCGTTGGCCCCCAGAGCGACGGGCTTGGTTCTCAGCTCGGTGGCAATCGGCCATGTGCCGACAATCACTAACCCCGCGTTGATGAGGCTCTGCAAGATCGTCTCCCACCCCGTGGAAGCCACGCCACCCTCAGTGGTCTCGGCCTGCTTGAAGGCGTAGTACACGGTCATGGGGAACCGCTCGTCTTGAGCTTCCGCGAGCCGCTCGAAGACTCGATTGAGCCCGGACTCGAAGAACTCTTCGGCCTTCCGTCTGTCGCCGTCGAAGCGGTAGGGCGTGGCCACCAGTTCCTGCGCCTTCGGCACCAGAAGCGTCGCGCACACGTCCGGGTACACCGACGCCAGGCAGCGGCGCAGCCACACGTAGAAGAAGTCAGACAGGTCGGCGTACCCGATGTTGTCGTAGTACGGCGGATCAGTTGACACCAACAAGCCCGAGGGCGGCGAACCGGCCCGACCCCCGCCGGGCCGCCCGCCGCCCACAGGCCCCGACCCCGACTCCGCCTGTCCGCGGGAATGGAGTGCTCGGGGCGCCTCGGCGGCGTCGAGTTGCGAGACAATCCCAGGGAGCGCGTCGAACAGCTGCTGGCCCTCAACTGATTCCGCCGTCCACCCCACAGCCCCAAGGAACGATCCGGTTCCGTCCAGCAGTGTGTTGGCCTCAGCAAAATCCCACGTCATCGGGATCGCCTGGCGAGCGAACGTGTTCCGAGTCGAGTCCCGTGCGGTGAACCATGTGCAGATCGTCGATCCGCGATCAGCCATCTTTGAGAGCGCGAAAGCCAGATAGACCGAGATCGCCTCGGCGTACGCGGCGCCACCGGAGCCGCCGTCCCGTAGCAGGGTCGGGTCGTTGACCCAACCGACTGCGGCGGCGGCGTCGGCCTTCGCTTGCTGTCTCGCCTCGTCCACTAGGTCGCTGAACGTGGTGAGGGCCGTCAACTGTCGGGCGGTGAACAGGTCGGACCACCGGGTCAAGCCGTAGTTCGCGACGTTCGCGCGAGCCTTGCCCGAGAGTTCTCCCGTCGGCACATCCTCTCGGGTGGTTGCCTGAGCAATCTCGGCGTGCTCGGCGGACGGTTCGAGGTACACCCGCTGCCGGTCGCCCTCGGCCACAATGGCCAAGAGTTGTTGACCCATGCGCCCGGCGCGTCCCTCGGCGCGTATGTGCTCGAACGGCATGGCCGCGCCGGTGGCGAGACAGCGGGCGCCCTGGCGGGTGACGGTTCCCTCTGGAGGCTCTCCGTCGCCGTCGGTTCGCACCTCGTACCGCACGGTCTTCGTTGCGCGGTCCACGACAGGCTGGACCCACACCTGCCGCGCCTTCTTGTTGCTCAGCAAGAAGCTCTTCACCAGCGGAACGTGGCCACGCCACGCAGGGTCCGGCGAGGGCACGGTGCGCGCCCACAACCAGGCGATCACATTGGCCTCGCCTCCGCCGTGCTCGGGGGGCAGATCGACCTTCGGGTACAGGTGGCCGATGCGGCGCTGGGCCTCGTCTCGCATCCAGCGCCCGTAGTAGCGCACATCGGCGGCCAAGCCCTGCGCGCCCGACCATTGCCGGAGGTCCGCAGCGCCTTCCTGATCGGGATGGATAGGAGGCCGACCGGCGAACCGGGGCGGGATCTCGATCATTGCCTTGTTTATGAGCACCGCCACGGGGTTGAGGTCCGAGGCGTGCACCTCGAGGCCCAGGCGCTGCGCCTCCAGCGGGATTGACCCGCCGCCGGCGAACGGGTCGAGCACCGCAGGATGTTTGCCGTCGCAACTCGCGGCTATCTCTGCGTGGGCCTCGGCAAGGACGTCGGAGTTGTTGCTGTTCTTCCACGGCACCAGGCGCTCGATGATCTCGAAGAGCCGCTTGCGCTCGGCGGCCTGATCCGCATCAGTCGGGAACTTGTCGGGGTGCGCGGAGGGGTCGTCCACGAGCGAGGCAAACAGCACCGCCCGGCACGCCGCCAGCGGGCGCCGCGCCCACCAGAGGTGCAGCGTCGACGGGTGCCCGTGACGGATCGACTTCTCCTTCGCCGCCGCCGCGTTGATGGCGTCCAACGGCAACGCCACCTCAATAAGCTTCCGCCGCAGCTCAGTCACGCGCCTTGCTCCGGCACCGGACTAGCGGCGAGTCCACGGCTCCTCGCTGTCAGCCTGCTTCGAGTTGCAGGACGAGGCGCAGGCCGGCCTCAACCCGGCGCATCAACTCGGTGCCCGCGCTGCCGACCCACTCTCGCACCTGGGCCTTGTCGAGAGTCACGACTTGTGTGACGTTCGCGACCGAGTCGCGAACCAGCCCGGAGTCCGCCGCAGGCAGTTCCACGTTGCCAGGCGCATCGGCGAGGGCCAGGTTGGACGAGATCGCCAGCGCGACCACCGTGTTGATTCTGCTGTCATTGAAGGCGTCCGCGGAGACGATCAGAACCGGGCGGCGGTATCCCGGCTCGGATCCCACCGGTTCTGGCAGGTTCGCCCAACAGATGTCGCCGCGTCTCAGCACCCTCGGGCCCGCTCACCACTGCTCGCGCACGGCTTCGGCCTGCGCAGCCGCCAGGCCGGGATCCAGTCGGGAGTCGTGGTCCGCATACACGGCGTTGAGCTGATCGGTGATCTCGCTGTCACCCTCGCGATCCACGATCTGTTCGAGCGCGAACGCGTACAGCTGCGAGCGCGACATCTTCCGGCGACGCGCCGATCGCTCCGCACGGCGGAAGAGGGGATCCGGGATTGATACGGCGACTTTCACAACATCAGTATAACCCGGTATTACCGCGGTGTTGCCGCGGTAACGGTAAACCTGAGCCCCTCACCGAGGCGCTTCGGCGAGGTTCCAGTAGGTGTCCCAGGAGAGGCGGCGGTCGTACTCGGCGGCGCTGGGCGCAGGCTCCCGGCCGCCGAACGGGTCGTAGAGGTAGCGGACGGTGGTGGTGTCGTCCTCTTCGACGCGCACGAGGGCCAGGATGTGACGTTCGGCGTTGTTCAGGCCGTAGTTGAGTTCCCGGTTGGTGATCGTGAAGAGGTCGGCGCCCGCCACCCGGCCCTTGACCTCGATGAACAGCAGGCGGCCGTCGTCGCCGCGGGTCTCGACGTCGTAGCCCTCGTTGTTGTGAGCCATCTCGACAGGGTCTCGCCCTAGCTCCCGCTCGACGGCGAGCACCGCGGCCACGGCCAGCTTCTCGGTTCGCACCGTGTCGTGCGCGTGGTCGGGCACTTCGGTCCCTGCCAGCTTGACCACGAGGCCGGCGGGCACCACGAGGGCGCCGCCGACGACGCGGGGCCGCCGCACCGAGAGCTTGGCTTGCAGAACCAACTCGGCTCGGCGGCGTTGCAGGCGCTCGGTGGCCTCGTCGGCCCGGCGACCGGCGAGGGCTGAGTTGAGCCGGGCGCCGCTCTGTCCGGCCAGTTCCTTGTCCTTCAGCCGCAGGGCCTCGGCGCCCCAGTAGCGGATCTCCTCGGTGAGGCGGCTCTCGACGGCTTCGAGGGTGCGCCCCACCCGCCACCGCACCCGGTCCTGCACTTCGGTGAGGTGTCGCGGCGCGTTGTGCTCGCCGGCGTGGCGCAGGGCCGTCGTCTCGAGGCCGGCTATCACCCAGTCGGCCTCCGCCAGCGGCGCCAGCAACACCTGCTCGTCGGCGTCGGGGGCCCGCAGGTCGATGTGAGGATCCCGCCCGGCGCTGGCCACGTCGCCCGTCTCGGTGATCTCCACGTACTCCAAGCGTCGGGAGACCACCTGGCGGCGACCGTCGCGAAGCGTGGTGCCGTCGACGATCTCGTGCTCGAGGAACACCAGCAGCCGCGGCGTCTCCGTCCAGTCCTGCGGATCGATGAGCACAGTTCCCTGCTGCAGCACCTCGCCGTGGCGCTCCAGGGTCACCCCGACGGCAGCGTCGAGCAGCGGATGGCCCGGCGCCAGGAGATCCGCCACCGGCCGGCCAGGCACCGACACGTGGTCGTGCTCAAAGCAGATCCGCTCGTAGTTCCGCAGCAGCCGGCCACGCCGGTTGGCGCTGTCCCAGCTGCGCAGCGCCGCGGGCACGCCGACAACCTGATACCGGCCGGCCTCCCGCTCAGCGGCGCGCCCGCCGAGTCGCGCCAGGGCAGCGAGGAAGAAGCTGCGCACGAAACCGGGCTGGAGCTTGCGGGCGCGGGCGCGCTCCAACTCGTCGCGGATGCCTGCGGTGCGCTCCGGCGCCAGAACGTCGCTGAGCAGCGACTGGGCGTCGATGAGTTCCTGCGTGCGGGCGCCGACGGTGCCGTCGATCACGGCCTCCATCCGCACCCGTTGCAGCACCGGGTCCTCGCTGCAGATGGCGTCGATCAGCAGCTGCCGCAGCGACCGGTCGGAGAACGCCTCGCCCAAGACGTCGAAGACTTTCCCGCCGAGGGCGCGGCGCTGCTCCTCCAGCTTCGTGAGCAACCGCTCGAACACCGTCCCCTCGCGGGTGCCGTCGGCCACCAGGTTCCACAGGCGGCAGGTGTCAGTCTGGCCGATGCGATGGATGCGCCCGAAGCGCTGCTCGATGCGGTTGGGGTTCCAGGGAAGGTCGTAGTTCACCATCAGGTGGGCGCGCTGCAGGTTGAGGCCCTCCCCGGCTGCGTCGGTCGCCACCAGGATCGTCACCTCCGCGTCCTGGGTGAACCGGTCCTGCACCTTGCGGCGCTCGTCCCGCTTCACGCCGCCGTGGATGGCGACGACCGCTGCGGACCTCCCCAGCAGGCCGGCCAGCTTGGCTTGCAGGTATTCGAGCGTGTCGCGGTGCTCGGTAAAGACGATCAGCTTGTGGCGGCGCCCCGCGGCGTCGCGCATCTCCGGCGTGTTCTGCAGCAGTCCGGCCAGCTCCTCCCACTTGCGGTCGGCGCCGGACCGATACACCGTCTCGGCCAGCTCCTCGAGGCGGCTGAGGTCGGCGATCTCGGCCTCCAGCTCCTCGACGGTGCGGGCGGCGGTCGCCGCGTCGAGGATCTCGGTCTCGACCTCCTCCACCTCGCTTCCCAGCAGATCATCGGGCTCGAAGTCGCGCTCGAAGTGGCCGAAGTCGTCTGGCTGGTAGCCGGCGGGAACCTGCGTCACCTCCAAGGCGGCTCGCATGTCCCGCACCTCGACGAGCCGGGCGCCCAGCCGGGCGCGGCGGCGCTGGATCGACCGCCAGATCGCCAGCGGGGACGACGCCAAGCGCCGCTGCAGGATCGTGAGGGCGAAACCCACCACCGCCGAGCGCCCGCCCTGCCCCTCGGCTCGCAGCCGCTCCGCCCGGTTCATCCCGCTGCGGACGTACTCGGTCACCTGCTCGTAGAGCTCGCTCTCGCCGTCGCTCAGCGGGTACTTGGCCGTGGTCGCCACCCGCTCGGGGAACAGGGGCGTCCCGTCGAAGCGCAGCAGCTCCTCCTTGACCATGCGACGCATGAGGTCGCGGGGCGGTTCGTCGCTGTGAGTCCCCTTGCGGAACTTGCCGGCGAAGCGGTCGCCGTCGAGCAGCGCCATGAACAGCTGGAAGTCCTCCGGCTTGCCGTTGTGGGGGGTGGCGGTCATCAGCACGAAGTGACGGGCGACCCGTTCGAGCTGGCGTCCGAGGCGGTAGCGCTTGGTCTCGCGCACCTCGGCGCCCTGGAACGAGGCCGACATCTTGTGGGCCTCATCCACCACGACGAGGTCCCATTCGGTCTGCGCCAGCCGGGCTTGCAGATCGTCGTTGCGGGCCAGCATGTCGAGGCGGGCCACCAGCAGCGGGCGCTCGAGGAGGGGGTTGCCGGAGCGGGACGCCTCCACCATCTCGCGGCTCAGCAACTCGAACTCCAAGCCGAACTTCTCGCCCAGCTCGTCCTGCCACTGCTCGGCCAGCCCGCCGGGCACGACGATCAGGCACCGCCCCAGGTCGCCGCGCACCATGAGCTCCTTGATGAGCAGTCCGGCCATGATCGTCTTGCCGGCACCGGGGTCGTCGGCCAGCAGGAAACGCAGCGGCCGAAGGGGCAGCATGTCGGCGTAGACCGCCTCGATCTGATGCGGCAGCACCTCGATGTCGCTCGTCTCGGTGGCCAGGTACGGGTCGAACAGGTAGGCGAGGGAGATGCGCTTCGCCTCGGAGACCAGCTTGAACAGCGCCGGATCGGCGTCCAGCGACCAGCGGCGGCCATCGTCGGCCCACTCCAGGTCCTCCTCGTTGGAGCGGTAGAGGACCTCGCGGTCGGTGGCCCCGCTGCTGTCCTCGTAGGTGAGGGTCAGCGCGTCGGCGCCCATCCAGTCGGCGTCGATGACCGTCACCGGCCCGGTCGGAGTCACCCCCCGCACGCGGACGCCTTTCGTCAAGTCCTCCAACCGGGCCACAAGATTCGAGCGTAGAGCCCGCCCGTGCGATCCGCCCTCGGCGCTCATCAGCGTGGGCTCATCGGCGTGCGGGACCACCGCTACCTGCTAATATATTAGGATCGACACTATAATATTGCTCATATACTAGCAGTATGCATCGCCACCGGGAGTTCTCAGCAGCCAGCCGCGAAGCCTTGGGCCTGTTCGCCCTCAGGGTGCGAGCCGCCCGCCGCGAGCGGCGGATGCGGGCCGCCGAAGTGGCCGAACGGGTGGGAGTGTCTCTCACCACGGTCCGCAAGGTGGAACGCGGCGACCCGACCGTCGCTCTCGGGACCGCCTTCGAAGTCGCCACCATTGTCGGCGTGGCGCTGTTCGGCGAGGATCGGCAGCGGCGCGCGCAAGAGGCCGAATACCTCACGACCCGGCTGACCGTTCTGCCCGACGCCGTCCGCCACCCGCGAGTGGACAATGATTTCTGAGGCCCGCCGCCGACCGCCTCAGGCATTCGTCTGGATCTGGTTGCCAGGCGCCGGCGACCCGGTTGTCGCCGCCCGGCTCACAGACCGCGGACCGCGAATGAGTTTCGTCTACGGCCAGAGCTATCTGGCGCGCCACGATGCCATCGCCCTCAGCCTCCCGGACCTGCCGCTGCAGGAAGATGAAGTGCTGACCCGCGACGATGTGCCCGGATGCATCGCAGACGCGGGCCCCGACTCGTGGGGCCGCCGCGTCATCGAACGTCGCCTCGAGCTCGAGCACGGCGGACTCAGCAGCCTCGGCTACCTGCTCGAATCCGCTTCCAATCGAATCGGAGCGCTCGACCTGCAGCACGACGCCGACGCATACGCCCCCCGCTGCGGCGACGAAGCGAACATCGAGGACCTTGCCGAGGCGGCGCAGCGGGTTGAGCAAGGCCTGCCGCTGCGGGACGTTCTCCGGCGAGCACTGCTGCAGAGCACATCGGCCGGCGGCGCTCGACCGAAGGCCCTGATCACGGGCGGGCAGTTCGGGTTCCTCGCCAAGTTCCCTTCCGTCCGGGACAGTGACCCGGCCATCCAAGGTGAGCACGTCGCCATGCTCCTGGCCCGGGAAGCGGGCATCGAGGTCGCGTCTGTCTCACTTCAACGAGTCGCTGGCCGACAGGTGCTGCTCGTTGAGCGATTCGACAGGACGCCAGGCGACGGTCGAAGGCTCGTCGTCTCCGCCAGGACCCTGCTGCAGAACCGCGCCGCCGAAGAACCGGGAGGGACCGCAGAAGACAGCTACCCCCGCTTGGCCGAAGAGATCAGAGCCCGATTCGCCGAACCGACCAAAACCATGCGGGAATTGTTCGCCCGCATCACCTTCAGCATCCTCTGCGGCAACACCGACGACCACGCGAAGAATCACGCCGCGTTCTGGGACGGACGATCGCTCACCTTGACACCCGCCTTCGACATCTGCCCCCAAGTCGGTTTCGGCGTCGGCGCCGAACAGGCGATGGCGTTCGGCAACAACGGCGACCGCGCCAGCCAAGTCGCCCGGTGCGTCGACCACGCCCACACCTACAGGCTCGCGGGTGAGGAGGCAGCCGCTCTCGTGGACCACCAAATCGACACCATCCGCGCCAACTGGCATACCGTCTGCGACCGATCCGAACTGACGCGAGCCGAACGCAGCGCCCTATGGGGCAGACAGTTCCTCAACCCCTACACCCTGATCGGCCACGTCCCGAACCCGCACCTCGTCGCCCAGCCCCCGAGCGACCCGCTCAGCCGCTCGCGGTCGTAGTCGTGTGCGCCATGCAGCGAGCCTGCCATGCGCAAGCGATTGGGGGCGCGGACGATTGGGATGGCGAACGTCGTGGGGGGCGGACGCTTCGGCAGGGATCAATCCGTGGTGCCGCTCGGAGGTAGGAACGCTGCCAGCACGTCCACGTTGGCCCGCCAGCCGCCCTCCTCCTTGACGACGAGGCCCATGTCCACCAACTGGTTCAGATCCCGGCTGAGCGTCTTGGGCCCCACCCTCGCGTACAGCGCCGTGACGGGCGTATTCAGCGTCGCCAGCTCGGTCCGCGAGTGAATCACGCCGGGTGCCATGCCGAGGACCAAGGCTTGGCGGCGGTCCCGACTCGGGGTTGCCGGACCGTCTGCCAACCGCTCCTGCACGAAGTTTGTCCACGTAACTCGAAGCTGCTGCTCAAGCACCTGCTCGTGCTTGGCTCTGAGCCCGTCGACGAATCCTTCGACTGCATAGGCCACGAATCCGGCCACCGAACTCTGGGCGCTGGATGCGGCTAACTCCTGGTAATAGCGGTCACGCGTGAGGTTGTAGTGGTCTGAGAGCAGGTGGGCCGCTAGCAGCGGCAGCGTCCCCGAGCGCGCCAGAATGGTGAACTCCAAGAGCCTCGCCGTGCGGCCGTTCCCGTCGGCAAACGGGTGTATCCAAGCGATATAGACGTGCGCGCAGACAGCCGCCAGGAAGTGCCCCGCGAACTGCACAGCCGGGTCTTCCGACCGGAACGCCTCGCTGTTCAGCCAGCCCGCCAGACGCTCCAGCAGGTATTCGCAGTCCTCCGCCGGGGCGCCTGCGTAGCGACCCACCCCGACCATGTGGCGGCGCACCGAGCCGGGCACCACATCCGCCGGACGCTCGGTGCCTTCGAGAATCTGTCGGTTGTAGTCGCAGATCAACGCCCGGGTGATCTGCGGAACCGACCCACCTTGCGCCTGCTCAGAGATCCCCTGCAATGCCTCGAGGACGTTGCGAACCTCCCGCTCCTGATAGGCTCGCGACGGGGGAGCCGTGAAGTCGCCGGTCAGAATGCCGCGGACCTGCTCGACGGTAAGCGTGTTGCCTTCAATAGCGGTGGTGGCTTGGGCGCCGCGCGTCAGAGCGACCGTGTACATCTCCCGGGCCACGGCCGGCTGGAGCGGAAGCCTGGCCAGCATCGAACAGGCGGCGCGGGCCTCACCGAGCAGCATCCAGGTCCGCGGACCGAGCCTGTCGGGCGCTATCGTCTCGAAAGTGATCCAGGGGTGTGTACGCTGATATTGCCTCATTGCGGCATCATACATGGTCACATCCTGTAGTCAACTCCAAACTCTCTGTCCACGCTAGTGACCTCGCAATGAGCAGTTCGACAGACTATAATACCTGCTCACAGCGTTGTCTGACCGACATATGGAGCATCTTCTCTACGAGACGCCTCGTCACCAGGATCAATGAGTGTCCTGTGTGCTGTCTGTTGGTTTGTCCTTGCCTCTGTCTCTCGGCGTGACCGCCGCCCCGGCCGCTTCGTGCCGCGCGGCGCCTGGCAGGATCGAATCTGTGCCAACGTATGCCCGACACCACGGCCCGCCGCCCCGAGGAGGACCGCCACGATGACGACGATCCGATCGCTGCTGGACGACGTGTGCGCCGGCGGGGTGCTGACTGTCGGAGACTTGGCGCAGGTCACACGGACCAGCCGGCGAGAGGTGCTGCGCTGGCGCTATCGGAGCGACACCGTCCGCAGAGAAGTGGAGAAGCGGCTGTTAGAACTGCGAGCGGTCGTGGATCTCGCCCGCCAAGCGATGCCGGACCGCCCGGCGCGCACCTGGCTGCGGTCGCCTCAGCCCGAGTTGAAGGGTCAGCGACCGCTCGACGCTGTCTCCGAGGGGTCGGCCTATCTGGTGATCGACCTGCTCCGGGCGCTCGTCGAGGCAGCAGCGGAGGCCGCCACCGAGTGACCTGATCGGGCGCTACCGGCGGCCTCCCGTCGGGCTCGCATCCGCTCGTGGGCCTCGGGGGAGCCGTCGTGCCAGGTGCCGACCCAGGCGTCGACGGGGACGACCGGGGTGCCGTAGTTGCACTCGAAGTACTTGTGGTGCAGGTCGTGGAAGTAGTCGCCGGCGGGCAGGGTGCGTTCGCCGACGGTCACGATGCGGTCGAAGTTGGAGTGGCCGAGCGACGGGGCCAGCCCGGTGAAGATCTGCGTGACGATGATGATGAACGGGTTGGCGGGGATGAACAGGAAGAACACCGGCGTGGAGAAGTAGAGCAGGTGCTCGATCGGGTGCATCGACAGGCCCGACCACGGCCCGGTGTTGACGTTCTTGTGATGGAGGTAGTGCGCCCAGCGGTACATGGGCCTGGTGTGCAGGAACCGGTGGGTCACGTAGAAGTAGCCGGCCACCAGCCAAAACGAGAAGACCGTCATCACCACCAAGTAGACGATCCAGCCTACCCCGTCGCCCCAGCGGACGTGGGGGATGTAGTCGTTGGCGTAGCACCAGTAGAGCAGCGCCTCCCAGAAGGTCCAGAAGACAGGCGCGCTGGCGAGGCTCCAGAAGGCGTTGTCCCACGCCTGGTTGCGCCACATGAATCGGCGGGCGCTGGTGCTGAGCCACTGGCCGTCGTACTTGAACCGTTTGCCCTGCGCCCGGCGAACGTAGAGCCAGAAGTGGATGGCGCTCACCCACACCGCCACCATCACCAGGTTGCGCACGTAGATCTCGGCGACCCAACCGATCTCGAAGCGTTCCATGCGGGCCAACGCGGGCGTGAAGTAGTTCCAGATCACCACCGAGAGCCCGATGTAGAACAACCCGTAGGGCCACATCATCAGCTTGGTGAGCTTGGTGATGTTCCTCAGCGACCCCGACGGCCGCGTCAGGAACCTCGGCGGCGCCATCGGCATGCCGTCCGGCACGTAGCCCTCGGTCCTAGCCATTTGCCCTTCCCCGACTGGCGGCAACTGATTCCGCCCTGCTGGCGCCCGTCGCCTGCAGGCGAATCAACGGTACCGGACTCCGCCGACCGGCGGAAGATCCGGCGCTAACGGCCGGTAAGGCGCTCGACGACGGGGGCGAACTCCACGGCGGCTTCTGCGGGGATCGTCACGTAGGACACGCCCCAGCGCCGGCGACGCTCCTCGAGGACGGCGACGCAGTCATCGACGGTGCCGAACAGGGCGTGGGGCGAGTCGAGGGCCGCCTCGGCGGTGATTCCGAAGCCGGGCGCCAGCGCTTCAGCGAACGCCCGCCGGTTATCGACGATCGCGGCGATGAACACGCCGACGCTGAGTTCGATGCCGCCGAGGCGGTCACCGGCCACGTCCCGCACGAGCGCCACCTTCTCGTCGGTGGCCTCAGCGGTGGCGTCGGCCGCCACCCTCTCGTCGATCACGCCGGCGCGGAGGCTGACGTTGACCGCCACGATGTCGGCCCGCTGCGCGGCCAGGGCCAGCATCTTGGGGCCGCCGCCGGCCATTAGCAGCGGCGGGCGCGGGCGCTGGACGGGCTTCGGGCCGGCGTCGAGGCCCCGGACGGTGTAGTGCTGCCCGGCGAAGTCGAAAGGCCCGTCGCCGAAGCAGCCGTCCATGACCGAGACGGCCTCCGCCAGTCGCTCGATGCGCACGCCCGGGCGGTCCTTCACCAGACCGGCCTGCTCGTAATCGGTCGTCATCCAGCCGGCGCCGAGGCCCACCTCCAGCCGCCCGCCGGAGAGCCGGTCGAGCGTGGCGAGCTCCTTGGCCAACACGACGGGGTGGCGGTAGTCGTTGCAGAGCACCAGCGTGCCGACCCGCAGCGTCGAGGTGGCCAGCGCCGCGGCGGTGATCGTCACCAGCGGCCCGTTGCGGTCGTCGAGGTGGTCGGTCACGACCATGCAGGAGTAACCCAACTCCTCGGCCCGGCGCGCCTGCTCAGCGATCCGGTCCTGATCGCTGGTCCGCTCCAAGGTCAAGCCGAACCGAAACGTCCGTGTCATGGCTGCTCCTGTCCCGGCCCGTTCGCTCCGAGCCGCCACCGGTCACGCTACCGGCGCGTAGGAGACCAATCCGTCCGCGGGTCAGCGCATGGCGGTGAGGACTCGACCGACGGTGTCGTGGCTGCGGCCCACGATCCGCTCGTAGGCGTCGGGGTCGGTGGCGCCTTCGGTGACCGTCACCATGACGCAGCTGCCCGACAGGTCGCCCAGAGCCTCGCGGGCCGCCGGGTCGCCCAGCAGCGCCACGAGCCCGGCCAGGGAGGCGGCGCCGGTCTCGCCGGCCACGACGGCGGCGTCGGCTAGGTCGCGCATGGCGCCGCGGGCCGCCTCGTCGTCGACGGCGGCGAACCAGTCCACCCCGGCGGCCAGGCGAGGCCAAGCCACCGGCGACGGCTGCCCGCAGTTGAGGCCCACCATGATCGAGCGGTGCGGGCCGGGGACGTGCGTCAGCCCTCCGGCGAGCGCCGAAGCCTGCACGCAGTTGGCGTCGATCGGCTCGGTGCCCACCAGCACGGGGCGGTGCGATCCCGAGCGGTAGTGCGTCACCGCCGCCGACATGAACGCCCCGACGCCCATCGGCACCACCACCAGCTCGGGCTGCTCGAGGCCGCTGGCGGCGATGGCCTCGTCCACTTCGGCGAAGATCGTCGTGTATCCCTCGATCACCTGGTCGGGAATGGTCTCATAGCCCGGCCAGGAGGTGTCGGACACCACGATGCAGCGCTCGCCGGCCTCCTGCGCCGACCGGGCCACGGCGTCGTCGTAGTCGCCGGCCACCATGGTGACCTTGGCGCCCTCCCACTCCATGGCCTCGACGCGGGCCGCCGCCATGCCGGCCGGCACGAAGATGTGGGCGTCGAAGCCCAGCAGCCGGGCCATGAAGGCGACTGCCCGGCCGTGGTTGCCGTCGGTGGCGGTACACAGCTGCAGCGGGCGCAGGTACGCCAGCCGGGCCGCCAGCTCGTTGATGTTGCCCCAGCGGGCCGGCGGGGCGCCGACGTGGGCGCAGATCGCCTGGTAGGTGGCCCAGGAGGCGCCGAGGATCTTGAACGACGGCAGGCCCATGCGGCGCGTCTCGGCCTTGACGAGCAGTCGCCCCACGCCGAGGCGTTCAGCCAGTTCGGGGGCGTCCAGCAGGAGCGTCGGCGAGTAAGCCGGCATGCGGCGATGGAAGCCGGCGATTTCCTGCGGCGCCGGCGGCCAGTCTCGATCCTCGCGCAGGGGATTGGGGGTGACCAGTACAGACATCACGGCTCCTCGTTGAGCGTGCGCTACACAACCAGTCTGGCGGATTCGGGCGCGTTCGCGGTCCCCGCCGTCGAGCGCCCCGCGGCGCGGTCTCGGGAACCGATCAGGCGCCTGGGGCGTCGGTGCGGGTGATGGGAACCTTCGTGGCTGTCAACGGCGACCGCGCATCCACCTTGCCAACGGTGTTGGATAGGCAGGTGATCGCTGTCGACTTCGACGACTTCTACCGGGCCGAATACGCGCCCATGGTGCGCCTGGCGCGGGCGCTGCTCGACACGTCGGAGTCAGCCGAGGAGATCGCCCAGGACGCCTTCGCCCGGGTCTTCGAACGTTGGGATCGATTGGACTCGCCGGGCGGCTACCTGCGCACCGCGGTCGTCAACGGGGCGCGCAGCGAGCTGCGCAAGCGGGAGGTGCGGCGGCGCGTCGGCCTCGGCCATCCCCGTCCCGTGGCCGCCGAGCGGGACTATCTGCTCGACGCTCTCGACAGCCTGCCGCCGAAGCGCAAGACGGCCCTGGTGCTGCGTTTCTACGCCGGTCTCTCCGAGCGGGAGATCGCCGAGACGATGGGGGTCCGCCCCGGCACCGTCAAGAGCATGGTGTCCCGGGGTCTGGCCCAGCTGCGGGAGGTGATCGAACAATGACCGACGAACGCCAGCACGACGACCGACCTTCCGCCGGCCACGAAGCGCTCGGCAGCGCCCTCGGCGAGGCCGTCGGCAGGAGCGCCGACAACCCGATCTCCTCGCCGCCGGTGGCTGACATCGCCGCACGGGCCGCCGCTCGGGCCAAAGCTCGGCGAGTCCGCCACGGCGCAGTCGGGATCGCCGCCGCGGCCGCGCTGATCGCGGGCCTAGCGACCTGGAACACGCTGGACGGCGACGGTGGGGACGGGAGCATCCAGGTGGCCACCCAGCCGACGATGCCCGAACCCGCCGCCGAGCGGGCGGGCAGTCAAGCTGAGCCGACGGCATCTGAGCAGGCCGAGCGGGCCGCTGGGGAGTCGGGGTCGCCCGCCGCCGGAGACGAATCGGCCGCCGCTCCCGCAACTGAATCCGCCGCCGAGTCCGATCCGGCCGCCGCCGCGCCGGCCGCCGCCGATTCACCTCCCATCGGTCGGGACGACAGCGCCGAGGCAGACACCAACGCCGAGGCAACCGAGGCGGTCCTCTCGTCGTCGGCGTCGGCCGCCTCGCTCCTGCCCTCGCCCGCGGCTATATCCACTGGCCCCGCCCTGGCGTGGACCGAAGCCTCCATCGATCTCGGTGCGGAAGCAACCAGCGCCGTGGAGCTGTCGTCGCTCGGCGACGGGAGGATCGTCGCAAGCATCCGAGGGCCCGACGGCGACCGGCTGTCGCTCACCGGGGACGGCGTCACCTGGAGCAGCGTCGAACTGCCCGACGTGGCCTTTCCGCATCGCTTCGCCGTCGCCGGAGATCGGTGGGTGATCGCCAGCAACGACTGGGATCACCCCATCTACCCTCCTACCGCCATCGCCAGCCGTGTCTTCGTGTCCGACGACGGCGGGGGCACCTGGGGTGAACTGGGGCTCGACATCGCGCCGACGCAGGAACTGCCGCCGCACTGCGCCGAGCGGTCGGCGGTGCAGGAGGTGCTTGCAGCGGGCGAGCGGGTGGTGGTGCTGGTCTCGCTGCACCGGTTCCTGGAAATTCAGGAGATTCTCACCGAGCGCGGTCTCATCGAAGCGGGCACGCTCGCCCACGAGTGGCGACGCAGCGAGGACACCCTCACGATCCGCCTCGGCGACCCGGCCGATTGGGACCTCAGTAACGAAGAACAACTTCTCCGCGTCGACCTAAGCGAGCTGGACCTCACCCCGGAGCAGCTGGAACACTGCGACGGCTACGCCTCGGGGCGCGTCGTCGTGCTGGCCGGTGACGGATCGACCGTCTCCCGCGTCGCCGAGCACGCCGGCGGCGTCACCTCAGCGGTGGCCACCGAGGACGGCTTCGCCTTCGTGGTCCTCGACGACAGCCAGACCCGGCGCTTCACCTCGAGCGACGGGCTTCGCTGGGTCGAGGTGGCCACGGGCGAGTCGGGCTACGGCACGGTCGCCCGCGGCCACGACGGCGTCGTCTGGCAGTCCCATGACCGCAACGGCGCCTTGAGCATCAGCCGCGGCGCCGTCGACTCCGCCCCGCGGCCCGTCGCCGCCTTCGACGTGCTGGGTCCGCTGGGCGTGCTGTCTGCCGGGCCGGCGGGGGTGGCCACCGCCGCTTGGGCGCTGCCGGAGCAGATCCGCAGCCTGATCGGCAGCGCCACGTTCATCAAGGACGGCTACGAGTTGCGACTCGGCGCCGACGGCTTGTCGCTGTGGGACATAGCCGACGGCGTGGCCGTCTACGAGCTCTCCGCCGAGCAGATGGAGGCCGACGAGCCGCCGGCGGGCGTGCGCGAAGTCGAGGAAGCCGACGGCACCACATCTGTCGCCTTCGACGATCCAGTGACCGGCGAGGAGCTCGTGCGGTTCACCGAGGCGGACCTGATCCCGGACACCGACCGGCTCGTGGACACCCGAGAGGAGCTCTTCGGCCCGACCGGCGTGCCTCCCATCTGGATCGGCTGGTCGGCCGACGGCGAGCGTTGGGGCTGGCAGGACGCCGCGCAGGCCTTCGGGCTAGGCGACAGCGAGGGCCTCACCCCGGTCTCACTCGCCGTGGGCTCGGACTTCGTGCTGGCGCGGTTCAACTCCTTCGACATTGCCGAAGCGATGGCGCTCGCCGAGTCGCCCGAGCCCGAAGAGTCGCAGTCCGGGCCGCCGATCAGCTGGAGAGCCCGCTGGTTCATCGCCAAGGTACCCTCCTGAGAAGGCATGGGCTTAGGTCGCGCTTCAAATCGACACCTGCACGAGTCGCTGGCAGGCAAAGGGGGCGACGACCACCGGCGACCCCTCCCGGGCACCGGCCCCCGCACGCCAGGGCGACCGCCCCGCTAGGAGCAGCTAGCCGTGCCGCTGCGCATCGGCGCGGATGTGGGGGGCACCTTCACCGACGTGGTGCTGGAACGCCACGACGGCCGCTTCGTGTCCACCAAGGTGCTGACCACCGGCCGACCCGAGGAGGGCGTGCTGGCGGCGGTGGCCGAGCTGGCCGCCGGCAACGACGTCGACCTAGCCGAGGTGACCCAGATCATCCACGGCACCACGCTGGCCACCAACGCCCTCATCCAGCGCACTGGCGCCCGCACCGCCCTCGTCACAACCGCAGGGTTCCGCGACGTGATCGAGACCCGCACCGAGAGCCGCTTCGAGCAGTACGACCTGAACATCGTGTTGCCGTCGCCGCTGATCGAGCGCAAGGACCGCTACGTCGTGGCCGAGCGCCTGAACGCGCGGGGCGAGGTGCTGGTGCCCTTCGACGAGGCCGCCGCCGGTGCCGTCGTGGCGGAGCTGATCGACGGCGGCTACGAGTCCGTGGCCGTCGGCTTCATGCACAGCTACCGCAACGGCGACCACGAGCGCCGTTTCCGGGCGATGCTTCTGGAGGCCGCGCCGGGCGTCGCCGCCTCGCTCAGCAGCGAGGTCTCGCCACGAATGCGCGAGTACGAGCGCTTCAACACCACCTGCGCCAACGCCTATGTGCAGCCCCTCATGGCGTCCTACTTGCATCGCCTCGCGGCTGAGCTGCGCAGGCTCGGCGCCACCTGCCCGCTGCACCTCATCCACTCCGGCGGCGGCCTGTTGAGCGTGGAGGTGGCTGCAGCGTTTCCGGTGCGGCTGGTGGAGTCGGGACCGGCGGGCGGCGCTGTCTTCGCCGCGGAGCTGGCCGCCCGCCACGGACGGCGGCGCATCTGCTCGTTCGACATGGGCGGCACGACCGCCAAGATCACCCTCATCGAGGACTGCGTGCCGCGCACCGCATCCACATTCGAGGTGGCCCGTGAAGCCCGGTTCAAAAAGGGCAGCGGCATGCCGATCTCGATACCGGTGATCGAGATGCTGGAGATCGGCGCGGGCGGCGGCTCCATCGCCTCGGTGGACTCCCTCGGGCAGATCCGCGTCGGGCCGCGCAGCGCCGGCTCGGCGCCCGGCCCGGCGGCCTACGACCTCGGCGGCCACGATCCCACCGTCACCGACGCCGACGTCTGCCTGGGCCGACTGCACCCCGACACGTTCGGCGCCAAGGGCATCTCGCTGTCGCCGGAGCGGGCCGCCGGGGCCATGCGGGCGATCGCGACGCCGCTCGGCGCCGACACCGTTACCGCCGCGGTCGGTGTGACCGAGGTCGTAGACGAGAACATGGCCAACGCGGCCCGCGTCCACGCCGTGGAGAGCGGCAAGGACCTCAGCGGCTTCGCAATGGTGGCCTTCGGCGGCGGCGCCCCGGTCCACGCCAGCCGGCTCATGGACAAGCTCGGCCTCAGCGAGGTGCTGGTGCCTCCCGGCGCCGGAGTCGGCTCGGCCATCGGGTTCCTGCTGGCGCCGTTCTCCTATGAGGCATCGCGCAGCTTCCACACCGCCGTGGATCACTTCGACGCCGACGGCGTCAACGACACGCTGGCCCGACTCACCGCCGAGGCCGAAGCCTTCGTTAGCCAGGGCACCGACGCGCCGCGCCGCGCCGAGCGCCAGGCGTCGATGCGCTACCGGGGCCAAGGCTGGGAGATCCCGGTGGATCTGCCGCCGGGGCCCGTGACCGCGCAAGCACTCAGGGACGCCTTCACCGCCGCCTACGAGGCGCGCTTCGGGCGAGCCATCGAGGACCTGACCATCGAGGCGGTCAGCTGGTCAGTGCGGGTGTCGTCGCAGCGGCGGCCCCGCGAGCCCCTCGCCGCCACGCCCGCGGGGGCGGTGGTGACACCGGGCGCCGCCCGGCCCGTGTACGACCCGACGACCGGGCAGCGGCTGCAGGCCGGCATCGTGCAACGGGCCGCGCTGGCGGCGGGCGAGCGGGTGCGGGGACCGGCGCTGATCGTCGAGGAGCAGACCACGACGGTGCTGAGTTCGCGCCACGCCGCCGTCGTGGCGGCCGACGGGACACTCGTGATCCGCGCCGAGACCGCACCGCAAACCGCGACCGGCCGCCGCGATTCCACAGCAGCCGACCAGGCGGCACCAGCAGGAAGCGCCGCCGGCGAGGCGGGCGAAGTCCAGATGCAGGTCATGTGGAACCGTCTCATCTCGATCGTGGAAGAGCAGGCCCGCACGCTGGTGCGCACGGCCTTCGCCACGTCGGTGCGCGAGGCGGGCGACCTCTCGGCTGGGGTGTTCGACCGTCAGGGTCGCATGATCGCCCAGGCGGTGACCGGCACGCCCGGCCACGTCAACACCATGGCCGCCGCCGTCGGGCATTTCATCGCCGACATCGGGCGCGACAGCATCGCGCCCGGCGACGTCTACATCACCAACGACCCCTGGAAGGGCACCGGCCACTTGCACGACTTCACCGTCACGACGCCGGTGTTCACCGGCGACGACCTCGTCGGCTTCTTCGCCTCCACCGCGCACGTGGTCGACGTCGGCGGCCGGGGCTGGGGCCCCGACGCACGGGAGGTCTACGAGGAGGGGCTGCGGGTCCCGATCATGCGCTGGGCCGACCGCGGCCGGCTGAACCGCGACCTCATCGCCATCCTGCGCCACAACGTGCGCGCACCCGACTACGTGATCGGCGACCTCCACGGCCTCGCCGCCTGCAATGAGATCGGACGCCGGCGCCTCGCCGCCATGTTCGAGGAGTTCAACATCGCCGACCTCGAAGGGGTGGCGAACTTCGTATTCGACCGCACCCGCCGGGCCACCCTCGGCGCGCTGGCGGCGGTGCCGCCGGGCACCTACCGCAACGAGATGCGAGTGGACGGCTACGGCGAGCCGGTGGATCTCTGCGCGACCCTCACCGTGACACCGGAGGGCATGCACGCCGACTTCGCCGGAACGTCGCCCGTCAGCCCGCTCGGCATCAACGTGCCGATCACCTACGCCCAGGCGTATTTCACCTACGGGATGCTGGTGGCGTTGGCGCCGGAGCTGCCCAACAACCATGCTTCGCTGCGGCCGTTCACCGTGAGCGCGCCACCCGGTGTAATCCTCAACGCCACCGAACCCGCCCCGATCGCCGTGCGCCACGTCATCGGCCACTTCGTCACCGACCTCTGCCTCGGCGCCCTGGCCCACGCCCTTCCCGACGTGGTGCCCGCGGAGGGTTCCGGCGCCATCTGGAACTTCCAGGCGAGCGCCCGCGCCGCCGACCCGACGGCGCCGCTGCCGGCGGCGGAGATCCTCATGTTCAACAGCGGCGGAGGCGGCGCCCGGCCCACCCTCGACGGCTTGACCGCCACCGCCTTCCCGTCGGGAGTGATGACGATGAGCGCCGAGGCCACCGAGCAGGTGGGCCCGATCGTCATCTGGCGCAAGGAGATCCGCCCCGGCAGCGGCGGCGCCGGCCGCCAGCGCGGCGGCTTGGGCCAGATCATGGAGATCGGCCCCGCCGACGGCTACCTGTTCGAGTTCTCCGCCATGTTCGACCGCGTCGACAACCCGGCGCGGGGCCGGGCCGGCGGCGGCGACGGGTCCCCCGGGCGGCTGCGTCTCGACGACGGCACGCCGTTCGCCGCCAAAGGCCGTCAGACGGTGCCCGCGGGCCGGCGGCTCATCCTCGAGTTGCCCGGCGGCGGCGGCTTCGGCAACCCCACCGACCGCCACCCCGACGAGGCAGCCAACGACCGCCGCCAGGGCTACGTGCGCTGAGCCATCGGCCCGGCCACAACGCCAGCCCGGCGGGCCAGCGGGCGGGGACGCTGGGCGACTGCCTCGGTCGGCTCAGACGGCGTTGCCCATCTGGCGGGTGAACGCCCGGGCGAGGGCGCGGTTGATGTCGTCGGGCACCGGCTGGGCGCCGCTGGGCAGCGAAGCGTGGTCCCGCGCCACGCGTTCCAGCGACCTCGCCTGCAGGGCGAAGCCCATGTCCATGGACTCGATGGTGTTGCCCTTGGGTTGACTGCCCGCCAGGTTGAACATCCGCCCCTCGGCGATGAGGTCGATGGTCCTGCCGTCTTCGAGGACGTGCCGGGCGAGCACATCCCCGAGAGGGATCCGCTCGGCGGTCTGCGCGTCGAGCGCCGGCACGTCGATCTCCCGGTCGAAGTGGCCCGTGTTGCCCAGCAGCAGCCCGTCGGGCGCCAGCGCGAGCTCGTCGGCGCCGATTACTCCGTCCACGCCGGTGGCGGTGATGGCGACGTCCGCGTCGGCGATCAGGGCTGCGACCGAGTCGGCCACCCGGAACCCGTCCAGCGCCGCTTCGAGCGCCTTGATCTCGTCGATCTCAGCGACGGCGACCTCAGCCCCGTTGGCCCGCATGTAGTGCGCGATCCCGCGCCCGCACCAGCCGTAACCGACGATCAGGAACCGCTTGCCCTGAGGCATGAGGTTGGTGATGCGGCAGAACGACTCATAGGTGGACTGACCCACGGCGTGCTTGTTCTCGACGAGCGCCTTCAGCGGCGTGTCGTTGATCACGATGATGGGGAAGCTCAGATGCGCCGCCAACTCCCCGGCCAGGATGTTGTGCCCCGACGTGGTCTCCTCGGTGCCGCCGAGGACGGCCAGGCCGCGGGCGACGACCCGGCGCGCCAAGTCGGCGCCGTTGTCCAGCAGGATGTCGGGGCCGGAGTCCAGCACAGACTCGACGTGGCTCAGGTGCCGCTGCCGGGAGTCCGATCCGCTGCCGCGGGCGTCGATCCCCTGCTCGTTGAGGTGCGACACTACGTCGTCCTGGGAGGTGCCGTAATTCCCCGTGGCGACGACCTCGGCGCCGCCGGCCTGCAGGGCCATCAGCAGCACCGCGGTCTTCACCTCGAGGTGCAGCGACACGCCGACGCGCAACCCGGCGAAGGGCCGCGTCTTCTCGAACTCCGCGGCGATTCGACCCACCAGCGCCATGTTCGAAGAGGTCCACAGAATGCGTTGCGCCGTCTCCTCGGACATCCGAGCAGCCCTCCCGATCCGATCGCCGACCCCAGTCCGCCGAGCCTACGGCCACACCGGGCGCTTGAGCGGACCTCAGCGGCCGCCGCAGGTGTCGGGCCGCGCCAGGCCGACGATGCGGGATGCTCGTGGGCGGGGCCGGGGGGCGGCCCCGCCCACAGAGCGACTTGTGAGGGGTCGAACCCCTAGGGGATCAGCCCTCGAACTGGAAAGCCACCTCGTTGAGGATCTCGAGGTGACGCTCGGAGTCCACGGCGACCTGATCGGCGATCTCGCCGTCGGGACCGAAGATCCGCACCACGGGGATGACCGCGTTGATGCCGCCGGGGCTGAAGGTGGCCGGACCGGTCACGCCCTCGTAGTCCACGTCGGTGCCCGCCCTGATCAGCGCCAGGCAGTTGCTGTAGGTGTAGCACTTCGTGCCCGGCCCCGACGACACCTTGAACATGGCCGGCGCCCAGTCCGAGCCGTTCACCGAGCCCGCCTCCTCGATCGCCAGCGCCGTGACGATCAGCAGGTCATAAGTGGTGAACGAGTACGGGTCGTCGGCGTTGGTGTGCTGGGTGTAATCGGGGTTGCCGTCCCAGAGCGGCTGGTAGAAGTCCCAGGCCGGGTTGTCCTGGCGATGGAACGACGGGTACGCCACCACCTCGTGCGCCGCCAAGGCCTCAGCGGTCGCCGTGGCGGCGAACTCGGGCTCGGACCAGCCGACCTCGCCGATGATCGTTCCGGCCCAGCCCGCCTCGGCGAACTGCTTCACCATGATGGCGCTCTCGGTGGCCTGAGCGAGGATGATCACGGCGTCGGGCGCCGCGTCCACGGCCCGCTGCACCTCGGTCCGGTAGGAGGACTGCTCGCCGGGGGCGTCGATGCGTTCCAGCAACTCGATGCCGATCGCATCCAGCGCCTTCTCGGTGGCGTCCGCGGTGAGCTGATAGCCCGCGGTGGGGGTGGTCATGATGACGACCGCTTCGGCGCCCAGCGCCTCGGCGTAGAGAGCGTTGGTGACGCCCTGGCCCTCGTCTGAGCCCTGTGCCCGGAAGATCGGCTCGCCGGGGCGTCCGCCCACGTTCACAGGGATCACGCCGCCGTGAACCGTCGGCATGAGCGGCCCGTCGTTGTCCTCCTGCCAGTCCAGCATGAAGTCCCGGTAGGTGAAGTACTCATGCGCCGAGCTCAGCACGATGTCCACGCCGTCCTGCTCGAGCAGCTTGCGCACCGCCTGGGCCTCGCCCACGGTGCCGATGTCCTCGTGGATCACCTCGATCGGGCGTCCGAGCGGCGGATCCAAGTTGATGACCTCATTGACCGGGAAGTCCACCTGTGAGGCGAGCAGGTCGCCTACCGAGGCGAAGTCGCCGGTGAAGTAGGCCAGGTCGCCCAGCAGGATCGGCTCCGCCTCCGGTTCCGGCATCGGCTCCGGTGGCGGCGGCGGCTCGGGCGCGGGGTCCGGCGACGGCGCCGCGGCGGGAGCGGGCTGCGGCGCCGCAGCGCCGTCGTCATCGTCTCCGCAGGCGGCCGCCACGAGGCTGACCGCAAGCAGAACTGCGCCCGCTCGCCACACCCAGCCGCGCGCACGAGACGCGCCCGCTGCCGTTCGGTGTGTCTTTCTCATATCTGGTATCCTTTCCTCAGTTGGTCGGTTGTGAGGTTTTTGGCGTCGGTGATCGTCGTCGCCTCACCGAGGCTGAGCACCATCGCCCGGTCGGCCACTTCGAGGGCCTTGGTGGCGTTCTGCTCGGTGATGATGATGGCCACCTGCTTCGTTTCGTGTATCTGGCGGATCCTGTCGAAGAAGTTCTCGACGTACAGCGGGGACAGACCAGCCGTCGGCTCGTCCATCAGCAGGAGCTTGGCGTCCTGCATCAGGGCTCTGCCCGCGGCCACCATCTTGGTCTCCCCGCCGCTGAGCGTGCCAGCCCGCTGGTTGCGCAGCCCCGCCAGCGCCGGGAAGAGCTCCATGATCTCATCGATCCGGTCGCCGCGCGCCTGCCGGGCGACGAGGCCGCCGACCCGCAGGTTGTCCAGGACGGTGAGGTCACCGAACACGCCACGCTCCTGGGGGACGAAGCCGAGGCCCATGGCGGCGATGCGCCACGGCGGCAGTCCCGAGATCGTCTCGCCGCCGAAGCGGATCCGCCCGGCGGACAGCGGCAACAGACCGGCGATGGCCGACAGCAGGGTCGTCTTGCCGGCGCCGTTGGCGCCCAGGATGGCGAACACTTCCTCGCCGACGCTGAAGTCGAGGCCCTTGATGACGTCGATGTCCTCGTAGCCGCAGCGCACGCCGCTCGCCTCAAACATGGCCGCTCCCGAGGTACTTCTCCACCACGGTGCTGTGGGCGCGGATGTAGTCGGGGTCGCCTTCGAGGATCACGTCGCCCTCGGCCATAAAGTGGACCACGTCGCTGAAGCCCCAGATGACGTCGAGATCGTGCTCCACGATGATCACCGACATGCCGGCGGCCACCTTGGCGCGCAATAGCTCGATGACCTGCGCGGTGACGTCCTCGGGAAGGCCCGCCGTGGGCTCGTCCAGCAGCAAGATCTTGGGGTTCAGGAGCAGGCAGCGGATCAGGTCGAGGAGCTTCTTCTCGCCGGTGGAGTGGGCGAAGCCGCCTGGCTCGGAGAACTCGAAGACGTCCAGGTAGCTCTGGATCTCCTCGCCGTAGCGCTCCACGAGGTGGCGCTCCCGGTAGATGCGGTGCGGCCGCTCGTCGCGGCGTTGCGCCACCGCCAACAGCAGCGAGTCCCAGATGGTCAGCCCGGCGAAGTCCTGGGTCACCTGGTTGGTCTTGACGACGCCGAGGGAGGCGATCCGGTGCGGCGCCAGCTTCGACAGCGCCACCTCCGAGGCGCCGTCGTCGAGGGTCACGCTGCCGGTGTCGGCCCGGGTGGAGCGCATGATGAGCCGCATGAGGGTGGTCTTGCCGGCGCCGTTGGGCCCGATGAGGCCCTCGACGGGCTGGGCGCCGAGCACCAAGTCGTCCACGTGTACGACGGTCTGATCGCCGAAGCTCTTGGTGAGGCCGCGGATGCGGATCACGGCGCGGCCCGGCGCGGCGGCGCCCCCCTCGGTGCCCTGGCCGTTTCCCTCAGACACGGGTGAGGCCCTTCACGTGGGTCTCCCGGCGCATCCGGCCCAGGAATCCCAGCGGCCTAAACAGCAGCACGAAGATCAGCAGCGCCCCGAAGATGACCTGCTTGGTGACCGGGAAGGCGTGCTCCAGCAGGTCCCGCGGCAGGGGCACGTACAGCTTGATGACGATGTCGAAGAGCCCCACCGTCAGCAGCGCCCCGACGAACGCCCCGAGGGGTCGCTGCTGGCCGCCGAGCACCAGCGCGGTGATCACCGACACGGTGATCGCCACGGTCAGCTGGGTGGGGAACAGGAAATGCACGATCGGGCCGTAGAGGCCGCCGAGCGCGCCCATGCCCGCGGAGGTGAGCGCCATGACCCCGACTTTGGTGCGTTTGGCCGGCTTGCGGAGGCTGCGCGCCAGGGGCTCGTTGGTGCCGGTGGCGATCAGCAGCCGCCCGTACGGCGAGCGGTGAACCCGCCGGGCGTACCACAGCAGCACGCCGGTGACGCCGAAGAGGATCGCCAGCCAGGCCAAGTCGGTGCGTTCGCCCACGTCGAAGGGGAAGTCGATCGTGCCGAGGCCCACCCGGCCGCCGGTGATGCCCCGCTCGCTCTCAATGGCCAGGAACACGATGCTCGCCACCGCCAGCGTGGCGGCCAGCACGCCGTCGTCGTCAAGGTCGGCGATGACCCAGCCCGTAACGACGCCCAGCACCCCGCCCGCCGCGGTCGCCGCTAGCAGGGCCAACCAAAACCCCACGTCGTAGTGGACCTGCAGGATGCCGAAGCTGTACAGGCCGGCGCCCCAGAAGCCGGCGACGCCGAAGTTGCCGATGCCGGTCACGCCGAGCTGCAGGTGCAGCAGGATGCCGAGGCCGACGATCATCATCAGCGTGTAGGTGCCGAAGATCAGGAACGCCGGCGACCCGAAGAGGAAGTCCCACACGGCGCTCACCGCTCAGACCTTGGCCAGTTCACGGAATCGATTGCCCCGCAGCTTCAACACCAGGATGAACGCCACGAGCAGCACGATCTCGGCCCGCAGCGGGGCGATCTCCAGCTTCAGGGCCGACAGCAGCACGCCGGTGCCCATGCCGGCCAGGATGACGCCGCGCAGGCCCCGGGTCCCGCCCACTAACACCACCAGCAGCGTCAGCAGGAAGCGGTCCCAGCCCAACCCCGGCTTGGCGGAGGAGGCGACGCCCCAGAAGGCGCCAGCCAGCCCGCCGGCCGCGCCCGCCATGAACCACATCACCAGCGTCGTCAGCAGCGGGTTGATCCCGCTTACCTTGGCCAGGTCGGCGTCGCTGGCGAGCGCCCGCACTTGGCGGCCCCAGACTGTCTTCTGCACGAACAGGTAGAAGAGCAGCGCCAAGACGACCACCAAGATGAACGCCGTCAGCTGGAACGACGTGAACCCCACGTCGAACAGCTTCAAGAACGTCGGCGGCGGCGTTTCGAAGAAGCGGGCCTCGTAGCCGAACACGAACTGAAGGGCGTAACGCAGCAGCACCGACAGCCCCAGCGAGATGATGATCACCTCCACGGCGCCGACGCCGCGGCGCTCGGCGGTGCGGAACACCACCAGGTAGGTGGCACAGCTAAGCGCGCCGGCCAGGATCCCCGAGACGGCCAGGCTCAGATAGAAGCTGGCCCCGAAGAACACGTTCACCCACTGCGCGAAGTAGGCGCCCAGCGTGATGGTCTCGGCGAAGGCCACGTTGATGACCTTGCTGAGGTTGTAGATCAGGGCCATGCCCATGGCCGCCAGCACCAGCGGCGCCTGCTCGGTCAGGCCGATGATGACGGCTTTGGCGATGAAGTCCACGGTCGACTCTCAGCGGTCCGAGGCCGCCGCCCCCACGATGTCGCCCGTCGCTGTCGGGCCGGCTACATCCCCGCCGCGGCGGGATCCTTGTGCCAGTTGCCGTCCTTCATGATCCCGACGAGCTTGTCGTGGTCCTGCAGCACGGTGATGTCTGCGGACGGGTCGCCGTTGACCAGCAGGAGGTCTGCCAGGTAGCCCGGCGCCACGCGCCCCAGATCGTCGGGACGCCCGAAGATCTCCCCGCCGAGGACCGTGGCGGCCCGGATCGTCTCCATGGGCGTGAAGTCCAGCAGCTCCACGAAGTGCTGCAGGTCGCGGGCGTTGGTGCCATGGGGCGTCCAGGCGAAGCCGTAGTCGCCGCCGGGCAGCACGCGCACGCCCCGGCTGTGGATCTCTTTGAGCCCGATGATCGAGTGCTCGAGCTCGTCCTTGTAGCCCACGGCCTCGGCGGCCTCCTGGGGGTAGCCGAAGTCGGCCGCCTCGTACAGGGTGGCGTACAGCCAGTGCAGCCCCGGCGCCACGAAGATCTCGTCGCGGCGCTCCTCCATCATGTCCGCCGCCTCCTCGTCGATGTAGCTGGCGTGGTAGATGACGTCGACGCCCTGGCGCAAGCACTGCTTGATCGAGTCGGTGCTGCGGGCGTGGGCCAAGACCTTCTTGCCGACCCGGTGGGCCTCGACGACCGCGGCGCGCACCTCCTCGTCGGTCATGTAGGTGTCCTTGGCCCAGACCCGCTCGGTGATGGACTCGCCGGAGAGGATCAGCTTGATGGTGTCCACGCCCTGGCCGCACATCTCCCGCACGGCGCGGGTCATCTCCTCCGCCCCGGAGACCTCCCGCGTGATGCCGTAGACGAGCACCCCGGCGGGCGTTGCGAGCTCCTGACCGCAGGCCAGGTAGCGGGGCCCGGGGATCATGCCGGCGTTGATGCCGTCGCGCGCCGCGATGTCGATGCGCTCCTTGGCCGAGGCGGCACCGACGCACATCGTGTAGCCGGAGTCGATCAGGATGCGAGCCGACTCCACGGCCACGATCGTGTGGTCCTCCACGGGCATCCCCGCGAGGGCGTCGAGGCTGCCGCCGCTGTTCCAGGTGAAGTGGGTGTGGGCGTCGCACAGGCCCGACATGAGCGTCATGCCGCCGCCGTCGATCACGCGATGGTCTTTGCGTGCCAGCGCTGCGCCGTCTGTGGCGACCTCGGCGATGCGCCCGTCAGCGACGCTCACCTCACCAGCGATCGGTCCCTCGGCGTTGCCGTCGAGGATGTTGACGTTCGTGAACAGGGTGTTGCTCATGCTCGCCTCCTAGTGTCTGGGTTGTGTCTGTGGGTTGGCTGTGAGTGCGATGTCGTGATCGGTGCGGTCGTGCTCGGTGCGGTCGTGCTCGGTGCGGGGGTCGGTATTGCGGCTGGCGCTCTCGGTCCTCGAATCCTCGGCTCGGCGGCGGACGCTGCGACGGCGGAGCTCAGCTCGTCCTCAAGAAGTCTCCCAGCAGGTCGTTCACCTCGACGGGCGCTTCCAGGGAAGTCCAGTGCCCGATGTCCTCGATGACCACGGCGCTGGCGTCGGCGAAGTCCGCGGCGATGGCGTGCGCCCCCGCGGGCGGGCAGACCATGTCCTCGGTTCCGGTGATCGCCAGCACCGGGCCGCGGTACTGCGACACGTCCGGTGGGCGCGAGCCGCCCAGAGCCTCACAGGCCGCCGCGTACCCCTCGGCCGACTGGCGCTGCAGCAGCTCCTTGATCATGGCGCACACCACGGGGCGCTCGGCGCGGGTCTTGGCCGACACGGCGCCCTGGGAGATGCCGCCGGCAACCGCGGCCATGCCCTGGGAGCGCACCAGCGCGGCGCGGTCAGCCTGGGCGCTGCGGGCCGCGTCGGGGAGGTTGCGCACAGGGCCCAGCAGAGCGCAGGCCCGCACGCGCTCGCCCGCGATGGCCAGCACCTGCTGAGCGACGAGCGTGCCCATGGAGTGCGACAGCAGGGCGACTTCGGCCAGCTCGAGGTCGTCCATGAGCGCCAGCACGTCCTCGGCCCAGTTCTCGATGGAGACAGGTCCCACCATGGGGCTCATGCCGTGGCCGTTGAGGTCGAAGGTCACGAAGCGGTGGGCGCCGCCGAGCGCGGCGATCTGGGGCCCATAGATGTTGCAGGTGCCGCCGAGGCCGTGGATGCCCACGACCGCCGGCCCTTCACCGGCCTGCTCGACCCAGACGTGGCGGTTGCCGAGTTCGTGAAAGCCAGTGGCCATAGTTCATCCGATCCTGTTCGTGAGTGTTCCGATGGGTTCGATGGTTGCCGCCACCTCGTCGCCCGGTCGCAAGAAGCGCGGCGGGTCGAAGCCTATGCCTACCCCCGCGGGCGTTCCCGTGGCAATCAGGTCCCCGGCGACCAGCGTCATCCCCGCGGACAGGTCACAGATGAGCGTCGGGACGTCGAAGATGAGGTCCGCCACCGACGCGTGCTGGCGCAGCTCGCCGTTGACTCGGCACTCCACGACGGTGGCGGCGAGGTCGACCTCGTCGGCGGTCACCACGGCCGGCCCCATCGGGCAGAACGTGTCGAGGCCTTTGCCCAGCAGCCACTGGCGGTGGGTCTGCTGGCGGTCCCGAGCGGTGACGTCGTTGACGATCGTGTAGCCGAAGACGTGGTCGAGGGCGTCGGCGCGGGCGATGTCCCGCCCGCCGCGGCCGATGACGACCGCCAGCTCGGCCTCGTAGTCCAGCTTCGAGGTGAGGTGCGGGTGCGATTCGATCACCTCGCCGGGGCCGATGACCGAGGTGAAGGGCTTCGAGAAGACGATCGGCGCGGTCGGGATCGCGTCGCTCGGCGCCGCCGCGCCGGAGGAGGCGTCGAAGCCGCTGGTGGTGAACTCCAGGGCGTGCGCCCGGTAGTTCTTGCCGATGCAGAAGATGTTGCGGGGGAACGAGCCGATGGGCGCCAGCAGCTCGGCGTCGGCCACGGCGATCGGGGCGCCGAACTCCAGGTCGCCGGCAAGCAGTTCGCCTCCGATGATGGGGCCCAGGTCGCCCACGGCGCGCCCGCCGGCCCAGACGGGCCGCAGCAGCCCGTCCCGCCGGGCGGCCAAAACGGGCCCCGCCTCGCCGCGGATCCGACACCAAGCAGTCACGACAGCACCCTAACCCCGCCGCGTCGCCCCCGCCCAGTGGACGCCGGAGCGCCCGTCGCTGCGACAAGCGGGAACGACGTCCCTGGGTGGACAGGATCGGGGGCTTCCTTTAGGGGCACCCCGGCGCGGGTCAGACGGCTTGGCAGCCACTAGAGTCGGCGGGGCGGCAAACAACCGATTGGCAGGGAATTGCTTCCATGACCGCCGTCAGCAAGAATCCGCGACCCGCGCCGAGTGCTTCCGCCAAGCCCCCGCCTGCCAGCGACGCCGACCCGCACAACCCGATCCACAACATGTTCTGGATGCGGCACCGCAGCGAGGTCGAGGAGGACCTCCGGCAGCTCCGCGCCCAGCCGCTCACGTTCTTCCCCGGGTACGAGTTCTACGGCGAGCTGGCGAGCATCCGAGCCCCTGGTGCCTGGGTCGTCGCCCGGATGGCCCCGATCTTGGAGGTGTCGCGCAACCCGCAGATCTACTCCTCGGCCTCGGGCGTCACCGTCAACGATTTCCCGCCTACGTTCAACGAGTACTTCAACTCGATCATCGCCATGGACGACCCCCGCCACGCCCGGCTGCGCCGCCTCGTGTCGGCGGGCTTCACGCCGCGGATGCTGGCCCGCCTCGAGGACTCCGTGGCCGACCAGGCGAAGCTGATCGTGGACGAGGTGTGCGAGCGGGGCGAATGCGACTTCGTCACCGACGTGGCGGCCCGGCTGCCGCTGCGCATCGTGTGCGACCTGATGGGGATCCCGGCGTCCCAGCACGACTTCGTGTTCGACCAGTCGAATGTCATCCTGGGCGCGGGCGACGCCGAGTACGTGCCCGAGTTCGGCGATCTGCTCACGGCCGTCCTCCGAGCCGGGGAGTCCCTCACGCAGTTGATGGACGACGTAGCGGAGTCGAAGGTGGGCGTGGACTCCGGCGACCTGACCAGCGTTCTCGTCAACGCCGAGGTGGACGGCGAGCGCCTCACCCGCGCCGAGCTCGCCAGCTTCTTCATCCTGCTGGCCATGGCCGGCAACGAGACCACCCGCAACGCCATCAGCTGGGGCCTCGTGTATCTCACCGACCACCCCGACCAGCGCCGGATCTGGGCCGAGGACTTCGAGGGCATCGCCCACAGCGCCGCCGAGGAGATCGTCCGCATCGCCAGCCCGGTCACCTACCTGCGCCGCACGGCGCTGTGCGACACCGAGCTCGAGGGCCAGCGGATCGACGAGGGCGACATGGTGGTGCTGCACTACCTGTGCGCCAACCGGGACGAGGCGATCTTCGAGGAACCGCTCGCCTTCGACGTGCGGCGCCACCCGAACCCCCACGTCGGCTTCGGCGGGCCCGGCGCGCACTATTGCCTGGGCGCGCACCTCGCCCGGCGCGAGATCAAGGTGATGTTCCGCGAGCTGTTCAGCCGCATCGGCGACATCCACGCCACCGCCGAGCCCGACCTGCTGGCGTCCTCGTTCATCCACGGCATCAAGCACCTGCCAGCGGAGTTCACCCCCACAAGCCCGACGAGGGCGCAGTGAGCTAGCCGCGCCTGCTCGAAGTGGCGGGGGGAGGATTTGAACCTCCGACCTTCGGGTTATGAGCCCGACGAGCTACCAGACTGCTCCACCCCGCGGCGGACCTCTGAGGATACGCCGCCGGGACCCGCCGAACAACCCGCCGGCCGCAGAGATTCTTGGCCCGGCGGGAACCAGATGGGCTTGACGCTCGTCAGACACCGGTGAGAAGGCCAGAAGCAATTCGGAAGCTATACGGTCACGACACAGAACCTGACGGGCGCGCCCCGGCCCATCTCGGGGCGCCGCCGTCGGGCCGACAAGGAGAAGCTCATGCGCTCACTGATCGCCGGCACGCTGGCCCTGATCCTTCCCGCCACCGACTGCGCCGGGATCGACAACGGAGAGGCGACGCAGGCCGCGACGACGACGTCCACAGCGGTGGGCAGCCCCCCCGACGGGGTGGAGTTCGCCTCGACGCTGCAGAGCTTCGAGGACTGCGACGCCCTGCTGGCGCGCATCCGCGCCGAGGCGGTGAGCCGCGTCGGACCCTACGGGCTGGACGACAACGGGTTCGGGCCGTTCTTCGGGGCACGCCTCGACGACGAAGGAGTCGCCGAATTCTTCGACGACGGCGGGGTCGCCGACGCCGACTTCGCCTCAGCCGAGAGCGCGCCGGCCGCGGACGCCGCCGCCGCCCCGCCCGCCACGGTGGCCCGCACCGCCGGCGGCGACGGCGATTTCTCGGGCACGAATGTGCAGGTGGGCGGCGTGGACGAGCCCGACATCGTCAAGACCGACGGGCGGCGCATCATCACGGTGCGCGACGGCACCCTCACAGTCATCGACGTCACCGGCGACGAGCCGGCCATCACCGGCCGGGTGCTGCTGGGCGACCGCTGGGGCGGCGAGCTGCTGCTGCACGGCGACCGGGTGCTGATGATCAACAACCACTACGGCACTATCGAGCCGCTGGCCGCCGACGCCGGCAGCCGCCGCTACGACCGCGACATCGTCATCATCGACGAGGTCCTGCTCGACGGCACGCCCCGGCGGGGCCGCAGCCTGCACGTCGAGGGCCGCTATGTCAGCTCGCGCTCCATCGACGGGACAGCCCGCGTCGTCATCGTCTCGTTCCCGAGCGAGCTGGGGTTCGTCTACCCGCGCAGCCGCGCCGGCGAGGCCGTGGCCGCCGCCGCCAACCGCCTCGTCGTGGCCCAGAGCACCCTGGATGACTGGCTGCCGGACTACCGCGTGGTGTCCTCGGAGGGCACCGTCGCCGCCGACGGCCAGATCTTGGCCTGCGACCGGGTGTATGTGCCGTCGCAGTTCTCCGGTTTCGGGTCCCTCGCCGTGCTGACCTTCGACCTCGAAGAACCTCTGACGCTCGGCGACGGTGCCGCCACGTTCGCCGCCGGCGAGACGATCTACGCCAGCCACCAGAACCTGTACGTGGCGACGAACACCTGGCTGCCGCGGCCCTTCCTCGACGACGTGGGCCGGCGGCGCGACATCGAGGACCGCTACCGCACGTCGCTGCACAAGTTCTCCCTCACCCCCGGCGGGCCCGCTGTCTACGAGGCGTCCGGCTCGGTGAAGGGCCACCTCCTGAACCAGTTCTCGCTGCACGAGCACGACGGGCGCCTGTTCGCAGCGGTGACCGACGGCTCGCCGTGGAGCGCCGGCCGCCAAAGCGAGAGCCTCATCTTCGCCCTCGAGCAGCGCGGCGACACGCTGGCGGTCGTCGGCAGCGTCGGCGACATGGGGCGCGGCGAGCGGATCTACTCGGTGCGCTACATAGGCGACCGCGCCTATGTGGTGACGTTCCGCGAAGTAGACCCGCTGTACGTGGTGGACCTCTCCGACCCCGCCGCGCCCGAGGTGCTAGGCGAGTTGAAGATCCCCGGCTACTCGTCGTACCTGCACCCCGTCGGCGACGGGCTGCTCGTCGGCATCGGTCGGGACGCGGCGGACGACGGGCGCATCCGGGGCTTCAAGGCGTCGTTGTTCGACGTGTCCGACCCCGCCGAGCCCGCCGAGATCGACACTTGGACGCTCACCGACGCCCAGAGCAGCGTGGAGTGGGACCATCGGGCGTTCCTGTGGTGGGCGCCGGAGAACCTGATGGTCGTGCCGGTGTGGTCGTGGCGCAACGAGGTGCCCGGCGGCGCCGCGGTGTTCGAGGTGACCAGAGAGGGCGGCCTCGACTACCAGGGGCTCATCAGCCACAGCCGCGACGACCTCGTCTTCACCACCGACTGCTACCACGAGTTCGACCGCGTGATCCAGGACGGCTGGGAGATCCCGCTGCTGCTGGTCTGCACGCCCGAACAGGTCGGCAGCCCCGCCGGCTACGACTGCGAGACGGTGCCGGCGACCGCCGCCGCCGACTGGGACATCCAACTCCGGATATTCGACCTCGAAGTGACTGAGAAAGACCGCTTCCAGCTTTGCTGGCCCTGGGACCGCGGCGAGGCGGAGCAGATCGAGCGCTCGCTGATCATCGGCGATGACATCTGGACGCTGTCGCGCTCGCTGCTGCAGAGCAACCGTCTCGACACGCTGGACCGCGGCGCCCGCCTGACGCTCCCCGGCTGAGCCGCGCGGCGCCGCCCAACCCGCCGCCGCAAACCCGGCGCGTTCCCCTCGCCCTCAGTCCCCGCCGCCGGCTGCGGCCGGCCCCGCGTCGGCGGCGGACACCCCACCGGGGCGGGCGCCCCGTTGGTTCTGCACGACCATCCCCAGCGCCGCCACGACCACCGCCATGGCACCCATCTGCAGCGGCGTTAGCGACTCGCCGAAGGCCACCCAGGCGAGCGCCGAGGCCACGACCGGGATGAACAGCGTGAGGGTGGAGGCCAACCACAGCGGAACCGTCTTCAGCGACCAGTTCATCGCCACATGGCCGAGGATCCCCGAACCGAACGCCATGATCACCAGCCACATCCAGTTGTCCGCGCTCGGCCAGGACAGGTCTTGGCCGAACAGCGCCGCCAGCGGCGCGTTCAGCACCCCCACATACAGCGCCACGCACACGGTGTAGTGCTGCGTGGAGACTTTCGTCTGCGTGTGCCGGGTGACGACGAAGTAGGCCGACCAGGCGATGAGCGCGCCGATCGCCGCCAGGTCGCCGCCCAGCGACCAGCTCGGGCTGCCCGAGGAGCCGAACGCCACGACCGCCACGCCGGCCACCGCCACCGCCGCGTACACCATGTCGCGCCGAGTCATGCGCTCGCCGTAGAGGCGGGCCGATATCAGCGAAACCAGCACGACTTGCAGCGCGTTCACGATGGTGGCGTTGGCGACGGTCGTGAACTTGATGGCGGTGAAGAACAGGGCGGCGTCCACGCCGAGCGTCAGCCCGCCCCACAGCGAGTGCCGCAGGGCCTCGCCGGTGATCGGCGTCCGCCGCACCGCCAGGAATGCCGCCACGACGATCCCGAACAGCAGGAACCGGTAGGCGATCAGGGCGAAGGCACCCATGTCGATGATCTTGGCGACCACGCTGGAACCGCCCCAGGCGGTGACCGCCAAGGTGGTGCTGGCGATCCCCATCGACCGGACGCTGCGCCCCTCGCTCAGCGACAAGGGGGCCTCGCGATCACCTGCGCACTCTACGGCGGTGCCACTAGTCCTCCGGTGCGATGGCGAGGGGTCGGGCGGGTGCGCTCACCGGCGGCGGCGCTAGCGGGCGGTCATTCCTCCGTCGGCGGGGACGGCTGCGCCGGTGAGGGCGCCGGAGTCCGCCGAGCAGAGCCACGCGGCGACCGCTGCCACTTCCTCGGGGCGGATGACCCGATGGTCGATGTGGTGGTCGGCCAGGCGGGCGGGGTCGTCGAGGCCGTAGATCTCGGCGCTGTGAGCCAGCAGCGCCGTGTCCGTCGAGCCCGGCAGGACGGCGTTGGCGGTGATGCCCGTGTCGGCCAGGTCGGCGGCGAGGCCGCGCACGAAGCCGATGGTCCCCGCCTTGGAGGCGCTGTAGGCGGCCAGCCGGGCCGTGGCCTTCAGTGCGGCCGCCGATGACACCGCCACGAAGCGGCCCGAGCGCGGCGCCGGGCGAGCCAGCATGGCCGGCACCGCGGCGCGGGCAAGGTTGAAGATGCCGCTGAGGTTGATGTCCAACGTGGTGCGCCACTGCTCTTCGGCCATCTCCCAGGCGCGCCCGGCAGCCAGCACGCCCGCGGCGCCCACGGCGGCGTCCAGCCCGCCGAACCGCCCCAAGGCAAACTCGACCGCCCGCGCCAGGTCGTCCGCCGAGCGCACGTCGCCCACGATCGCCTCGCCGCCACAGCGCCGCGCGGTCGCTTCGAGCTCCTCAGGGCTCGCCAAGCGGTAGCCCAGCGCCGGCTCGTCACGGCACACGTCGAACAGCACGAGGTCCCAGCCCCCCGCGGCCAGCGCCCCGGCTGTGGCGGCGCCGATGCCGCGGGCGGCGCCGGTGATCAGCGCGACCGGCACGGCCCCGCCGCCTAGGCCTCGCCGCCGAGCGCTGCGGCGAACCCCGGAGGCACCACGATGTCGGCGGGTTCGAGCTCGGCCACCGCGGCCCGCCCGAGACCCAGCAGCGCCGAATCGATGCCGGCGCGCAGCACGTCGAGCACGTTCTCGACGCCCGCCTGACCGTTGGCGGCGAGACCCCACAGGGCGGCGCGCCCGATCATCACCGCCCGGGCGCCGAGAGCCACGGCCTTCACCGCATCGCCGCCCCGTCGCACGCCCCCGTCGAGCAGCACTTCGACCGAGTCGCCCACCGCGGCGGCCACCGCGGGAAGCGCCCGGATCGTCGCCGGCGTGCCGTCGAGGTTGTTGCCGCCGTGGTTCGACACCGAGATGGCCGTGGCGCCGACGTCGACGGCGCGTTTGGCGTCGTCGATCCGCACGATGCCTTTGATCATGCACGGCCCGTCCCACTGCGAACGCAGCCACGCCAGGTCGTCCCAGGTAGGCGGCGGGGTCTGCATCCACTCGCCGTAGGCGGCGAAGAAGCCGGGCGGCGCCTCGCCGGGGATCGTCATGTTCGGCACCGTGAGCCCCGGCAGCCCGCCGGACCGCAGCCAGCGCACCAGCCAGCGGGGCCGCCGCGCCACCTCCGGCGCCAGCCTCCGCACCGCGGCGAGGTCGATCCTCTGCGGGATGAACGGACTGCCGCGGTCGCGGCTGTGGACGAACGACCAGTCGAGAGTCACGATCAGCCCGACGGCCCCAGCCGCCCGCGCCCGCTCCAGCCGCTGCTCGATCCGCTCCCGCGACCCCGCCCAGTAGATCTGGAAGAACGTCTGCGGGTTGGCGGCGACCACCTCCTCCACCGGCTTGGCGCCGAACGAACTCAACCCCATGGCCGTGCCCCGAGCCGCCGCGGCTCGCGCCACGGCCAGCTCGGCGTCGGGATGCACGGCCTGCACGCCCACCGGCGAGATCAGCACCGGCAGCGAGAGCGTCTGGCCCATGACGGTGACCGACAGGTCCCGGCTGGCGGGCTTGTCCGCCACGCGCGGGGCGAAACCCAGCGCGCCGAACGCCGCCGTGTTGTCGGCCAGGCTGACGCCCGCTTCGGCCCCGGCGACCAGCGCCGCGGCGACCGACGGCGGCAGCACTCGCTCGGCCCGCCGACGGGCCTCCGCCACCGACTCGAACCATCCGCCGCCCATCAGCGCGCCGAGACTGCCACGCCCGCCCCGGCCAGCGGGCCTTCGTCACACCACCGGTCGGGCCGCCGCCGGGAGAACCGCACCCGGGAGTGGTCGGGCGACGGCCGGGGGATCGAACCAGCCTCGACGCCGGCGAGCGCCGCTTGCCCGTGCCCCTTGACGCACTCCGGGTCGGGGCCGGCCAGCGGCAATCCGGTGAAGAATTTTGCGGCCATGCAGCCACCCCGGCAAACGTCGAACGCCGAGCACGACGAGCAGGCGCCGGCGGCTTGCGGCTCGCGCAGCGACTGGAACAGCGCCGACTCGCGCCACACCGCCGTGAACCCGCCCGGCGCCCGCACATTGCCCGCCAGGAACGACTCGTGGATGGCGAACGGGCAGGCGTAGACGTCGCCGACGGGGTCGATGAGGCACACCACCCGGCCGGCGCCGCAGAGGTTGAGTCCCGGCAAAGCCTCGCCGTAGCCGCCGAGGTGGAAGAACGAGTCGCCGGTCAGCACCTGCTCACCGTGGTCCAGCAGCCACAGATACAGGTCGCGCTGCTGCTCGGCCGTGGGGCGCAGCTCGTCCCAGACCTCCGCGCCCCTGCCCGCCGGCCGCAGCCTCGTCAACCGCAGTTGCGCCCCGTACCGGTCGGCCAGCGCCTTGAAGTCGTCGAGTTGGCCGAGGTTGCGGCGCGTGCAGACAACCGAGAGCTTGAAGCCGTCCACCCCGGCGGCGGCCAAGCGTTCCAGCGCCGCCACCGCGGTGGCGAACGAGCCGGCGCCGCGCACGTCGTCGTTCACCGCGGCGGTGGCCCCGTCGAGGGAGATCTGGACGTCCAGATAGTCGCTGGCAGCGATGCGGTGGGCGCTGTCGGGGTTGATCCGCGAGCCGTTCGTCGAGAACTTCACGCCGACCCGCCGGGCGACCGCATAGTCGACGATCTCCCAGAAGTCGGCGCGGATCGTCGGTTCGCCGCCGCCGACGTTCACGTAGAAGACCTGCATCTGCGCCAGTTCGTCGATGACCGCCTTGGCCTCGCCGGTCGACAGTTCGCCGGGGTCGCGCCGCCCCGAGCTCGACAGGCAGTGCCGGCAGGCGAGGTTGCAGGCGTAGGTCAGTTCCCAGGTGAGACAGATCGGCGCACTCAGCCCCGCCTCAAAGTGCTCCGCCAGCGGCAGCGCAGCTTTCACAAGCCTCGCTCCTGCAGCATCCCGCCGGCGACGAGCCGTTGCAGGGCATCCTCGAAGGACGCCAGGGCGCCTTCGGTCACGCCCGCGGCGGCGCAGGCTGCCCGAGCTGTCGGGGCGTCGCTCAGGGCTTCGATCACCGACAGCAGCCGGGGATCCTTCAGGACCGACAGCCGGCGGGTGCCGAAGTGGTAGAGCAGCGCGCCGAAGGGCTCCGGTCGCACCGAAACCTCCGGCGCGACCGCCAGGGGACGGTCCAGCACGGCGGTCATCGCTCGGTCGGGGCCGAGCGGGATCAATACACTCCGCACATGCCGTCGATCGAGATCTCCTCGATCAGAAGCTCTTCGTCGATCAGAGTGTCCTCGGCAAGCGAGTCCTCGCTCAGAGTGTCCTCGGCAAGCGGCTCGGCCTGCGCCTCTGCGAGGACGGCAGTGCCGCTTGCCGAGATGGTCTCTCGTTTCATTGTCTCCTCCTGCTGTTGCTCGCGACGCGCCGGCTGCGGCCCTGGCCCGTGCTGAGCTCCCCGCAAGACTTGCTTCCCGAGGGGTTCGGCGTTCGCCTCGATCCCGAGGCCCGCCGCAGCGGTGACGGCCGGACGCTGCGCGGCGGCTCGCCGCTGCGCCTCCTGCGCCTCAGCGAACACGCCGCCAACCTACTCGCGGCTCTGGCAGCGGGAGCGCCCGCGGCGAGCCGCCCGGCGCGCCAGCTGGCGCGGCGGCTCTGCGAGGTCGGGCTGGCCCATCCGGCGCCGCCGCCAGGCGGACCCAGCGCAAGCGAGGCGACCTGCGTGGTCCCGGTGCGCGACGACCCAGAAGGTCTGGCCGCGCTGCTGGCGTCGCTGGCATCCAACCCTCCGAGCCCCACCGGCGCGACGGTCGTCGAGGACGGCTCGCGCCACCCCGCCGCCGTCGCCTCAGCGGCACGGCGCGGCGGCGCCCGGCTCATCCAGCGCGCCGCCGCCCGAGGGCCCGCGGCGGCGCGCAACGCAGGCTGGCAAGCGACCGACGCCCCGATCCTGGTGTTCCTCGACGCCGACGTGGAGGTGACGCCGAGCTGGCTGGCACCACTGCTGGCGCACTTCGCCGACCCGTCGCTGGCCGCGGTGGCGCCCCGGGTGCGCGCCCCCGCATCCGCCACGGACCTTCTCGGCCGCTTCGAGCGGGAGGCTTCGCCGCTGGACATGGGCGCACTTCCCAGCCTCGTCGGCCCGCGTCGGCGCGTGCCGTACGTGCCGTCGGCGGCGTTACTGGTCCGTCGCGCCGCTCTCGCAGAGCTGGGCGGCTTCGACGAGCGCCTCCGGCTGGGCGAGGACGTGGACTTCGTGTGGCGGGCGGTGGCCGCCGGCTGGACTGTCCGCTACGAGCCCTCCGTGGAAGTGATCCACCGCAACCGCCCGTCGTGGCCACGGCTGGCATCCCAGCGCTACCGCTACGGCACCTCGGCGGCGCCTCTGGCCGCCCGCCACCCCGGCGACGCCGTCCCGCTGGAGATCGCGCCGTGGAGCCTCGCCGCCTGGCTGGCCGTGGCGCTCGCGGGCCGGCGAGGCGCCTCGACGGCGGCGGTACTCGCGGCGCGCCGAGCCGGGAAGCTGCGCCAGAGCCTCGCGGTGAGCGGCACGAGCCCCCTCGCAGGCACAGCACAGCTTGTGATGCGTCACCACCTCGCCTCCGGCGGGCGGTTAGCGGCAGCGCTGCGGCGCACCTGGCTGCCTCTGCTGCTCGTGGCCGCGAGGTGGCGCTGGGGACGGCGGCTCGCCGTGGCCGCGCTGATCCTCGAACCGCTCGCCTCCTGGGCTGCCCGGCGTCCGCCCGTCGGGCCACTGCGCTGGATCGTTGCGACGCTGCTGGCCGACGCCGCCTACTGCGCCGGCGTCTGGCGGGGTGCCGGCGCGGCGCGTTCAGCCGCCGCGCTGCGGCCGCGGCTCAGCCGGACGCCTTCTGAGGGGTAGCCTTGTGTCTGGCGGCCTGGCGGGCTAGTATCCCGCGCGGAGTCGTCTAGGCCGGACGGAGGGAAGCCATGCGACCAGTGAGTTTCGATTTTCGGAGGCCGCTGCTGGCGGCCTTGGCTGCGCTGGCGGTGTTGGTTGCGGTGTTGGCTCGGGGGGGGGGGGGGGGGGGGGGGGGGGGGGGGGGGGGGGGGGGGGGGGGG
>VXNF01000053.1 GCA_009840735.1 Acidimicrobiia bacterium | reverse complement strand
CCGCCGGCGCCCCACACCCCCGGCACCAAACCCACTTGCTCACCAGTCTCCTAGGGCTCGTACTCGTAGACGACGTTCGTCCTGGTGAAGGTGATGTCGGCGGGGTCGGCGTGCTCGACGATGTCGATGCGCTGGGAGCCGCAGTCGCCCCAGGCGTCGCAGGTGAGGGCGCCGGTGATGCCCTGGTAGTCGGAGACCTCGCTGAGGTGTTGCCGCACGCCGGCCCTGTCGATGCTCAGGGCGTCGCCGTCGGGGGCAGAGGCCGCATTGATGGCCTCGAGCAGCAGCACGGTGGCGTCGTAGGCGTGTCCCCAGAAGGCACCGTCGGGGTCGGCGCCGGAAGCGTCCCGGTAGTTGGCCAGAACCTCCTCCGCCGAGGCGCCGGTGCCCTGGTTGGTGTTCTGGCCGAAGCGCACATTCGGGCTGGAGAAGTAGATTCCAGCCGTCTGAGGCAGGCTCATGAAGATCCGGTCCAGCAAGCCTTCGTTGGCGACCAGCGGCACGTCGGCCAGGCCCGGGACATCGCCGCGCTGCTCGACGATGGCAGTGCCCACCGTCAGGGAGACCGACATGAACAGCGCCTGCGGGCCGTCGGCGGCCAGGTTCCGCAGCGTCGCCGCCACGTCGGTCTGCTCGTCGGCGAGCTCGCCTGTGCCGGTGATCCGACCGCCGAGCCGCTCGAAGTTGGCCACGAACGCCGCCGCCAGGCTCTCGGTGTAGGCGTCGCCGGTGTGGACCGTGGCCGCCGCCGTGACGCCCAGTCGGTCATAGAGGAACCGGGCCACCGCCGCGCCCTGGTACAGGTCGTTCCCTGCCGTGCGCCAGTAGCCCTCGTGGAAGTGCGGTCCGGGGACCCCGGCGCCGTCGGAGGTCAGCAGCGGCGACGTGTTGGAAGGCGAGATCATGGTCATGCCCGCGCCGGTCACCAGCGGCGCGGCGGCAATGGCGGCCACCGAACAGGTGGTGCCGACGACACCCGCTACCGACGCGTCGGCGGCGATTAGGGATCCGCCGGCCTCACCCCCTTCGGGAGAGCAGCCTTCGTCCAGCGACTCCACGTTGACCTCGAAGCCGTGGATGGGCCCGTAGTCGGCCACCGCTATCCGGACCATCAGATCGTTGGTCGGACCAGACCCGACCTCGGTGGTCGCCTGCAGCGAGCGGATCTGGACGGACTCACCGGCGCCGACCTCCACGGAGCCGAGCGAGCCGTCGCCCAGGGCCGAAGCCGCGCCATCGCCGCCGCCACAGGCCACCACCACGAGCGCCAAAGCCGCGCCCGCCGCCATCGAGGCTCCCCATCGGATCGATCTCCGTGCGCGCACTCCGCCCATCGCTTCTCCCCGACTCCCCGTCGTCACCCGAAGCGGGCCTCGAACCCCACGGCGTCCGGTCAGCTCGCTTCCACCGGCTGCGCAGCCTAACGGGCGGTGTTCCCGGCGATGGGCGGCGGCAGAGCATCCCGCTCTTGGGGCGCGGGCGTGAAGGTTGCGGGGATGTGGGCTCGGCCGTAGAGGATGCCGACGCTGGCGGGCCAGCGGACCCCTTCGGCATCGATTGTGTAGTCGCCGAGTCGCCGCAGGGCTTCGGCCAGCACGACCCGCATCTCGACCCGCGCCAGGTGGGCGCCGAGGCAGCGATGGCCTCCGACGCCGAAGGTGAGGTGGCGGTTGGGCCGTCGGTCCAGAACGACCTCGTCGGGGCGTTCGAAGGCCTCGGGGTCGCGGTTGGCCGAGCCCCAGAGCAGGAAGACCGTCTCGCCGGCAGGGATCGGGCAGCCGCCGATCTCGATGTCGCGGGTGACTGTGCGGGCGAAGCCCTGCACCGGCGCCTCGAAGCGCAGAAACTCGTCCACCGCGGCGGGCAGCAGCGCCGGATCGGCGGCCAGGCGGCGGCGCTCGTCGGGATGGCGCTCCAGGTACAGCAGGGCGCTGCCGATGGCAGCCATGGTGGTGTCGAAGCCGCCGATGGTGACCATCATCAGCAGGTCCACCACCTCGTCTCGGCTGAGCGTCCCGTCGGCTTCGAGCCCGAGCAGGTGCGTGACCATGTCGTCGCGGGGCGCCACGGCGCGCGCTGCCGCCTCGGCGGCGAAGCGCTCGCGGATGGCCCAAACGCCGGCGCGGGCCGACTCATGGTTCGGGTGTTCGGTTGGGTAGGCGATCAAGTCGTGCAGCGGCTCGGCCAGGACCGCCCAGTCCTCCGGGGCCAGCCCCATGAGTTCGAGGGTGGTCATGGCCGGCACTGGGGCGGCCAGGTCACAGATCAGGTCGCAGTGCCCCGACTCGATGAAGGCGTCGATGGTCGCGGCAGTGAAGCGCCGGATGTCTCCCGCCATGGCCTCGGCGGCGCGCTGAGTGAAGTACGGGAAAAGCGCCGACCGGTAGCGCTGCAGGTCGGGCGGGTCGGCGTTGAGCGGGATCAGGCGACCCACGCCGGTGGCCGGCAGCACCACCTCGCGGTCGGAGGAGAACGTCTCGTCGTCGCGGGCCGCGTCCCACACGTCGGAGTAGCGGGACAGCACATAGAAGCCGCCGTAGGTCTCCGAGTAGGCCACCCGTGCGGCGCGCAGACCGTCGTAGACGCTCCACGGGTCGCGGGCGAACGCAGCGGCGTGGTGATCGAAGCGAACGACCGGGCAGCCCGGCGGGGCGTTCACTGCTCGGAGGGTCGCGGCCAGGACTCCACGACGGGGTGGTCTGTGTCGCTGGGTTGCAGACCGACGGCACCGCCGGGGGCGCCGAGGCCGGTGACCTCGAAGAATCCGGCGTTGACTTCGGTGAACGGCTTGAAGTCCGCGGGCAGGAACGCCTCGGGGTAGATGGCCTCCACGGGGCAGGCCGGTTCGCAGGCGCCGCAGTCGATGCACTCGTCGGGTTGGATGTACAGCATCCGGCCCCCCACGTAGATGCAGTCAACGGGGCACTCGGCCACGCAGGCAGCATCCTTGATGTCGATGCAGGGCGGGCCGATGACGTAGGTCACGGGGCCTCCCGGTAGCCGGGGTAGCGCTCATAGACTCGCTCCAGCATGTCCAGGTAATCGGGTTCGCCGGCCACCGAGACGGGGCTGGGCTGCTGGCCGGGGTAGCCGATGAGCCGGCGCACCTCGCCGCTGAGGTAGTAGGAACCGACCACCGCGGTGGACAGCACGGCGAAGTCGTCGGGACGTTCCGCAGCGAGTCGGCGCGCGAACCCTTCCGGCGCCTCGGGCGCGCCCTCCTCCAACAGCGCCCCGAGCGGCGCCGCCAGCACAGGCGCAGCGTCGAGGCAGCGGTCGATCAGCGAGCCGGCCACATCGACCGCCGACGCCGACGGCATGCCGTGCCCTTCGGCTATCAGCACGTCGGCCAGCCGTGTCAGCACCGCGCGCTGCGAGGCGTCGAGCCTGGGCTCGCTCATCGGCGGACCCCCTGTGGACCCCCTTGGTCTGCGGCCTCAGGACTCATCCCGGCACCTCGACGGCGGCCCGCTCCCGCAGGAGGCAGTCGGCGACCCGTCGGGCGTTGGCCATGATCGTGGCGGTGGGGTTGGCGGATCCGCCGGTCACGAAGACGCCGCCGTCAATCACGTAGAGGTTGGCCACGTCGTGGGCGCGGCAGTGGCGGTCCACGACCGAGGTGGCCGGGTCGTCGCCCATCCGAGCAGTGCCCAGCACGTGGCCGATGCCGGTGGGCCAGACGCCGCGCACCAGGGTCTCAACGGCCCCGGAGGCCTCGGCCGCCTCGACGGCGCGCGCCAGGTTGAAGTCCAGCATCCGCCGCGAGTTCTCCGACATCCGGTACTCGATCCTGGCGGTCGGCAGGCCCGAGCCGTCGCACACCGCTGGGTCCAGCACCACCCGGTTGTGATCCTCGGGCAGGTCCTCGGCCTGGATGCCCCAGGTGAAAGCGCGTCCGAACACCTCGGCGGCGGCCCGGTGGAAGTTCTCCCCCCAGAGGGCGTCGAAGCCGTGCTGGCGGCGGGCCTCGTGATACTCCGCCACGGCGAACATCGGACCGCCGTGCGGCATGACCATCCACTTGGCGCCGCGCACGAAGTCCCGGTCGGGATGGGTCTCCGCGAACTCCAAGGAGTAGATGCTCTGGCCCCAAGGCCCCTGCCAGCTCTCCAGAGGTTCGTCGAAGACCGCCGTAACGGTGCGGTAGGGGTGCTGCATGAGCCGCCGCCCGAGGAGACCGGAGGAGTTGGCAAGCCCGTCGGGGAAGCGCGCCGAGGTGGACAGCAGCAGCAGGCGGGCGCTGCCCACGGCGTTGGCCGCCAGCATCACCACGCTGGCCCGCTGGAGGTGCGCGGCGCCGTCGGCGTCGAGGTAGACCACACCGACGGCGCGTCCCCTCTCGTCGAGAGGGATCTGCGCCGCCCGGGCCCCGGTGACAAGCCGGGCACCGGCGGCCAGCGCGGCGGGCCAGTGCGTCAACGACGGGATGGCTTTGGCGTTCTCGGGGCAGCCGGTCATGCAGGTGCCGCGGCGCTGGCACGCCTGCAAGCTGCCGTGGCGCCGCGAGGCGATCGCGTTGGCGCCGGGCCACCAGTGCCAGCCGAGCCGGTCCATCCCCCGGGCCGCCGACCGGCCGACCCGACCGATCTCCACTGGCGGGTTGGGGTAGCCACCTGCCTCCGGCAGAGCCGGGTCGCCCGCCAGCCCCGAGACCGACAGGTCATGCGCGACCGCGTCATAGTGGGCCGCCAGGTCGTCCCAGCCGATCGGCCAGTCGTCGGCGGTGCCGTCGAGCGACCGCACCTTGAAGTCCGAGGCGAGCAGCGGCTGCCACATCGCCGCCCATTGCACCAGTCCCCCGCCGACGCCGTTGTACATGACCGGGCGGATGTCGGCCTCGCCGGTGAGCGGGTAGTCGGCGAGGTTGCGGCGCACGTTCGGGTCCGGGTTCCAGCGCTGCACCCAGGCCAGTTCGGCCTCCGGCTCGGCGCTCATGTAGTCCGCCGTGTGCGCCCAATCGCCCTGCTCGAGGCACACCACGTCCACCCCGGCGGCGGCGAGACGCTGCGCGGCCACCGATCCCGAGGCGCCGGCGCCCACGATTACGACGTCGGCTGCGGACTTCCCGATTCCGTCGGCGGGCGAGGCAGCTTCGACCTCAGGGAGCACCGGCTGCATGCCCTCGGGTCGCCTAAGCCGTCTGCCGCAACGTCAGCATATTGAAATACTATAATCTAGTGAAGGAGACCGTGATGCACCCCACCGCGCACGACAGCGCCGCACTGCACTGGCACGGACCGATGTCGGCCGCCCCTGCGGCGGGATCGGAACGACCCCCTCTCACCGTGCAGGCCGTCGGCAACGAGATCAAGCGGCTGCGGAAGCTGCGGGGGATGACCCTCGAGCAGCTCGCCTTCGGTTCGGGGGTAAGCGCCGGACTGCTGTCGCAGGTCGAGCGCGGCCAGGGCAACCCCTCCTTCAACACGCTGGTGCAGGTGGCCCACGCCCTAGGCATCCCGGTGGCGCGCCTCATGGTCGGCGAGCAGCTCTCGTCGCCGGTCGTGCGGCGCAGCGAGCGGCGACGCCTGAACCTGGGCACCGAGGACGAGCTCGTCGTCATGGAGCTGCTCACTTCACGCCTCGACAGCGCCCTCGAGGCGATCCGCATCGTGGCCGAGCCGGGCTACTCCACCGAGGAGACCCCGTTCGTGCATGACGGCGAAGAGTTCGGCATCGTGCTCGAGGGCAGCCACGCCGTGAACGTGGGAGGCGCGCATTACGTGATGGAGGCCGGCGACTCGATCTCTTACAGCTCCACGATCCCTCACTGGTACGAGAACCCCGGCGACGTGACTTCGGTGTCGCTGTGGGTCGTCACGCCGCCGAGCTTCTGAGGATGGCCGCCGTCACCCGGCCGGCGTCCGCCGCCCCCGTGGTGGCCCAGAGCGACGTGGTCGTGGTGGGCGGCGGCCCGGCCGGCCTGGCCGCGGCGACCGCGGCGGCCCGGGGTGGCGCCAGCGTCACGCTGCTGGAGCGGTACGCCTACCTCGGCGGCCTGGCGGCGGGCGGCATGGTGCTGGTGCTGGACGACTTCGCCGACGGCGCCGAGGAGATCACCGTGGCCGGCATCGCCCAGGAGATGGTGGAGCGCCTCGAGGCTCGCGGGCTGGCGGTCTACCCGCCGCCGGAGGACCGGGTCCTGAGCGATGAGATGTGGCGGCGCTGGTCGCGCTGGGGGTTGTTCGACCTGTACGCCAAAGGGCCCCAGAAGTCCATCGTGTACGCGGTGGCCTTCGATCCGGACGGTTGGAAGCGGGTCTCCAACGACGTGGCCGCCGAGGCGGGTATCGACGTGCGGCTGCACTCGTGGTTCTCAACGCCGATCATGGAGGGCGAGGTGATCCGCGGCGTGATCTGTGAGACCAAAGCCGGCCCGCAGGCGATCCTGGGCGACGTGGTGATCGACGCCAGCGGCGACGGCGATGTGGCCGCTGGCGCCGGAGCGCCGTTCGTCGAGGGCGCCTACATGGTCACGACGGTCTTCCGTCTCGGCAACGTGGACACCGAGGCCGCGGAGCGCTTCGAGCACGAGCAGCCCGCCGAGTGCCACGCCGTGAACCGCGCCACCCGGCGGATCCTCGGCGGATCGTGGGCGCTCTGGTGGCTGAAGACGCCGCTGCCGGGGGTGGTGTGGTGCAACTGCCCGCACATGACCGGCTACAGCGGCCTGAGCGTGGAGGACCTCACCGAAGCCGACCGCGAGGGCCGCAAGAAGATCGCAGCCACCGTGGACTACGTGCGCCACCACTACCCCGGCTTCGAGAATGCCGTGGTCCTCGACGTGGCACCGCAGATCGGCGTGCGTCAATCCCGCCTCATCGAAGGCGAATACATCGTCACCAAGGACGACGTGGTCAACCGGGTCTTCTTCGCTGACAGCGTGGCGCGGGGCCGCGGCTACTACACCCCGTACCGAGCCATGCTGCCCCGAGGGGTGGAGCAGCTGCTCGTGGCGGGGCGGCACTACTCGGTCACGCCCGAGGCCCAGAAGCTCTCGCGGGAGATCCCGCCCTGCATGGCGATGGGCGAGGCGGCCGGGGCAGCCGCTGTCGAGGCTCTCGACACAGGCGTCACCGTGCGCAAGGCGGACGTGGCCGCCGTGCAGCGCCGGCTGCGCGCCCAGGGCGCCGATCCCGGAGACACACCGTCACCGCGGGCCCGCCTCACGGACGCCGCGGCGACGAGCCCGTGAACACCCCCGGCGACCAGCCGCTCTCTGGGATCAAGATCCTGGACTTCTCCCAGATCATGATGGGTCCGGTGGCGACCCAGCTGCTGGCCGACCACGGCGCGGACGTGCTGAAGATCGAACGGCCCGGCACCGGCGACATCTTCCGCCAAGCCCTCGTGGACCCCGACGGCGCCGAGCACCCCGCGTTCGGCGCCGTGAACCGCAACAAGCGCAGCCTGGTGATCGACGTGCGCGCACCGGAGGGTCTGGCCCTCATCGAGGACCTCGTGGCGACCGCCGACGTGGTGGTCAACAACTATCGCCCGGGGGTCATGGAGCGCCTGGGGCTGGGCTACGAGCGGCTGGCCGCCCTGAACCCGCGCATCGTCTGGGCGCAGGGCACCGGTTTCGGCGCCGAGGGGGCCTATGTGCGCAAGGGAGGACAGGACATCCTGGCCCAAGCGCTGACGGGCGCGATGTCCCACAAGGCCGATGACGCCCATCCCACCGCCATCTACCCCGTCTCACTGGCCGACTACACCGCCGGGATGAACATGGTCCAAGGCATTCTCATGGCGCTGCTGCAACGCCAGCGGACCGGGCGGGGCCAACGGGTGGAGGTCTCCCTGTACGACTCGCTGCTGGCGATGCAGATCCTCGAGGCCACGATGGCTCTGATGGATCGCGACACGCTCAACTGGGCGCGCATGCCGCTGGTGGGAACCTTCGCCACGACCGACGGCGAGATCGTGCTGGTCGGCGCCTTCAAGCCCAACCCGCTGCGCGACATCTGCGCCGCCCTGGACCTGGCGGACCTCTCGCAGCAGCCCGACTTCGCCACGATGGAGGCGCAGGCCGCCAACAAGGGGCGCCTGCAAGCCGTCCTGACCGAGAGCATCGGGCGCTTCAGCACCGCCGAGGTCATCGAGCGACTGGAGGCGCAAGACGTGCTCTGCGCCCCCGTGCGGACCCTCACCGAGGCGCTCGCCGATCCTCACACCGCCCCCATGATCACCGAGATGGCCCGCCACGGGCGGACGCCGCTGCGGTCAGTAGCATCCCCGGTACATCTGCCGGATCAGCCGCCCGCGCCGCACCGGGCGCCACCCGCACTGGGCGAAGGAGCCGCCGAGGCGCTGGGCGAATTCGGAATCGCGTCCGAGCGAATCGAGGCGCTGAGAGCTGCTGGAGTCCTGGCTTGAACATCGACCCGAACCCGCGCGGAGCGCCGCGGTGAGCATCGATCTCCTCGTGGCCGATCACGTCGCCCGTGTCACCATCAACCGGCCCGAGCGGCTCAACGCCATCGACGAGGCGCATCAGGAGGACCTGCGGTCGGCCTGGGAGGCCATAGAGGCCGACCGGTCGGTGCGTGCGGTGGTGCTGACCGGCGCCGGTGACCGCGCCTTCTGCGCCGGCGACGACATGAGGGCCGAAGGCACCACCGGCCTGGAGTACTGGCTGGACGCCCGACCCGGCGGCTTCGGCCACCTGACGCTGCGGGACACCCTGGACGTGCCGGTGCTGGCCAGGGTCAACGGCTACGCCCTCGGCGGCGGCTTGGAGTTGGTCGTCGGCTGCGACTTAGCGGTGGCGTCGGCGGACGCCGAGTTGGGGTTCGTGGAGCCCCGGCTGGGGCGGCTGCCCCTCGACGGCGGCATCGTCTCACTGGCGCGCCAGCTGCCGGCCAAGTGGGCGATGGAGGTGCTGTTGACCGGGCGGCGCTTCACTGCCGCCGAGGCGCTGGCGCTGGGCCTGCTGAACGAGGTGGTCCCGGCCGCCGAGCTGGACGCCGCCGTGGACCGTTGGCTGGAGAACCTGCTGGCCTGCGCCCCGCTGTCGCTGCGGGCCATCAAGCAGATCGTCCGCCGCACCGGCCACATGTCCGCCGCGGACGCCCGCATGGCCAACCTGCCGGCGCTCATCGAGGTGCTGCGCTCCAGCGACGGCGACGAGGGCGTGCGAGCCTTCAGCGAGAAGCGCGCCCCCCGCTGGCAGGGACGCTGACGTGACGGCGCCAGCACGGCGCGCGGGGCACGATCGCCCGCCGGAACCCATCGATCCGCCAGAACTGGATTTGGGCCTCCGCCGGAATGACACCGCTGAATTCCGAGACCACGACCGGCGCCCCACCGGTTACGGATGCATCGACTTCTGTAAACTGAAAATCTGTACTATCGTGAACGCACCGTGTCGAACAGGGAGGATCCGATGAGACATCGACGCACGTTCTTGGCCCTCTTGATGGCCGTCGCACTCGTTGCGGCAGCCTGCGGCGACGACGACAGCGGGACAACCGCAGCGCCGCCGCCCGAACCTGCCCCGGCGCCAGCACCCTCGCCGGAACCCACGCCCGAGCCGCCTCCGCCGCCCGAACCGGCGCCCGCTCCCGAGCCGCCACCGGCTCCCGAACCGCCGCCGCCGCCGGAGCCCCCGCCCGAGGCCGAAGAGCCCCTCACCGTCGCCCTCGTGGCCAACCAGAGCGCCGGCGACCTGGGCCCCATCGACGACCTGGTGCGAGGGCTGGGGCTCGTGGAGGCTGACTTCGGCGCCGACACCACCTTCATCGAAGCGACCGACCCGTCCACCTTCGAGACGATCCTGCGCAACCTGGCCAACCAAGGCACCGACATCATCGCCGTGACCTTCCCGCCCATGCAGGAGGTCGTCACCATGTTGGCGCCGGAGTTCCCCGACACCCGCTGGATCCACATCTTCGGCTTCGAGGGAGGCATCGACAACCTCGTCTCGGTCGGCTTCGACTACTACAAGGGCACCTACCTGGCCGGCATCCTGGCCGGTGAGCTGAACACCACCGGCAAGGTGGGGTTCGTGGGCGGCGCCTCCATCCCGCCGCTGAACGCTGACTACAACGCCTTCGTGGCCGCGGCGCAGACCAAGGACCCGTCGATCACCGGCGAGGCCGCCTTCGCCGACTCCTTCGAAGACCCTGCCAAGGGGCGCGAACTCGGCGCGGCGCTCTACGACGGCGGCGTGGACATCATCATGACCGACGCCGCGGCCACCGACCTCGGCGTCATCCAGGCCGCCGAGGAGAAGGGCGGCTACGTGATCGGCGGCTCGCTGAACTACTTCGACAGCCCGAACGTGATCGGCAGCGTCCTGCTGTACTGGGCTGAGACCCTCTACACCCAGGTGGAGAACGCCCTCAGCGACGACTACACGCCCGGCTACGTCGGCGCCGGCGTGGCCGAGGGCGGCGTCGACATGGTAATCAGCCCGAACTTCTTGGAGAACGGGCCGCCCGAGATGGTCGAGATGATCGAAGCCACGCTCCCCGAGATCGACGCGGCCCGCGCGGCCATCAAGGACGGGTCGCTGGAGGTTCCCTTCAACCCCGAACTCTGAGACAACTAGTCTCGGTCCGATGACGGCGCCGAGCGGACCGGCTCCGGCGGGAGTCCCGGCGGTTCACTGCCGGTCGCTCGGCGTCAGCTTCGGTGCCGTCAGGGCGCTGCACGACGTCAGCTTGGATCTGGCGGCGGGGCGCATCCACGCCCTCGTCGGCCAGAACGGTGCCGGCAAGACCACGCTGGCCAAGGTGCTGGGCGGGTTGCAGACCCCCGACAGCGGCACGGTGTCCATCGCCGGGCGGGAGATCCCACACGGTGACGTGCGCGCCGCCAAGGCGGCGGGCCTAGCGATGGTGCATCAGCACTTCTCGCTCCCACCGTCGTTCACCGTGGCCGAAGCGCTCGAGCTGGCCGCGGTGCGCCCCGGCGGTCGCCGCGTCTACCGGCGCGCTGACCTGCACCGGCGCTGGCAGGCCGACGTGGCCGAGCTCGGAGGCGCCGCCACCCTCTCAACGCGCATCCGCGACCTGCCCGTGGAGGCCCGCCAGTCGCTGGAGATCGTGCGCGCCCTCGCCACCGAGGCCTCGGTGCTGCTGCTCGATGAGCCCACCGCCCTGCTGACGCCAGCCGCCACCGACGCCCTCTTCGAGCGGCTGCGGCGCCTGCGGGCCGACGGCGTCACGATCCTCGTCGTGTTGCACAAGCTGCGAGAGGTGGCGGCGGTGGCCGACACCGTCAGCGTGCTGCGCGACGGCGAGCTCGTGCTGGGCCCCGCCGAGATGTCTGAGGTGTCCCAAGGCCAGCTCAGCGACGCCATCGTGGGCTCCGGCGCCGCCGATGCGGCCCCGGCGGGCGTCTCGGCCTCAGGCTCGGGGCCGGATTCGCCCTCGGGCACAGCGACCCGCAGCGCCCTGCTGGAGATGATCGGCGTCTCCAGCGCCGACTCGGCCTTCGAGCCCGGCCTCGCGGCGATCGACCTGCGGGTCGATTCCGGCGAGATCGTGGGGATCGCAGGCGTGGAGGGCAACGGCCAACGCAGCCTCGTATCGGTGATCGCCGGACTCAGCCCACTGACTGCGGGCTCGGTCCGCATCGGCGACGACGAGATGTCCGCAGCGGCCCCGGCGCTGAGGCGGATACGGGGGCTGCGACTCGTGCCCTTCGACCGCAACACCGAGGGCGTCAGCCAGAGCGCCCCGCTGTGGCTGAACCAGTCGGCGCTGCGGCTGATCGACCGGCACGCCCGCGACGTCGTCTACCCGCCTCGCCGCGGCATCGTACACGCCGTGGCCCCGGCGGGAAGCGAGCGGGACGACAGCAAGCTGCGTGTCGGTGAGCGCCTCGGAGTCCGGTGGCGTCAGCTCAGCCCGCTCATCTCGCTGCGGCAGTTCAAGTCGCAAGCAGCGACGGCAATGGACCGCTGGCGGGTGCGCTATGACAACGTGGCGCAACCCGCGGAGAGCCTCTCGGGGGGCAACATCCAGCGCCTGATCCTGTCCCGCGAGCTCGACTCGGATCTGGAGGTGCTGGTGGCAGCCCAGCCCACCCGCGGGCTGGACTTCGCTGCCACCGAGTTCGTGCGTCGCTCGCTGCGAGCGCGCCGCGACGACGGCGCCGGGGTGTTGCTCGTCTCCTCGGATCTCGACGAGCTGTTCGAACTGTCGGACCGGCTGGCGGTGATGTACGGGGGGCGGATCGTGGCCCACTTCGACGGGCCGTATGACCGTCGAGCGGTAGGCGACGCCATGACGGGGGCCGTGCGATGACCAGCGGGCTGCGGCGCGCCGCCTCGACGGTGGTCCTGGTCGTGGTGTCGTTCCTGATCACGGCGCTGATCCTGCGGGTCAGCGGCTACAGCACAGGCGAGGTGCTCTCGGGCATCATCCAAGGCGCCATCACCGCCACGGGAGCGTCCACCTCGTCGATCCGCTGGGCGATCCCGCTGCTGCTGATCGCCCTCGGCGTGGTGATCGGATTCCGGGCCGGGTTCTTCAACATCGGGGGGCAGGGGCAGTTCTACATGGGTGCCTGCTCGGCCCTGGCCATCTCGCTGGGGTGGCGCGACGGCCCCGCCGGGCTGGTGATTCTCTGCGGGACGCTGGCGGCGATGCTCGCCGGCGTGCTCTGGTCGCTGTTCCCGGGCTGGCTGAGGGTGCGGTTCGGAACCGACGAGGTGCTCACCACGCTGATGATGAGCTTCATCGGCGCCCTGGTGCTGCAGTACCTCACCGCCGGGCCTATGCGAAACCCGCAGGGCACCGGCCAGACGGCGGCCAGCGAGCGCATTCCGGAGGCCTTCCGCCTCACCGGCGGCTCGGGCGTGTCGCTCACCGTGCTGCTGTTGGTGGCGGCCGTGACCGTGCTCGTGTGGCTGGTGCTGGAGCGCACCCGCTTCGGTCTCACCATGACCCTGGTGGGGCGCAACGCCACGATGGCCCGCTGGCAGGGCATCAACGTGCGCCGCGTGGGCTTGGGCGCCTTCGCCCTGTCGGGAGCGCTGGCGGGTCTGGCCGGCGCCGTGGAGCTCTACGGCCCGGCGGCGCGGCTCGTCACCGGATTCTCCCCCGAGGTGGGCTTCACCGCCGTGGTCGTGGCGCTCGTCGGCTTGTTGAACGTGTGGGGCACCGTCGTGGCGGCGGTTTTCTTCGGCGGCTTGCAGGCGGCCATCCTGTTCCTGCCCATCGTGACCGACCTGCCGCCGCCGGCCCTGGTGCTGCTGAACGGCATGGTGGCCTTCCTGGTCACCGTCAAGTTCCGGGCGGTGCGGCGCCGCAAGGCCGCGCAGGCCGAGGCCGCGGCGAGCTGATGGAACAGATCCTGGCCACCACGCTGCGCTCGGCCGCCCCGCTGGTGCTGGTCGCCATGGCCGGGGTCTTCGCCTTCCGCGCCGGCATCTTCCACCTCGGGCTGGAGGGCCTGATGATCACCGGCGCCTTCGCCACCGTGGCGGTCGGCGACACGACCGGGTCGGTGGAACTCGGCGTGATGGCAGCCATCGGCGTGTGCCTGGCGCTGTCGGCGGTCTACTGGTGGGTGATCGGCCCCCTCGGCGCCAACGTCATCATCGCCGGGTTGGGGCTCACCTCCATCGGCTTAGGAGGCACCGCCTACGCCCTCGGCGCCATCTTCGATGTGCGCGGCTCGCTGTTCACCGACGTGGTGCTGCCGCGCCCGGTCCGGGGAGTCACCGACGGCGCAGGGGTGATCGTCGCCGAGCACTCGATCTTCGTGTGGATCACGCCGCTGATCGTGCTGGCTGCCTGGGTGGTGCTGCGCCGGAGCCGATTCGGGCTGCGCCTCGCGGCGGTGGGCGAGTACCCGTTCGCGGCCCGCTCGGCGGGCGTCAACCCGTCGCTGGTGCGCCTCCAGGCGATCCTCATCGCCGGTGCCCTCTGCGCCCTCGGCGGCGCCGAGCTGTCGGTGGGGGCGCTGCGCAACTTCACCGAGAACATGACCAACGGGCGGGGCTTCATAGCCTTCGTGGCGGTCATCTTCGGCGCCTGGCATCCCATCGGCGCCGCCCTCGCCGGGCTGTTCTTCGGCTTCGCCGACGCCATCGGCATCCAGTCGCAGATCAA
>VXNF01000019.1:12853-14151 GCA_009840735.1 Acidimicrobiia bacterium | reverse complement strand
GTTGGGCGTGGAACATCATCGCGTCGCTCACCGACATCGCCGGTTCGGGAATCGGGGTGCCCTCCTCGATCAGGCTCTCGATGTGGAACGCCAGGGCCTCACTGATGTTCTTCTGAATGAGGTCCCAGGTGTCCGCAGTGCTCGCGCACCCCGGCACGTCGGGGGCGTACGCGCAGTAGTTGTTCGGAGTCCGCTCGTACACCACGGCGTATTCGAGTCTCATCGGCGTTCCTCCCTGAGCCCTGCTTGCCTGAGTATGTTCCGCCATGTACCGATCGTCAGGTCATCGCCCGGATTGCCCGGGATGGTGACCGTCCCGGGCTTCTTCGGGTGCTTGTACTGCCGGTGGCTGCCGCGAGTGCGGCTCAACCTCCAGCCATCGTGCTCCACGAATCGTATCGCTTCCCTGACCGTGGGCATGGCTCGATACGGGGGCGCTCCGCCTCAGGCGCGGCCCATTGTGTAGAACTCTGCGTTGGGTCGCATGGCGGTGAGATGGGCCATGCGGTTGGACATGGCGAAGAGTGCCGTGATGGCGCCGATGTCCCAGATGTCCTCGTCGCTGAAGCCGTGGTCCCGCAGCGTGTCGTGGTCGGCGGAGCGCACCGACGCAGGCTCGCGGCAGAGCTTCAGGGCGAAGTCGATCATGGCCCGCTGGCGGGCGCTGATGTCGGCCCCGGCGGCGTCGATGGCGAGCTGGTCGGCCAGCAGCGGGTCCTTCGAGCGGATTCGCAGCACGGCGCCGTGGGCGACGGTGCAGTAGAGGCAGTCGTTGGCCGCGCTGGTGGCCACGACGATCATCTCCCGCTCGGCGAGCGTCAGGCCCCCGTCGCCTGCCATGAGAGCGTCGTGGTAGGCGAGGAAGGCACGCAGCTCCGCGGGTCGGTGGGCCAGCGCCAGGAACACGTTGGGGACGAAGCCTGTCTTGGCCGCCACCTGCTCGATACGCACCCGCAGATCCTCAGGAATGTCGGCCAGGTCGGGCACGGGGAACGACGAGATCGGCTGCTCACTCATGCTGCGAGCCTACCCACCGCCCTTCCGCGGGCTCCCCGGCGCCCTGCGGGTATCATGCTGGCTTCACGGAGAGGTGGCCGAGTCCGGTTGAAGGCGCTCCCCTGCTAAGGGAGTAAGGGTCAACAGCCCTTCGTGGGTTCAAATCCCACCCTCTCCGCCACCGAGCTGACTCATCCGCGGCGGCCCGACTCCCGCGCGTGATCGAGGGCGTTGAGGCCCGCCAGCACCCCGACCAGTTGCCCAGCGCCCGAATGGCGGGCCGCACGTCCCGGCGATCAGCC
>VXNF01000019.1:0-12753 GCA_009840735.1 Acidimicrobiia bacterium | reverse complement strand
GTCGATGACTTCGGCGCGTTCATGGTCGTGGTGCTGCGCGCCCTCAGCGATGAACGGATCGAGACCTACGAATTGGACTGCTTCTTGTCGGCGCGGCGGCTCATCACCATCCGCAGTCAGAACTCACCCTCGCTCGAGGCGCTCTGGGCGGGAGCGCGCCGCCGCCCGGAGCTGGCGAGCGGGGGCGCCGACGAGGCGCTGGCGCGCCTAGCCGACGTTGCGACGCGCCGGCTCGTCGGCGTGCTCGACCTGTTCGACGACCGGACCGAGGAGCTGAACGAACTCGCCCGGCTCGCCGACGTGGATTTCCTGCCCGAGGTTACGGCGGTGCGGGCCGATCTCGCCACGTTGCGCCGGGTGGTTCATCCGCAGCGAGAGGCGCTCGACATGCTGCGGCGCTCCACCTCGCCGCTGGTCACCGAGGCGGGCCGGCGGCGGTTCTCCGACGTGTTCGACACTGCCTCGCGGGCCGCCCAGGGCGTGGAGGCCGGCCGTGGTGCCCTCGCCGAGACGTTGGATGCCTACCGGGGCGCCGAAGCCCGGCAAGCCACCGAGGTCACCAAGGTGCTCACCGTGTACGCCGCCATCATGCTTCCCCTGTCGCTGATCGCCGCCTTCTTCGGCATGAACTTCGTGAACCTGCCACTGCTGGAGGTCGGTGCAGGCTGGATCATCGTGGTTGCGTTCATGGGTCTGGTGGCGCTGCTGTCTGTCGGCGTCTTCGTGGCGCTGGGATGGACCCGTCGCCCGTCGGGCCGAACCGCCGGCGCCCTGTTGGGCCGCGGCCTCGTGGAGGCAGCCCGTGCGCCGGCCCAACTAGTCGGCGCGGTCTTTGAGATCTCCACCATGCCGATGCGCTCGGTGGCGGGATCGGTGGCCGGGACGCGCCGACCAGGCGAGCGCGAACCGCGCCGGTAGCCCCCCGACCGGTCCGCCGCCGCCTGTGTCGTCAACCTCGGCGCGAGGTGTGCCAGCAGTGTCTCGGCGTCGTCCATAGGCTCGGGTCAGCGACTCGCGGCGGCCGTCCGCCTACTCCGGAATGTCGAGGATGCGGCCTAGCACCTCGCGGATCTGTCTGAGAGCGACAGGCCCAATGTGGCCGCGCCGACCGGCCAGCCGGGCAGTCGCGATGGATCGAACGTGCTGGCACTGGACGGCCGAGCGCCGCTCGAGGCCGTTGAAGGCATCTGCCTCTACGCGAACTTCCGTGCCGAGGTGCCGAACCGCTGAAGTGATCGGAGCCACATGGACGACTGTCGGCTCGCCATCGAGCAAACCCTGAGCTGTCACCAATACTGCCGGGCGTCGGAACCCGGCCTCGCGACCTGCCGGGATTCCAAGGTCTGCGTCGACGACGTCACCCGAGGTCAGGGTCGAGATCTGCATCGAGCCAGGCCACCTCTTCCGGCGTCAGATCGCGGTTGAGCTGCGCCCCCATCCGCCGCTGGAGCAGGTTCTTCACCGCCAGCGCGACTGTCGCGCTGACCGTAGTGTTCAGTGATGTGGCCAGCGTCTCCAGGCTCCGATGGGTGGTCGCGTCAACACGGATACTGGCTGCTTCCATGCGTGCATGCTACCCGCCGGGTCGTGGGGCGCTTGCCGCTGATCGCCGGCTTCTGTTGGGTCAGCGGTCTTTGAGGCGTTCGAGGAGCTTGATGAGGCCGTCGGGGTTGTCGAGGATCGTTCCGATGCCCCAGCCCAGCGCGGCCAAGCCGACCGCGATGCCGACGGCCGCGCCGCCGAGGCCGACCCAGATGACCGCGATCACGACGCCTGCGAGAGCTCCCCACAGTGATCGCTTCTTGGTGAGCATGTCGATGTGCCTTTCTGCCTACCGCGTCCGTGGCGGGCGGCGCGGCTGGCGGTTCGACGCATCAGGGTCACAGCTAGCGGACCTGACGGCGGCGTGTCATGCGTCGCGGCACCGTGGCGGTGATCCGACCGGAGCGGCACGGCAGCACCCGCTCGGCGCAGTGCTCGTCGATGGCGTCGCGCGCCTCTTGGATCGGCCCGATGGCCGAGGTGTCAGGCGTGACGAGGCGCACGTGTACCCGGCCGCGGCGGGTGATGCGCACGCGCACATCGTTGCGACGGTCGATCGCCTCCAGCCGCCTCTCGATTGCGTCCTCCAGGGTGGGCCTGTCGAGCTTCGTCCAGCCCCGCCCTCGCCGTGTCGTCAGGACCCGGCCACCGGCGCGCCGCGTTGCGCCGGCCCGGGTGCCGCTGGTGCGTCTGGTCCCTGGGCCCATTGGGACCCAAGGGATGAGAGAGCCGTCTGGGCTCAGAGGTCTGCCAGGAGCAGCTCGTAGTCCTCGGGGGCTGCGAAGGAGAGTTGGGTGCCGGGTCGGGTGACGCTGTCGGCGGCGACCGTGGTGGCGATGTGGACGGCGTCCGTCTCGCTGCGGCCGCCGGCCAGGGCCCAGATGAAGCCGCCGACGAAGGCGTCGCCGGCGCCGGTGGTATCGACGGCGTCGACGACGGGGGCGGCGATGCGCAGCACGTCGCCGCTGGTCGTGACCAGCGCCGAGCCGGCCTCGCCGAGGGTTACTAGCAGGCGGCAGCCGGCCCTGTGCGCCACCGACCGCAGCAGCTCGTCGCCCGGCAAACCGTCAGTCAGCGGCCCATCACTCGGCATCGCGCCGCCGGCGTCCTGGCTGGCGACGGCGGCCAGTTCCACCTCGTTGGGGATCAGCCAGTCCGCGGCGGCCGCCAGTGCGGGCGCCAGCGGCGCGGCGGGGGCCGGGTTCAGGACGGTGATCGCGCCGCGCTGGCGGGCGGCGCCGAAGGCTGCGGCGGTGACGCTCTGGGGGACCTCGAACTGGCCGGCCACGACGCCCGGCGGCGGCCCGTCGCACACAGCGGCGACCGCCACCTCCGGGTCCATGGCCAGGTTGGCGCCCGGCAGGATGATGATTCGGTTCTGGCCGCTAGCCTCCACCCAGATGGGGGCCACCCCGCTGGTGCCCGGCGCCCGTCGGGCCCAGGTGGTGTCGATGCCCCGGTCGGCGAAGTTCGCCAGCGTCTCGGTGCCGTAGCCGTCGGTGCCCACGCAGCACACCATCGACACCTCGGCCCCCAGAAGCCGGGCCATGATCGCCTGGTTGGCGCCCTTGCCGCCGAAGCCGACCTGGAACGACGAGCCCACGACCGTCTCGCCAGCCCCCGGCACGCGGTCTGCGTAGGCCACCAAGTCCATCATGGTGCTGCCCACCACGACGATGCGTGGCGGCCTCGGCTGGTTCATCGGGCCGTCGGGTCGTGCGCGGCTCGGCTGCGCCTAATCGGCCTGCCCCGCCATGTGGGCCAGCACTTCGGGGCTCAAGGCGATAATCGTGAAGGTGGCGCCTTGGCCGTCGTTCACCACAGCGAAGCGGCCCGGCGGGATGTCGGTGGGGGGAACGCACACGTCGCCGCCCAGTTCGGTCACTTGCGCGGCCGCGGCGTCGCAGTCCGCCACCGAGAAGTACACCATCCAGTGTTCAGGCAGCTCAGCGGGCCAGCTCTGGTCCATCTGCAGCATGCCGCCCACGGCCGCCGCGCCGAGGAGGATCTGCGTGTAGACGTAGCCGGGCGACGATTCGGAGGCGGGGATCTGTTCGTCGTTGAAAGTCCAGCCGAAGAGCGGCCCGTAGAACTCCTTGGACCGAGCGGCGTTGCGGGTGTTCAACTCCACCCAGCTGAGCGCCCCCGGCTCGGCTCGTACCTGCGAGCCGATGTGGTTGAGCGGCTGCCACAGCATGAGCGCGGCCCCGCCCGAGTCCATGATGCCGCCCATGCGCCCGTCGTCGAAGACATCCATCGGCTCGACGATCACCTTGCCTCCGGCGGCTGTGGCCGCGGCCAGCGTGGCTTCGATGTCGGCGGTGGTGACGTAGGTGTTCCAGCACGGCGGAGCGTCGGTGAAAGTCGGCCCGATGCCCGCTGCGTGGGCGTCGTTCAGCATCATGGGTGTGTACCCCATGGCCTCGGGGTAGGGAGAGGGCTCGCCCGTCCAGCCGAACAGGGCGCCGTAGAACGCCTTGGCGGCGTCCATGTCGGTGGTCATCAGGTCCACATACGAGGGAGTGCCGGGGGCGTAGGAACTCAGACGTGCCATCCTGGTGGTCTCCTTGTCGTCGATGGCGAGGCGCAGCGGTCGGCGCGGCGGCAGTCTGCCACCAACGACGTTGATTGGGCCAACCGAGGCGTCTGGGCGTCGTAGCCTCAACGGCGGCGCGACGATTCGCCGCCGGCATCCCCGCGAGCAGACAGGAGCAGGACGTGCATCAATCCCCGGTCTGGTCTTCGCCGGTCATGCGGTCGGCGGTCGGTGTGGTCGACCGCTCCCGCTGTGTCGCAACGCACGTCGAGGCCGTCGAGGCCGTGGCGTCGTGGATGGCGTATGAGGAGTTCACCTTCCCGTCGGGCTCGATGGACGCCGCATTCAGCCAGCGGACGGACCCGGCGGAGATCATCGACGTGTCGTTCTTCTACGCGGCGCTGAACTTCGCCTTCAGCGACTTTGACACCGGGGTGAAGTTCGCGACTGCCCACATGGGCCGCGAGTGGTCCGACAGCGAGGCCATGTTCGCCTGTGTGAACCGGGCGCTGGTGGCGGACGTGCCGCTGACCGACGGTGGCTTCCTTACTGAGCTGGACCGCGACGACCTCGCCGGAGTGTTCAGCGGCAACATCGAAATCCCCATGATCGACGAGCGCGTCGAGATTCTCAACAACGTCGGCCGCACGCTCAGCGAGCAGTACGGCGGGTCCGCACACCGCTTCGTGGCCGACTGCGCCCCCGCCATGTACGCGGGCGGCGACGGCCTCATGGAGCGGCTAGTGGTCGAGTTCCCCCGCTTCAACGACGTCAGCAGCCACGAAGGCCACGAGGTGCAGCTGCACAAGCTGGCTCAGCTCTGGCTCTGGCAGTTGCACATGTCGCTCGCCTCTGGGGGCGCCTTCGCCGTGGCGGATTTGGATCGCATGACCGCCTTCGCTGACTACATCGTGCCGGTGGCGTTGCGACTCATGGGCATCACCTCCTACACCCCAGAGTTGGAGGCGGCCATCAACCGGGGCGACCACATCCCCCGCGACAGCGCCGAAGAGGTGGAGATCCGCGCCCACACCCTCTACGCCACGGCACTGCTGACCGACGCCATCAACCGCCGCCGACCGGCTGAGTTGGCCCTCGTGGTGCCGCAACTGGACTTTCGCCTCTGGAAGAGCTACCACGCCACCTTCTGGCCTCACCACCTCACCCGCACGATCATGTACTGAGCTGGGCGACGACTGCGGGTGCCGGCAGGCTTGGCGGCGCTCCGGCACTTCTGACCTTGGACCGTAAGCACTTCAGTGTCGTGCGCCCACTGGACGGAGGCACCTTCACGATCGTGCCGTAAGCGGAGGGTGTGGGATTCGAACCCACGGTGACCCGGAGGCCACAACGACTTTCGAGGCCGCCCCATTCGTCCGCTCTGGCAACCCTCCAGCGGACAAGCTAGCGCCGCCGGGCGGCGAAGAAGCCCTGCAGCAGCCGGGCCGACTCGTCGGCCAGCAGGCCGCCAGCGACGCCCATCTCGTGGTTCAGGCGCGGGTCGACGGCCAGGTTGTACAGCGACCCGCAGGCGCCGGCCTTGCTGTCGGCGGCGCCGAAGACGATGCGGTCCACCCGCGCTGCCAGCGCCGCCCCGGCGCACATCGGGCAGGGCTCCAGGCTGACCACCAGGGTCGCCCCTTCTAGGCGCCAGGCGCCGCGGGCCGCCGCGGCGTCGCGCAGCGCCAGAACCTCGGCGTGCGCCGTCGGGTCGCCCCGCAGCTCGCGCTCATTGTGGCGTCGGGCGATCACCTCGCCGCCGGCCAGGACGACCGCACCGACCGGCACGTCACCGTGACGAGCCGCCGCGGCGGCCTCTTCGAGCGCGAGGCGCATGGCCGCCGTGTCGGGGTCAGACTGCATGTTCGGTCCACTCCCGGCGCTCGCCAACTCGCCCGCCCGGCGATCCCCGCCGCGCCCGGCGCGGCTTCGGGATGTCGCTATGCAGGCCCGCCGAGCGGAGGGAGTGGGATTCGAACCCACGGTGGCCGTAAGACCACACACGCTCTCCAGGCGTGCCGAATCGTCCGCTCTCGCATCCCTCCCGGTCGCCTCCGCGCCGGAGCACCGAAGGCCGAACAAGGGTACCCTGCGGTAGCCGGTGACTGTCCTGGGACGTGGCGGCCGGGTCCTGTGCGACTGGGATCCGTGAACCGAGTCAGGGCCGGGAGGCAGCAGCTCTCAGCGGGCACCCCGGAGCGCCGCAGACCGCCTGGCCGCCACATCCGAGGACAGGTGCTGGCGCGCTGCGCACGGTCCCTCTGGCGATGGCTGTCTCAGAGGGTCACTAGGCTCGGCGCCGATGGTTCACCAGTCGCTCTACCTACGTTACCGGCCGGGGCGATTCGGCGAGATCGTCGGCCAAGAGCACGTCGTGGCGGCGCTGCGCAACGCCGTGGGCACCGACCGGGTGGGTCACGCCTACCTCTTCAGCGGCCCCCGCGGCACCGGGAAGACCTCTACCGCCCGCATCTTGGCCAAGGCGCTCAACTGCGAGAACCTCACCGAGGGCGAGCCGTGCGGCACGTGTTCCTCCTGCACGTCCATCGCCGCGGGCACGTCCTATGAGCTGCACGAGCTGGACGCCGCCTCCAACAACAAGGTGGACGACATCCGCGAGCTCATCAGCCGGGTCGCCATCGGCACGCCGGGGCGGGTCAAGGTCTACGTGCTCGACGAGGTCCACATGCTCACGACGGGCGCCGAGAACGCCCTGCTGAAGACGCTGGAGGAACCGCCCCCCCATGTGACCTTCGTGCTCTGCACCACCGAACCGCACAAAGTGGCGCCGACGATCCGGAGCCGCACCCAGCACCTGCACTTCGAGTTGTTGGACGTCGACGACTTGGAGCGCCACGTCCGAGCGGTGGCGACCGACGCCGGTCTGGAGATCTCCGACGCGGATGTGGCCTACGTGCTCGACGCAGGCGGCGGATCGGCCCGGGACACCCTCTCGGCGCTCGACGCCACCGCCGCCGCTGGCCGGGCGCCCGACGGCGCCGACGCGGTGACGGCTCTGCTGGAGGCCGTGGCGACCGCGGACGCGGCCGCGGCCCTCGGCGCCGCCGACGCCGCGGCGCGTGCCGGCCGGGAGCCGCGCGTCCTCGGCGAGGCCGTTCTGGGCCGGCTTCGGAACGCGTTCCTGGCGTCGGTGGGGGCGCCGCTGGAACATCTGGCCGCGGCAGAGCGGGCGGCCGCGGAACACCTGGCGGGCCGGCTCCGGCCTCGCGCGCTGACCTTGGCGCTGGAGCTTCTGGGGCAGTCGCTCGTGGCGATGCGCGAAGCGCCGGATCCGCGGGTCGACTTGGACTTGGCGCTGGTGCGACTGACAGACCCCGAGGTTGGCCTCACGCTGCAGTCGCTGGCCGAGCGTGTCGAGCGTCTCGAACGAGCCGCCGCAGGTGCTCCCGCCGCCGACGCGGCGCCGAGTCCGACGATGGCCCGCCGCGCCCCTGCCAGCGCCGCCGCCCAGGGAGCGGGGACGCGACCCGGCGGCGCTTTCGCCGAGGCGAGGCGGGCGCACTCGCGGGCCAAGCCGCCGGAGCCGCCGACACCCGGACCCCCAGAGGCACCCCAGCCGGGGAGTTCATCGGAGAGCCATCGTCGGGCGCCGCGGGAGCTACTTGGCCAGAGCGACGACCGACCCGTCGAGCCCGAGCCGCCCGAGCCGCCGGAGCCTCACGCTCGCGCACCGATGAACTCGGCGGCCGGTCAAGGGGCCGCGCCCGGCAGGCCGCTCCCCGGCGACGCGCAGCAGGACCGAGGCGGCAGCCCGCCGGAGGTCGCAGGCCCGCCGCCGGACCGGGACGAAGCGGTGCTGGCGTGGGTGGAGGAGATCCTGCCTTCGCTGTCGTCGGTGTCCAAGACCGCTGGCGCCCGGCTTGCCACGGGGCGGTTCCTGCCCAACGCCCCCGGCGCCCTTCGGTTGGCGTTCGCCACGCCTGGTGCCCTGAGTGGCTGCGCCAAGTACCGGTCTGAGGTTGAGGCGGCGTTCGGGCGCTGCTTCGGCCACTCCGTGGCTGTCGAGTTCACCGCCGACGACAAGAGCACCCCCGAACCGCCGAGCAGCGTCGATGGCGGTGCAACCGTGCGGTCGCGGTATCTGGGCGAGGTCACCGCCGCGGCGGCGCTGCCCCGGCGCGGCCCCGCCGAGGACCGCAGCGGGGTGGTGCAGGTGCAGCAGGCCTTTCCCGGCTCGAGGCTCGTCGAGCTGGAAGCCGGCTAGCGGGCCGCGCCGTGGCCGTCGGCGGCTACTCAGCACCGATCCAAGAACTGGTCGACCAGCTCGGTCGCCTGCCTGGGATCGGCCCGAAGTCGGCGCAACGCATCGCGTTCCATCTGTTGAAGACGCCCGCCGGAGACGTCGAGGAGCTAGCGGCGGCGATCAGCGAGGCCAAGCGCAGCGTGCGGTTCTGCGGGAGATGCTGCAACTTGGCCGCGGACGCCGTGTGCGATGTCTGCCGCGATCCCCGGCGCGACGAGTCGTTGCTGTGCGTCGTCGAGGACCCACGCGATGTCGTGGCGTTCGAACGGACCGGCGAGTTCCGAGGGCTGTATCACGTCTTGCACGGGGCGATCAACCCGATGGAGGGGATCGGGCCCGAGCAGCTGCGGATGGCGGAGCTGCTGCGTCGAATCGGCGAAGAGTCGGTCAGCGAAGTGATCGTCGGTACCAATCCCAACCTGGAGGGCGAGGCGACGGCCATGTACGTCGCCAGCGTGCTGGAACCGCTCGGTGTGCGCGTCACCCGGCTGGCTAGCGGCCTCCCCGTGGGCGGGGACCTGGAGTACGCCGACGAGCTGACGCTCTCCCGTGCGCTCGCCGGCCGCCGGAACGTCCTGAGCGACTGAGACCCGCTGCGGGAACTCGGGTCAGGAATCTCGGGTCAGATATACGGCCGAGGCGCACCTCGTGGGCTGCGGGCGCGGGCTACGTTGCAGCCCGACGAGGCAGCGCCCCGACCGTCGCACCGGGGGAGGGGAAGATCGTGCAAACCCCGATGAGAACCACGAGGCCTATGTTACAGACTTCACGCGTACGTGTCAAGTCGGCTCTGGGTGCAGTCGTTTTACCTGTTCAGAGTGCTGTTTGAAATGTTACGCCCGTAACGTCACCGCGAAGGGACCTCCGGAACCCGCACGAGAGCCGCGTCGCCTTGGCCGCCGCCGCCGCAGAGGGACGCCGCCCCGAGGCCGCCGCCGCGCCGACGCAGCTCGCCCAAGAGGGTCAGCAGGACCCGGTTCCCGGAGGCGCCGATGGGGTGCCCCAGGGCGACTGCGCCGCCGTTGGGGTTTACCACGTCGTGCGGCACGCCCAAAGCAGCCATGCTGGCGAGAACCACCGCGGCGAACGCCTCGTTGATCTCGAACACGTCGATGTCGCGCAGTGCGGCGTCGGTCCGTTCGAGGGCCGCCTCGATGGCGGCCGCCGGCTGGGTCAGAAGTGAGGTGTCGGGGCCGGCCACCTGGCCGTAGGCGATGAGCTCGCCGACGGGCGTGGCGCCGAGGCGCTCGGCGGCGGTGGGCGAAGCCAGCACGAGGGCCGAGGCCCCGTCGGATATCTGAGAGGCGTTGCCGGGGGTGACCGTGCCCGCTGGATCGAATGCGGGTCGCAGCCGGGCCAAGGACGCTGCGCTGGCGTCGGGGCGGATGCCTTCGTCGGTTGTGACGGTGATGGGCTCGCCGCGCCGCTGAGGGACTTCCACGGGTGCGATCTCGCGCTCGAGCAGCCCGTTCTTGGTGGCCCGCGCCGCCCGCTCGTGGGAGGTGGCGGCGAAGGCGTCCTGAGACTCGCGGCTGATTCCGCCGATTTCAGCGAGGTGGCGCTCGGTGCTGAGGCCCATGGAGCGGCCCTCGATGGCGCAGGTCAACCCGTCGTGCATCATCGAGTCCACGAGAGTGGCGTCGCCCGCCCGCAGACCGGCGCGCGCCCCCGGCACGAGGTAGGGGGCGCCGCTCATGGACTCCATACCGCCGGCCACGACGATGTCGGCGTCACCGGCGGCGATCATCCGCCCGGCCAGGTAGACGGCGTTGAGGCCAGAGAGGCAGACCTTGTTCACCGTGGCGGCGGGCGCGCTGAGCGGGATGCCCGCCTTTGCGGCGGCGGCGCGCGCCGGGGCCTGGCCCTCGCCCGCCAGCAGCACCTGCCCCATGAAGACGTAGTCCACCTGCTCGGCGGGAACGCCGGTGGCATCGAGAGCGGCGCCGATGGCGTGTCCGCCGAGGTCGGTGGCGCTGAAGGAGGCGAGTCCTCCGGCGAACTTGCCGATCGGCGTGCGGGCGCCTCCGAGGATCAATGTCGGGCTCATCTCTACCTCGCCGCCGCTGGTTGTTGTGACTCAGACACGCTAGCGCCCGGTGCCGGGGGCCTCCCGGCGTTGGCCGTCGGCGCCTGGGACGGGCATCATGGGGTCGTGCTGCTGACCGAGATCGACCATGTGGCCGTCGCCGTGCGCGACCTTGAGGCCGCGGTGGACTACCACCGTCGGGCTTTCGGCGCAACGGTCGACCACCGTGAAACCGTCGAGCCCGACGGCGTGGAAGAGGCCCTCCTGGCGGTGGCGGACTCGTACATCCAGCTGATTTCCCCGACTCGCAGCGACTCGCCGGTGGCCAAGTTCATCGAGCGGCGCGGCGAGGGGCTGCACCACGTGGGCTACCGGGTGGCCGACTGCGCGGCGGCGCTGGCTGCGATGGTCGCCGCGGGCGCGGCGCCGATCGATTCGACGCCCCGAGCGGGCTCCCGCGGCACGACGGTCGCCTTCGTCCATCCGAAGGGGTCCTTCGGCACGCTGATCGAGTTGGTCGAAGAGTAGGAGCAGGGCGCGCCGGGCCGGGGTCAGACGATGCAAATCCACCTGGTCGACGGAACCTACGAGCTGTTCCGGCAGTTCTTCGCCCGCCCGTCGCACCGCACCGCCGCCGGTGTGGAAGTCGCTGCCACGCGTGCTGCCGTCAGCGGCCTGCTCCGGCTGGTCGCCGACGGGGCGACCCATGTCGGTGTGGCCACCGACCATGTGATCCCGTCGTTCCGCAACGAGATGTATCCGGGATACAAGAGCGGCGACGGGGTTGACGTCGAACTGCTGGGACAGTTCCCGCTGCTGGAGGAGGTCGCCGCCGCCGCTGGCTTCACCGTCTGGCCCATGGTCGACTATGAGGCCGACGACGCCCTAGCCACGGCCGCCGCCCGGGCTGCCACCGATCCCGCCGTCGAGCGGATCCTGATATGCACCCCTGACAAGGACTTGGCGCAATGCGTGAGCGACGACGGGCGGGTGGTGCAGTTCGACGTGCGTCACGGCCGGCTCTTCGATCGTGCGGGGGTCGTGGGGCGCTTCGGCGTCCCGCCCTCTTCGATCCCCGACTACCTGGCGCTGGTGGGCGACAGCGCCGACGGGTTCAGCGGCCTCCCCGGTTGGGGGCCGAAGTCCGCCGCGGCGCTGCTGGGGCGCTACGGCCACATTGAGGACATTCCCGACGCCTCGGGCCAGTGGGACGTGGCGGTGCGGGGAGCGGTGAAGCTGGCGGCGACGCTGGCGGCGGGCCGCCAGGAGGCGGACCTGTACCGGCGGCTGGCCACCCTGGTGACCGACGTGCCCGGGGTTCTGGACAGCGCCGAGCCGGGTGCTGGGGCCGTCGACGCACTGGCCTGGGTCGGGCCTCAGCCCGGGTTCGCCGAGCTGTGCGAGCGGATTGACGCTGCCCGGCTAGCAGAGGTGGCCGCGTCGCTGGCGCCGCCATCGGTCTCGTCGTCGGCGCGGTCGGTTTGCTCGCCGTCGCCTCCCTCCGGCCCCTCGTCCGCATCCAGGGCGGGCACTGGCCCCAGGGAGGGCTCTTCGCACGGGATGTCCAAGCGGCCCGGGTCGTAGGTTCGGGGCTCCTCGATAAACCCGCTTCCGGGACGGTCGGTCTCCAAGAACGCTTCGAGGGCGTCGGCCGTAGCGGCCGCGGCGACGCGGATGTACTCCTCGGTGGCGAAGAGCTCCGCTTCGGGGGCGTTGGAGAGGTAGCCGTATTCCACGAGCGCCGACGGCGCCCTCGGCTGCCGCACGAGCGCGTACGCGTCGGTCCCGTCGGGAAGCAGTACGCGCTTGACGCCCGCGTCGAACAGCGCGCTCCACTGGATGCCCTCGAAGGCGCTGAGAGCTGCGGTGATCTCCTCGTACAGAAGTCCGCCGAGTCGGCCGGACGCGGGGCGCCGCTCGCTGGGCGAGGCGGACTGCACGTACACCTCGGTGCCCGGGGTGTCCTGCAGGTCCCAGGTGGGGCCGTTGTGATGGATCGAGACCAGCGCCTCGGGGGCCAAAGCGTCGGCGAACTCCACTCGGACTCCAAGGGTGACCATGTAGTTGCCGGTGCGGGTCGTGGCGGCGCTGATTCCGCGCTCGGCGAGCTCCGCGAGGACTGCGTTGGCCAAGGTTAGGTTCAAGTCCCGCTCCAAGAGGCCGTTGGGACCCGCCGCGCCGGTGTCGACGGGACCTCCGTGGCCGGGGTCGAGGACAATCTGCACCGGGTCGATCCGCTCGCCGCCTGGGATGTCGGCGGTGTTGCCGCACGGCGTTCGTACGACGAATCCCGTCTCTGAGACCTCTAGGACCGTGACCGGGATACCCGATTCGGTGAGCAGGGCGACCGGCGGCGGCGGGGGTTCGGTCGTGGTGGTGGTGGGC
>VXNF01000062.1 GCA_009840735.1 Acidimicrobiia bacterium | reverse complement strand
CCCCCCCCGACCTTTTTTTTTTTCAACCCTACCCCGTCAACACTATTGTGCGTTTTTTGGGTGGGGGGGTTATTTGTTATTATGACCGCAACCAAAGACAACACCACAGCGGCCGCGACCGCGCCCCGCACCGACCGACCCCGCACAACGCAACGCACCGACATCCCACGCTCCTCGCTCACAGACGCGGCCCTTCGGCCACAACGACGCATGACAGCGCCACCCTACCAACCGCCGACCACCAACACAAACACCGCAGCCGCCCGGCGGCGACCCGCGCAGCGCGCCGCGGACGATCGCCTCCACCGCCGAGATCACGCGCCATCTCGAGTCTCCTACTGCTGAGAGCGCAGCCAGGGGCGCATCTGCTGGTAGCTGAACCGGACCTTGCCTCGCCCGGCAGGTTCGATAACCCCAGCGTCGATGAGGCGCCGCCGGTACGTCTGCGCATAGTTAGCCGACCGCCCGAGGCGCCACGCCACAAGATTGATCTCTGAGTCGGCCTCATCTAGCGCCATGGCCGACAGGAACGCTCGGTCCATGTCCGAAAGGCCGGTCCAGATCGGCTTGACGATCTGTTCGAGCAGCGCGTAATCGGCTTCGAGAGCACCGGCGGCGGCGTGGGTGGCGTTGATGTGAAAGGCGGGAGCTGCCATTTCCCAGCTGTGGTATCCGAGGAGCTGGATGGTGAAGGGGTGGCCGCACGAGGTACCGACGAGGTGGTCCAGCGCTTCGTCGTCGATGCGCCCGCCCGCGCGGCGGATCGGCTCGCTTAGCGCGGCCGCCGTGTGGTAGGGGCGCAGCGGGGTGAGCCGAGCGCGGGCGCATCGCTGGAAGAACGTCATGCCACGATCCGCGAGCAACGCCTCGTCGATTTCGGGCAGGGCGGCGCCGACGAACGCCACCGGCAGCAGCTCGCGGCGGGTGACGTGCTGGACTGTGACGGCGAGCTCGGTGGCCTCCTCGAGCGCGACGGCCTGCAGCTCGTCCACGGTGACCAGCAGCCCGGTGTCGCTGTCGGCGGCCAGCGCGGCCAGCGAGGTGATCGCGGAGCGCAGGTCGAACTCGCCGCGTGGGTCAGGAGGTTGCGGCGCCCACTCTACGCCGGCGCCCAACAGCGACACCGACGAGATACGCAGCGGTGGTGTGGCGTCGCCGGCGTGCTCGAGATGCTGCAAGGCCGCGTTGGTGGTGAGGCGACACAGCCGACGGACCGAGGCCGACATCGAGATCACCCGCCATCCCAGCCGCAGCGCCGCGTCCTCGGCCTCGTTCAGCAGCACCGTCTTGCCCGAGCCGCGCACCCCGGTGATCAGCATGGTGAAGTCCGGGTGTGTCGGCCCCCTCTCGAAGGCACGCCCGAATCGGGCGACAACGTCGTCTCGGCCAGCCAACACCGGCGGCGAGGTTCCAAACGTCGGCAGGAACGGGTTCCGCGCCGCCGCCGCGGCTCTGTCGGTGTTCATGACGGCGGACAGACCCACCGCGACGGACGAGCGCTGTGCGCACCGCCCAACGACAAGGACGCGTTCGCCATTCGGACCCACCGCTTCTCTCGCTAGAACTGTACACGATACCGTATCATTAGTTATCACTTTTTGTTGAGTTATCACTTTTGGGGCTCACGCCGCCGGGACGTACCGCCCACAGTGCCGCTGTTCCGCGAAGGTTGGGGAGACCCGACGCTGGCGGAGCTGGTGGACGAGGCCCTCGCCGAGACCGGCGTCGGCTTCTACTTCCGCAACGTCACCGAGTTGATCCTCTTCGGCGTGCGCGGCCAGATGCGCACGCTTCCGCCGGGCCGGCGCCAGGTCAACATGATCGAGACACGCAAGCGCGAGCACTCCCGCAAGCCCGACGAGCAGTACGACGTCATCGAAGCCTGCTCGCCCGGCCCGCACCTCGAGATGTTCGCCCGCTACCCCCGGGCGGGCTGGACCTCCTGGGGCCTCGAAGCCGACGAAGACACCGCCCCGCGCGGCAAGCAATACCCCACCTACCGCGGCTCAGCGACAAAAGACCCGGACACACAGAATGGGCCAACGCCCACGGCAGCAGGAGACCAACTCCCATTCGGCCCACGGTGACCACGTTTGGGATTCCGCGAGACCACAGTCGCCGCCTGCGACGGCCATAATGGCCGCCGCGAAGCGCCGCCGCCCCTGGTACGAGGACCCCGACTGGCGGGAACTCCGCGCAAGCGTCCTGCGCAGTGACTACGACCGTTGCCGCAAGTGCGGATCCCAGGACGAACTAGAAGTCGACCACATCGTCCCGATCGCCGACGGAGGCGACCCGTGGGATTCAGACAACCTTCAGACCTTGTGTCGCCGCTGCCACCGCGCCAAGACCGGTGCCGAGGCCTCGGGCCGCGCCGCCCGACGCCGAGCGGTACGGACTTACAGGGCTGCCTGTGAACTCCTACCGGCGGACTATCCGGAGGACCGCCGCCGGTTGCGCCACCACTTGGCAAAGCAGGTGAGCCAGCAGATCAGCGAGGCGCACCAAGAGCAAGAGGCGAAGCGGAAACGGGCGGTGGCACGGGACCAGGACCGGGTGGCGGAGCAGGAGCGGGAACGACAGGCTGCGAGGGAAGCACGAGCCGCAGCGGCCGCGCAAGTCGTAGCGGAGTCACCGACGAGGTCGCGCCGCCGGGCCCGCTGGTGGTCAAAACGGCGCTCGCGTCGTCAAGCCAGCCCATGACCGGCTCGTCGCCAGCGCCGAGGGTGGGACGCACCGCCCACGGTCTGCCCCAGCGTGAGGTGCGACCGGCCAGCGGCGCTCCGGCCGCTTGGCCTTTGTAGTCACCGGCGTGACTGGCCTCTTGGTCACCGAGCCGGACATACCGCTCGCGGCATCAAGTTCACTCAGCAAAATCCCAGCTTCTGAGCGGACTTCGTCGCATGTTAGTTCGGCAGGCTCACCACCAGATGGGCCGCCGCGGCACCCAAACCAGCGTCGCCGAACCCCGAGACCCTCTCGGCGTGCGGAGCGACCACTTGAGCGAAGAAGCTTAGCCGGTTATCCCTGCCGTCGCCATCACGAACGCAGTCAGTGACTCTAGGTCGTGGGACCAGAAGATAGTGAGCCCGGCGTCTTGGGCTTGCACGAGATGCCTCACGTCGTAGACGCCGGACAGGGTTGCCGCGGGAACCGTCGAGAGGTAGCCGAACTCGTTGATCCAGTTCACGGCCTTCACCTGCGCATCATTGTTCAGACGCTTGATTGAGTTGGTTGACGAGTTCGACACCTTGCACTCGACGGGCATCACCCGCCCGTCGAACAGTCCGATCACGAGGTCCGCCTTGCGAGTGCCGAAGAGCGACTCACCGCAGAACTGGCCCGCAACGGGGGCATCGCGCACCGACATGATTGATCGCGGAGCTACTTCCTCGAGGCCGGCTGCTCGCAGCCTCTCCTTGACGGCGCTCTCCTGTTCGATCCTGGACTCGTTGCGACGCATCGTCTGGAGACGGGAGACCGCCAGCAGGCACGCTGTCGCCCCTATCGCAGCGGCTCGCTCGTCCATGGTCGGGGCGCGACCTGCTTCGATCCACGGGAAGCGATCGCGGTCCAGCATCTGCATGATCGTCGCGACGAGCCGTTGGCCGGTGCCCGGCTCTGCCGCCAAGCGGGCGGGCGACAACGGCACCCCCGCGATCACATGCAGATCATCCGCTGATATCGGCGGCCCGGCCAAGTATCTGATCGCTTCACGCCGGTCAGCGCCCGACAGAAGTTGAGCCTGCAGCCCGGCGGCGCGACGAAGATCGCCGGTGGCCGCGAAGAGAGCTTCAACCTCGCGGCGGTAGCGGTCGATCTGGGCGAGGTACGTCCTGCGGGACTCGGCGAGGCGGTGCTGGCGGAAGACTTCTTTGGCCTCGGCTGATGCTGTCTCGAGTTCCGCAGTCGTCCAACGCGGCGGGGGCAGCGCCATCTAGGCCGCCACGTCGGTTCTGGTGAGGAGATCGACACCTGGGACCGGTAGGCGGGCCATTTCGCTGGGTTCGAACTTGGTGAGCCCGCCGGCGTAGACGCGTCCGCCGGCCGTCGTGGCCGATGCCGTCAGCGCCTCGGCTAGGCGGTCGAGCGACGACGCGGTCATCGGCTCGCGGGGATACAGCCCGTGCGCCACGTTGAGGTGGCGTGCGCCGAGGGGATTGCGGACGAACGCGGGCGGTCGGCGCGCCATGTAGGTGGCGACGATGGGCGCCGGGCCGCGGAGGCCGACCGACCACCAGCACTTCCGGTGCCGCGCGATGTACCCCTCGTGCACGTTGCTGGCGCGGGCGGCGCGCAGAAACCGCTCCACGAGGCGTCTCTCGGACGGCTCGAACTCGCCAAGATCCTCCGGCAGGTCGATCACACACCGCAATCCGGTGAGCGACTCCAGGCGAGCGCCCGCCTCGAACAGTTCCTGCGCCCTGGTAACCGAGGGAAACAGCACGGTCTCGGGAATCCTCTCGTCGGCCCGGCTGGTTATCCAAATGGCGTTGGCGCCCGTGACCGCGCCGCGGTGGACGCGGCACAGCTCGCCCAATTCGACGTGGCCCTCCGGTGGTCGCGTCGGCGCCCGCAGGAGTCGAGTCCAGCGCGGCTCCTCTCGTAGACGCTGTCGGCTCACGACCCGGCCAGCTTCCAGCGCGCCCAAGTCGGCGGGCGTTGACACCTTTCGAAAGCCGACCACCCGGCTCGCACAACCGACCCTGAAGCAGGTGATCGCGGCCGTTGTCGCCGCGGCGCCGAACGGCAGCGCCGACGGATCGATGACGTGAATCGACTCCACGTCCAGATGCCGGACGAGCAGCGCGCGGACGAGCTTGCCGTAGTTCACGTCCAGCCATTCGGCCGAAGTCACGAACGCGCCGACGTCGCCCGGTTCCGCCAGTACGGCCGTCTGGAGAAAGAAGTACACGTGCAAGCCAGCCAGCCCGCTCGCCGGTAGGTCGAGTCGGCTCGCCTCGCGGCGGAGCCACTCCTTCCAGCTCGGCTCGATGAGGTGATGGCGAACATACGGCGGGTTGCCGATGAACGCCGTCGGTCCCCGCCGCTTGCCTGCATCGCCCAGCCGCAGGATGCGATAGTCGCCCGCAACGACTTCGGTGCGGTCCGCCAAGCCGGAGGCCGTCAGGTTGGCTCGCAGCAAGAGCAAAGCCAGCGGATCGGACTCGACGGCCACGAGGCGGGCGGCGCCGAGAGCCCGACCAGCGGCGAGGGAGAACCGGCCCGACCCAGCGCCCGGATCCACGATCCGCCCGGCGGCGGGCACCTGCGACAACCACGCCACCATTGAGTGGACGATCGGCTGGGGCGTGTAGACCGCCCCGGACTGCCTGCGCTCGGCGGGAGGTCGCAACCGGAGGAACGCGTCACCAAGGGGGTCTTCGCCGCCAGCGATGCGATCGCGGACCGCGACGGCGACCGCTTCCGGGACAGCTTCCGCCCGAGCGGCTCGTAGCAGCCGGCGCTCGACGCCGGACACAGATGCCAGAGGGCCGGTTCGCAGGATGCTGCCCGCCACTGCTGCGAGCTGCTGCTCAGTGGACGCCAGGAACCCCGGATGGGCGGCGGCGCACATCTCGCGGCTCGCGGCGTGGCCGCCGTGCGCCACAGCGTCATGGCTCTTCGCCAGCATGCGCTCAACCGTATGCGCCGCCTGCGACAGCCCAGCGGACCGGTTCGCCGCGTCGACTGTCGGGTGGGCACCGGCAACGACCACGGCGCCAGGCCTCTCTGCGCAGCCCGGTTCGGGCGCTCTCTAGCCTGACGGCATGGAATGGGGGCTGCACGCGGCTCTGGGGCGTGACGCCGAGGCGGTGCGGGGGCGCACCGTGGACCGCGGCGTGGCGCGGCGGGTACTGGGTTTCGCTGCGCCCTACAAGCGCATGATCGCGCTGTTCGTGGCGACCATTCTGGGCGGCGCCGTTTTGAGCCAGGTGCCGGCGCTGCTGTTCCGAGAGATCATCGACGACGCCATCGTCAACTCCGACCGGGGCTATGTGAACCTGCTGGCCGGGCTCATCCTGGGCGCCGCCTTCGCCGAAGCGCTGCTGGCGTTCGGCGAGCGCTGGTGGTCGGCGCGCATCGGCGAAGGTCTGATCTTCGACCTGCGGGTGGCTCTCTACGACCACACCCAGCGCATGGGCGTCTCGTTCTTCACCAGCGTGCAGACCGGCGCTCTCATCAGCCGCCTCAACAACGACGTGATCGGCGCCCAGCGGGCGATGACCGGCACGCTGGGCCAGCTGGTGTCCAACCTCTGCGTGCTGCTCATCACGCTGGGGACCATGTTCATCATCCTGGATTGGCGCCTCACGCTGCTGGCGCTGGCACTGCTGCCGTTCTTCGTGATCCCTGCCAAGCGGGTCGGGCGGCGCCTGCAAGCGCTGACCCGACGCCAGATGGAGCACAACGCCGAGATGAACACGCTCATGACCGAACGGCTCGGTGTTGCCGGCGCCCTGCTGGTCAAGCTGTTCGGGCGCCACGACGACGAGCGGGAGGCGTTCGCGGCACGGGCGGGCAAGGTGCGCGACCTCGGCGTGCGCACCGCCATGTACGCCCGAGTCTTCATGATCGCCCTGACCTTGCTCGGCGCTGTGGGCACCGCAGCGGTCTACTGGGTGGGCGGGCAGCTCGTGATCTCGGGTTCGGTCACCATCGGCACGCTGGCGGCCATGGGCCTGCTCGTGGTCCGCATCTACCAACCGCTCACGAGCCTCACCAACGCCCGGGTGGACATCATGACGGCGATCGTGTCCTTCGAGCGTGTCTTCGAGGTGCTGGACACGCCCAACGCCGTACCGGACCGCCCCGGCGCCGCAACCCTGGGGCGCCCGGCGGGGCGGGTTGAGCTGCACAACGTGCGCTTCAGCTACCCGCCGGCCGACTCTGCCGCCCTGGCCTCCCTGGCACCCGCGGCGGGCGACGCCTCCCACGGCACCGACCCCAGCGCTGACAGCGAGCGTCCCGCAGGCCCGGCTCTGGACGGCGTCAGCCTGGCGGTGTCACCGGGAGAGCTGGTGGCGCTGGTGGGCCCGTCGGGCGCCGGCAAGACGACTCTGACGGCACTGCTGCTGCGGCTCTACGACCCCGACGAGGGGACCATCACCATCGACGGCCACGATCTGCGGGGTGTCACCGGCGAGTCGCTGCGGTCCGTCGTCGGCACGGTTCCCCAAGACCCGCACCTGTTCCACGACACGGTCGAAGCGAACCTGCGCTACGCCCGACCCGCCGCCACCCGCCACGAGATCGCCGACGCCTGCCGGGCGGCGGTAATCCTGGAGGTGATCGAAGCCCTGCCGCAGGGATTCAACACCCTGGTGGGCGAGCGCGGCTACCGCCTCTCCGGCGGCGAGAAGCAGCGCCTAGCCATCGCCCGGATGCTCCTGAAGGACCCGGCGATCGTGATCCTGGACGAGGCCACCAGCCACCTCGACAGCGAGAACGAGGCCGCGGTGCAAGCTGCTCTGGCGGCGGCGCTGGCCGGGCGCACCTCCTTCGTGGTCGCCCACCGGCTCTCCACGATCACTTCCGCCGACCGGATCGTGGTGCTGGAGGAGGGTCGCCTGGCCGAGCAGGGCCGCCACGAGGAGCTGCTGGCCGCCGACGGGCTCTACGCCAAGCTCTACCGAACCTTGCTGCGAGCCGAGGTCGCCCGGTGAGCCCGGCCCGGCATGCGGGCACGAGTCGGCGGCTCGACGACGGGAGTCCCGACGCCGAGTGGCCCGCGGTTGGATCGCCGTGAGCGAACTCGGCTGCGAAGACGCCCCGACCGGCGCGGCGGCAGAGGACGACGGTGCCACCTACGACGTGGCGCAGGTCCTCGACCGGCTGGCATCGGTCGTTGGGGACGCCTTCCCCGAGGACGTCTGGGTTCGGGGCCAGATTCGCAACCTGAGCAAGTCCCGCAAGGGCCATGTCTATTTCGACCTGGCAACGCCGGCTGCCGCGGACGGGAGCCCCGACGCCGCCCTGCCAGTGGTGCTGTTCGACTGGTTCCGCAAGATCGTGAACCGGATCCTCGGCCCGGACGCGGCGGGCCATATGACCGACGGCGTCGAGGTGCGCATCCGCGGCCCGATCTCGATCTACGCCGCCCGCGGGCAGCTGCAGCTCCAGATGAGAGCCATCGACCCCTCCTACACGCTCAGCAAACTGACCGACGAGCGCCGACGGCTGCTGGCCGAGCTGAAAGCTGCGGGCCTGCTGGAACGCAACCGCTCCCTCCCGCTGCCGACGCTGCCCCTGCGAGTGGCGCTCGTCACCAGCGCCAACAGTGCTGCCGCGGCCGACTTCCGGGAGGTGCTGGCGCGCAGCGGGATCGGCTGGGAACTCCTAGTTGTGGACACGCCGGTCCAGGGCTTCGGCAGCGATCAGCGAATCGCCGCGGCGCTGGCGGCGGCCTGCGAACAAGCGGCAGACGTGATCGCACTGGTACGCGGCGGCGGCGCCCGCACCGAGATGGCACCGTTCGACAGTGCGGCGGTGGCGCATGCCGTGGCACAGAGCGCGGTGCCGGTGCTGACCGGCATCGGCCACGAGATCGACCGCTCGGTGGCTGACATCGTCGCGAAGCTGGCCTGCGACACCCCCACGGCCTGCGCCACCGCCCTCGTGGATCGCGCCCGAAGGTTCGACCGAGCCACGCTGGATCTTTGGCGGAACATCGAACGGGCGGGGGCGCACGGCTTCGAGAGCGCTCGCTGGCAACTCGACGGCCAGCATGATCTCCTCGCCACTAGAGCTGGCGCGCATCTGGCGCGTCACCGCCAGATGCTGGGCTCCGCCGCCCGGCGGCTGCGACTCAACAGCTCCCACACTCTGGAGACGGAGCGTCGCCGCCTCGAGGCGCTGGCCGCGCAGACGCGCGCCTACGACCCGCAGCGAACGCTGGAGCGGGGTTGGAGCATCACCCGCGACACAGCCGGCCGATTGATCCGGTCGGTTCGCGAGATCGCTCCGGGCGCTAGGTTGCGAACCCGGTTGTGGGACGGAACCGTCACCAGCACCGCGGTCGAGGCCGAATCCACCGAAGGATCCTGGAGCGACGATGACTGACAGCGGGCCGAGCGAAGTGGCAGCGGACGGCTACGCCGAAGCTTTGGCCGAACTGCAGAAGATCCTTGACGCCCTCGAGGAGCCGGACGTCAACGTGGACGCCCTGGCAGGCTACGTGGATAGGGCGGCCGAGCTGCTGCGCTTCTGCCGTGAGCGGCTCTTGTCAGCAGAGACGCAGGTCACCGAGATCGTAGCCGGCCTCGAGCAGATCACGGGCGACGACGAAGCGGCACCCGCTGCCGACGGCGCCGCCGCCGATCCCGACTGATGGGGCCCGACTGATGGGGCCCGACTGATGGGGCTGCGCAAGCTCACCGGCACCGACGGATTCGTGGTGGTCGACCTCGACGACGCGGACGGCTCGGCGGGGTTGATGCGGCTGGCACCGAAGATTCTGCCGAGCGGCGCCCGGGAGTTGGCACGGTCGGCCACCTACGCGTTCGCCTCGGTCGGCATGCCACGGTCCGGCGCCTCGGGGGGCATCAACGCGCGCCCCGACGCACGGGCCGACGCGGTGGAGGCCTTCGTGGCCGAGTGCGAGCCGTGGGTCGCCGGCGGCGAGTTCCTGCCCGACGCCGGCAAAGGGCTCAACGCCACCGATCTGGCCCCGCTGCAGGCGCAGGACCCGCGCCATCCGATCCGCCTCAGAGCCAGCGGCGGCATCAGCCTCGCCGACCGACTCGCCGGCTGCGGCGCGGTAGCCGCGGTGGCCACGGCCCTCGGTGGCCTCGAGGGGCGCCGCCTAGTGATCGAAGGCTGCGGGCCAGCCGGGGCAGCAGCCGCGGCAGCAGCAGCCGCGCGCGGCGCCACGCTGTCCGGAGTCGCCAGCGGCAGCGGCTTCTGCTCGGCACCCGCCGGGGCGGGGCTCGACGCCACCGCTCTAGCGGAGGCTTGGGCGGCGCACGGCCCGGACTTTGTGCAGCACCTTGACGGCCCCTGCTCAGACGCCGCGGACGTGTGGGGTGCGGCTGACGACGTCCTGCTCGTCGGCTCCAAGATGGGGGTGCTGGACCACACCACGGCCACCGACCTGACGGTCACGGCGGTCGGGTGCCTGCACCCCGTCCCGTTCACGACCCGGGCGCTGGTGGTCCTGCAAGCCGCCGGGGCGCTGGTGCTGGCCGATTTCATCTGCCTGGCCGGGCCCCTGTTCGCCGCCTGGCCCGGCGAACTGGCCAGCCTCGAAGGTGGCGCCGTCACCGCTGAAGCCATCGAGCAGGCTGCCAGCAGCGCCATCGCCGACCTAGTGAGCGAGACCGTCGAGCACCCAGACGGCGCCTTCCTGGGCGCCTGCCATCACGCCGAGAGCTTCCTGGCCACCTGGCGCCAGCAACTCCCCTTCGGCCGCCCCATCGCCGCCTGAAGCGCCCGGTAACCCAAAGTCTCGTCTCTCGTTGACCTTGTCAAGTCCAAGGCGCTATCGTCGCCAAAATGTACGTCGGATTTCGATCCTCGGGCGGCAGGGGCGAATACGAGCTTGTGGGGCGACATGGCGACTTAGTCGCCGCTCAACTGTCGAACTGGACACTCCGCTGGGATCTGCCCGACTTGGGTAAGCTCGACACCAATCTTCAGATCGATCCCGGTCGAAGCGGCAAAGCCCGCCTCCGCCGAGTCCGCGACAACGGTCCACAAATTGGCCGACAAATCGCCGCCATTCTCCTAATGCCTTTCCCAACTCGTAGTGCTAGACAACTTTCGATTGACGCTCCGATACTGCGCGCTGACAGTTATCGAGTTACAAGGATTGGTGTCGGGATTGGAAGCACCTTCGACGCCACAACTCAAACACTCGCCATGACGCTTGCCTACATCGAGGTCGCAAATCGCACTCTCTCTGAGCTGCATGACTTCCATGCAAGATGGCAAAGGATTTCCGTCATCCACAGGCGCATATCGCATCTACCTAAAGAGTTAGCTGATGCCATCAAGCTGCATCTCGACGCTTTGCGCTCTAATTCAATATCCGATGGCCTTATTCCCGCGGCGCGTCAAGTAGCACATGCTCTCAATGAGGACTCGCTTGCAGAAGGCACCCAACATGACCTTGTGGGCCAAATCGAGTCAATCCTTGCGATAGACTCGACCGACATTGTTGTTCCACCGACACCAGATCTCGTCGACTACGATTCGCCCGAGGTTAGACTCAGGGCGGCATCAGAATGGCGCTCGGTGCGAAGTCGCGGAGCAAGCGGTCAACGCTTCGCACGGGAGGTCAAGGAAGCATACGATCATCAGTGCGCATTTTGCGGCTTGCGACTACCGAGTGCCCACGGCTTGCATTCTGGTGTAGATGCCGCCCACATCTTGCCATGGGCCAACTATGATCTGAATGTGATTTGTAATGGTGTCTGCCTGTGCAAAATTCACCACTGGACATTTGATCAATCTGTGCTTTGTCTGCAACATCTTGGAGATGCTTACGTAGTGATCGCGACTCGTCGTATCGAAGCCCTCGACGCCGCCGCGCGACAGTTCTTTGCGGGAGCGGTCGGCCGCATTCCAGACCACCGCCTGCCACTCACATTAGCTGATCGACCTCGACATGCGTTCTTGGACATCCTCAACGGAACAATTGCTTCTAGCCTTGGCATTAAAGGTGATCCCAACTACGCTGCGTGGCTCGACAGCGGCTGAGCGTTTTGTCCCTCTTGGTTGAGAAACCTAGTGCCAAATACTTCAGACACACGGCTGCCAATCCATTTGGCAACTGGTACGCTCACCGCATTGCCACATGCGTGATACCGAGCGCTGTCTACATTATCAAGGTCATCTCGCGACGCTGACGGTACCGTCCAGTTATCCGGAAATCCTTGGAGCCGTTCAGCCTCTAGTGGGGTTAGCCTCCGAACGCGACCTTCTGGATAGGATACGTAGTTCCGTGACCAGTCGGTGCCCGTATGCCTCGCCGATTCGGCATATAGGCAATGAGCGAGCTTTTTCACGAACCCTCGGCTAGGATCTCCAACGCAGAGCGCAAAGGGGGAAACAGATTTCGCCTCATTCTGTCTGCCCTTCTCAGAATTCCGATCGCCGCATTCCGACTCAAAAAGTACCTTGGCGGCACTGGCTGGTCCTCCAAGAGATCCGACAATGAAGACTCGACTGCGGCTCTGGGGGATGCCGAAGTGTCGACTGTCAAGCACTCGCCATGCCACGCCATACCCGAGTTCGGCCAGCGTCCGTACGATGACTGCGAAATCTCTTCCCGAGTGGGAAGAGAGAAGAGCCGCAACGTTTTCGATGATGACAACATGGGGGCTACGTGCTGCAATGAGGTCAGCAAAGCTGAAGAACAGTCCTGATCGTCGTCCTTGCAGTCCCTTTCGAGGTCCCATTCGCGCCAAGCTGACGTCTTGGCACGGGAATCCGCCGGCCCAAATATCTGCATCTGGTATGTCATCCGCACTCACCTCGTTGATGTCCGATACGCGTGGCACGCCAGGCCAATGACGCGCCAAGATATCCCTGCAAAACGGCGCCAATTCGCATTGCCAGATCGTCCGAATGCCAGCTAGCTCAAATCCAAGGTCAAAGCCTCCGATCCCAGCGAAGAAACTCGCCAAACGCAAGGGGCGCGGCTGGCCGATCCGGGAATCGAAGGTCATAGTCCTTGCATTGTAGGTCGTGTGACTGACACATGGGCGGATGCCTCCCAACACGAGCTAGTCGGCAGTTGGTTGCGTTCGCGCGGACACCGGTCACGGCCAGGGGCTCAAGGACCCCACAGGAGGGTTGCGGGCATGAACTGGCTCCAGGCGAACCAGAAGGCTTGGTGGCCTTCGATCTCGTCGCCAGCGGAGTCCACGGCGCGCACCCCGCCGCCGTCGCGTCGCAGCGAGGCCCCCGCCAGTTCGACGGTCTCGCCGGCTTCGAGGGCGGCCAGTGCCGCCTCGACGGGGAAGGCCACCGCGGTGCCGTCCCCGAGCACCGCGCCGAACACCTGCTCCTGGGCGCCGAGACGCTGATCCACCGGGCCGATGGGGAAGATCGGGCCGTCGTCGTCGCGGCCGCGCAGCGGGTCGAGCGGGTAGCTGTGGCCGATGCCGCCGTCGCGGGCCACGATCGTCGTGTCGGGGTGCGCCGCCTTCCACTCGCCCCAAGTGCTCGTCACGACGGTCGCCTGATTCAACACCACGCCCCGCCCCCGCAGCGGACCCGACAGCGCCACCCCGGTGAAGGTGTCGAACACCGACTTTGTGACGAGGTCGTACATCACCTTGTTCGAACGCGACAGCAGCCCGGAGGTCCGCAGCACCGGCCGCGCCACTCCGGGCGGCACGTCGTCGGTGAAATAGGCCTGGGCCGAGCCGCACAGCGTGCAATAGGGGAAGCCGATCCGACGCCCCCCGACGGTGTCGTTGACCATCTCGTGGACTTCCATGAAGTTCTTGGGGTAGGCCCTGGCCTCGCCGTCGATCACGACCGCGAACACGACTGCGTCGTCGGGGTACCAGTCGCCCTCACCGGCGGCAGTCACCGGGGGATCGTCGCGGGCCGGGATGCAGCCCCGCACGCAGGGGTTCGGGTCGCCGAGCGGGCGGTCGTCGATGCGCACCCCTCCCCAACTCACGAACCGCCAGTCAATGGCGGACTCGGCGTCGGCGAAGAACGGCTGCCAGGCCGGTTCCACCAGCGTGAACAGCCGCTCCTTGTAGGCGACGTAGCCGTCGAAGGCGGGGAGGTCCCAGGCGAACAGATGGTCGGTGACCGACTGCCACCGGCTTCGATCCGCCACGGGGTCCTCGGCCAGGCTCACGCCCGTCAGCGTCTCGAATGCCGCGTACGCCGCCTCGTGGACCTCGCCGTAGTAGAAGAACCGCAGCAGGTCCGAGAGGATCCAGCCGAGCCGAACATCCCCGGACTGGCCGAGCCCGGCGAGTGCGGCCAGGTCGACCTCGCTGGTCAGCGTGGACCAGACGGCTTCAAGGTGCTCCACGGCGCGCGGGGCGATCGGCCCGGACGGAACGGCTGGCGGCGGCGGGAACTCGTAGCCGCGGAAGTTCCGCAGGGCGGCGCGTTCGACGGGGTGTACCTCGACCTCCTCCGCCGACGGTGCGGCGTCCCCGGCCGGCTCGACCTCGACGACCGACCCGGCACCAGCCTGCTGCAACTCGACGACGTCCCCCGCCGAAGCGGCAGCGGCCGGGGGCGGCGGGTCCAGCGG
>VXNF01000003.1:9625-14416 GCA_009840735.1 Acidimicrobiia bacterium | reverse complement strand
ACACCCCGAACCAAAACGCGAGCCTTTCCGGCCGAATAAATCAGCAGTCTCCTAGTCCCGAGTCGGAGTGCCGATCGTGGCGGGACGGTGCTCGGGAACGCAGAACCGGGGGCTTGATCGAACCGTGGCGGCGCGGTCGCCGGTCGAGTGCGGCTCAGAACGAGCGGGTGACGACAGAGGCCACGTTGCGGCCCGAGGCACCCCACACGCCAGCGCCGGGGAACGTGGCCGCGCCGGCGCAGAACAGGCCGCTGATCGGCGTGGTGTAGCGAGTCAGGTGCCGCGGCCGGCCCAGCAGCGTCGACAGGGGCGAGCCCGAGAACGAGGCGGCGTGGCCACGGGGCATGCCGAACTGCTGCTCGTAGCTCGGCGGTGTCATCGCCCGCCAGTCCACGACGGACTCGGCGAACCCTGCGAGTACCAGGCTGCCGAAGCGGCTGAGCCAACGAGTCGGCTCCTCGCTGGCCCCCCAGCCGCCCGCCAGGTCGTAGGGGGTGTAGAGGACTTCGAGGCTGAACACTTCGCCGCCGTCGGGCAGGCGCATCTGCGGGTCCAGCACCGACGGGATGTTGGCGAAGAACACGGGATCCTGCGCTATGCGCCCTGCCGCGGACTCGCCCAGCGCCCCGCGCAGCCCTTCCAGTCCCGGCATGACGAACGTCGTGGGCGTGAGCGCCTCCTCGGCGTCGAGCCCGTCGGCCGGCTCGGCGTAGACCGGCGCCGTCGAGAGGACCGCGTCCAGCTTCGACTCGTAGCCGTCGCGGCCCGCTGGCCCCCAGCTTCGACCGAAGCGGTCTGGCACCCCGGCGCCTTCGAGCCGCACTGCCGCCGGATCGCACGCCACGACCACGGCGGGCGACTCGATGACTTCCCCGCCGGCCAGGCGAACCCCCGCCACCCGGCTGCGCCCGCCGGCGGCCCGGTCCGCGAGGACGCATTCTGCTCGCACCCCGCAGCGCACCTCCCCTCCAGCGGACACGAAGCTCCGGCTCACCGCGTCTGTCAGAGCGCCGCTGCCGCCGGCGGGCCGCCCCAGCGGGACCAGGTGCCGCATGGCGTACCCCAGCGCGCCCAGGCCGGTGCCCGGCTCGGCGCCGCTGAGCCCCCAGACAACCGGCCCGGTGGCCAGGGCGGGCAGCATCAGCGCTTCGTGGTCGAAGAAGTCGCCCAAGAGCGACAGCGCCGAGCGGCGCGACCAAGCCCAGAGCCGCCGGGCCGCCATCGCTCGGCGGGTCAGCACCCCGGCCACCGCGCCCGCGCTCGGCGGCTGCTGGGCCAACTCCACCAGCAGCTGGGCGATGGGCAGGGCGGCGGCCACGAACCGCTGGTAGCTGTCCGCCTCGGCGGGGTAGGTCCGGCGCAGCCCTTCGACGGTCCGGTCTAAGTCGTGCCATTCCACCCACGGGGTGTGTCGGTCCCAGAAGCGGTTGATGCCCACCGGGTCGACGTCCAGGTAGCGCAGCCCGTGGTTGGCCAGGCCTAGCTCCTCTGCGATGGGCATGGCCCGCACCAGCAGATGGTCGCAGTTGCAGATGTTGACTCGCGCCCCGACCGCCTCCACGGTTGAGGCGCAGCCGCCGACGCTGGGGCGGCTCTCCAGCAGCAAGGTCCGCAGACCCGCTCGAGCCAGGTAGGCCGCGGCGATCAGTCCGTTGTGACCGGCGCCGATGACGGCGACATCGACGGACCCGTTGGCGGTCATGGGTCAGCGACCTCCCGGGAGCTGGGTCCATGCGGCCACCCCCGAGGAGCTTCGAGCCGGGAACACTTGGATTCCGGGCCCGGATCGAGTCCGCAGCAGGCTCTGCGCCGGAATGATGGCGACTCTGCCCGGCAGCATCGCTCAGCAGTCTGCCAGGCGGTCGAGCATCAGGTTCCGGAGCCGCTCGGCCAGTACCGGCGCCTCGGCGGTCTGCAGCTCGCCGTCGCGCACCACGACCCGGCCCGCCACCACCACATGGCGGGGACGCCGGCCGGGGTTCGCCCACAGCAGACCCGCCAACGGGTCGGCCACGCCGGCGTCGGCCACGCCGGTCACGTCGTAGCAGCACAGGTCAGCCGCAGCGCCGACGCCCAGATGGCCGAGCTCGCTTCGGCCCAGGCCAGCCGCCGAGCCGAAGGTGGCCATGTCGAGCACCTCTGCCGCGGTGAGCGGTCGTGACGTGAGGCCCCCCACTTGCAGAGCCAGCCGGGCGTCGGCCAGCAGGTTGCCGGCGTCGTTGCTGCCGCCGCCGCTGGTGCCCAGACCGACCCGCACCCCGGCGTCGGCCAGGGCACCCACCTCGGCCACGCCCCAGCCCATCGGCACGTCGCAGCCGGGGGCGTGGGTGGCCGAGGCGCCCGAAGCGGCGAAACGGGCCCGCTCGGCGTCGGTGATCTCACAGAGGTGGGCCACGGTCACATCCGGGGCCAGCCAGCCCCATTCCTCCAGCAGGTCCAAGGGGCGGCGGCCCCAGCGCGTCGCGGCCCGCTCGACGTCCACCTGCTCGTTGGCCTGGGTGCGACGGCGCAGCCCGTGGCGGCCCGCCACCTCGGCGAGGGCGGCGAACGTCTCGGGGCCGTCGGAGTGAACCCCGGCGGGGCCGCAGGCGATCTGCAGCATCCCGTGGGGCTCGCCGGGGCCGTAGCGCCCCACGAGGGCCTCCACCGAAGCCGCCGCCGTCTCGGGATCGTCGCCGGCGGTGCCCCGCACGAACACGAGACGAGAGCCCAACTCGGCCGCGGTCTCGATGGTGGCGCCGGCGAGTTCCCCCGAATCCTGGCCGTCGGGCCATGTGAGGTGGTGGTCGGCGACGGTCGTGACCCCGGCGAGCAGCCCCTCGGCCACGCCGACCGCGGCGGCGGTCGCCGTCAGTTCCGCATCCACGCGGGCTTGCCGGTAGTAGTCCGCCATCGTGGCCAGCCAGCGATCCATGGGCACGTGCCGAGTGCCATCAAGCGTGCGGAACGCCGACTGCAGCAAATGGTGGTGGGCGTTGACGAGGCCGGGGATGACGACGCACCCCGTGGCGTCGAGCGTCGCCCGTTCGGCCCGATCGCTCGCTGACGGTCCGCTCGCGGCGTCGTCCCCGACAGCGACGACTACCCCGTCCCGGCACAGCAACTCCGTGCCGGTCAGCTCGCGGTCCCCCGTCCACACCAACTCGACGCCGCGCACCGCCAACTCCATGCGGCGATGGTAACGTCCGCCCATCGGTCGGGGCGGGGGGCTAGGCGGCGTCGTGGAGGCGGGCGGCTCGGCGGGCCAGCTCTCGGTGCGCGGCTCGTAGGTCGAGGCCCGCCAACTCGCCGTCGGCCACGACTTGGCGGCCCCCGACGAAGAGGTGGCGCACCCGCCGGTCGGGGCCGAGCACGAGCGCCGTTACCGGATCGGCGATATCGCCCAGGTCGGCGGCGGGCCAGACGGCGATGTCTGCGGCCATTCCCGCTTCGAGTCGCCCCAGCTCGCCGGCGCGCCCCAGGCAGGCCGCCCCGCCGGCCGAGGCCATCTGCAGCACGTCCGGCGGCATGAGCGCATCGGCGCGCCGCTCTCGCAGGCGGGCCGTGTAGAGCGCTTGGCGCAGCTCGGGGAACAGACCGCCCACCTCGTTGGAGGCCACCCCGTCGACCCCGAGGCCCACCGGGGACCCTGCGGCGCGCAACCCGACGACCGGGCACATCCCCGCGGCGATCCGGGCGTTGCTGGACGGGCAGTGGGCCACACCCACGCCCGCCGCGCCGAGCCGGGCCAGCTCGGCGTCGTCGAGGTGGATGCCGTGCGCCAGCCACACGTCGTCGCCCATCCAGCCCCAGCCCTCCAGCACCTCCACGGGGCGGCGCCCGAACCGGGCGAGGCAGTGCTGCTGCTCTTCGAGGGTCTCGACGAGGTGGGTGTGCAGCCGCAGCCCCAGGCGGCGGGCCAGCTCGGCGGCCTCGACCATCAGCTCGGTGCTGACCGAGAAGGGGCTGCACGGCGCCACCACGATGGAGACTCGCTCGCCGTCGTGATATTGCGCCGCGAGACGTTCGGTGGAGGCCCCGATGGCGTCGCGGTTCTCCACGAGATGATCCGGCGGCAGGCCGCCGTCGCTCTCGCCGAGGTCCATCGATCCCCGCGACAGCGCCAGACGCACGCCCACCTGCCGAGCCGCTTCCACGATGGCGTCGAACACCGAGTCGTCGCCGCGGGGCACCACGTAGTGGTGGTCGAAGACGGTGGTGGCACCGCTGAGAGCCAACTCGGCCAGACCCACCCGAGCGGCGGCCCGCACGTCCTCGGCGTCGAGCTTCCCCCACACGGGATACAGCGTCACCAGCCAGCTGAACAGGTCGCAGCCGTCGGCGCGGCCCCGCGTCATCCACTGGTAGAGGTGGTGGTGGGTGTTCACGAAGCCGGCGGTGATGATGTCGCCGTCACAGCGAAGCACCGTGTCGCCGCTCTCAGGCGCCACATCGCCCACGGCAACGATCCGCCGACCCTCCAGCGCCAAATCACCGGGATAGCGCGCACCCCGCAGCACGACCCGCCCAGAGCCCAAGTCGCCGTTCATCGGCCCATCATGGCACCGGCAACCCCGACGACACCGCCCGAACACCCGCGACCCCCCCAGGGCGGGGACGGCGGGGGGCCGACTTGCGACGCCTCTGAGATTGCCGAGCCCCCGCTCGGCAATCGAATCGAAGGAGCAAACGGCAACCCCGACGACACCGCCCGGACACCCGCGACCCCCCTAGGGCGGGGACGGCGGGGGGCCGATTTGCGACGCCTCTGAGATTGCCGAGCCCCCGCTCGGCAATCGAATCGAAGGAGCA
>VXNF01000003.1:0-9525 GCA_009840735.1 Acidimicrobiia bacterium | reverse complement strand
TTGCGACGCCTCTGAGATTGCCGAGCCCCCGCTCGGCAATCGAATCGAAGGAGCAAACGGCAACCCCGACGACACCGCCCGGACACCCGCAAACCCCCCAGGGCAGAAGGCCGCTCAGGCGCCGCCGATGGCCGCGTGGGGGTGGTTCTCGATGAGGCCGGCGGAGGTGACCTGCACGAAGGCGGCGTTGCGCCGAAACTCCTCGAGGTCGGTGGCGTCGAGATAGCTCATGGCGCTCTTGACGCCGCCGAGCAGCTGGTGCAGCACCTTGGAGACCTCGCCCTGATAGGGCACGAGGCCTTCCACCCCTTCGGGGGCTCGATGCTCGAAGTACTCGTCGTCCAGCTCGTCGCCGTGGCGTTCGGCTCGGCTCTCGACCGCTTCCCGCGACGCCATGCCGCGGATCCGCTTGACGAGCCCCTTGGCCGAATGCTCCACCTCGCCGGGGCTCTCTTTGGTGCCAGCGAACAGGCTGCCGATCATGACGGTGTCAGCGCCGGCGGCGAACGCCTTGGCGATGTCGCCGGAGGTGCGGATGCCGCCGTCGGCGATGATCGGCACGCCGGCGGCGCCGGCGACCGCGTCGTCGATGGCGGTGAGCTGCGGCACCCCCACCCCTGCCACCAGCCGGGTCGTACACACGCCGCCGGGGCCGACCCCCACTTTGATGGCGTCGGCGCCCGCGGCGGCCAGATCGGCGGCGCCGGCCGCTGTGGCCACGTTGCCGGCCACCAGATCGACCTCGCTGAAGCTGTCTTTGAGTCGCTTCACGCCTTCGATGGCGTGGGTGGCGTGACCGTGGGCGATGTCCAGCACCAGCACGTCGGCGCCCGCGGCGACGCAGCTCTTGGCGCGTTCGAGCATGTCGTGGTCGGTGCCGACGGCCACTCCGACGAGCAGATCGTCGCCGGCCAGCTTGACTTTCTCGACCTCGAGGGCGTGCGCGTACGTCGGCAGGAAGCGGTGGATGATGCCGATCCCGCCGAGGCGAGCCAGCGCGGTCGCCATCTCGGACTCGCAGACGGTGTCCATGTTGGCCGCCACGATGGGCAGGTCCAGGTTGATGTTGCGCGAGAGTCGGGTCTGCAGGCTCACCTGGCGGCGCGACCGCACCCGCGAGCGGCGGGGCACCAGCAGCACGTCGTCGTAGGTCAATCCGGTGCGCACGTCGTCGAGCGGCATGCGGGAACCTCCAAGATCGCTTCAAGGTCGCTTTGCTGCGGCGTCGGGCCTGTTCCTGCGGTGTCGGGGCCAGGCGGGGCGGCATGCGGGCTGGGCCGCCGCGCCCCGGATCGCAACGGCGAACAGACGCCCCTCAGTCTGCCACAGCGCCAGAGCGCTCCGAGACCTCCGCGGGGCCGACCCGGCCGAGGAGATGGTCCGCGGCGGCGCGCAGGGCTTCGGCGGAAGGCGTGTCGGGCAGGTCTGTCAGGGCCGACGCGGCGCGGTCCGCCCAGACCGTGGCGGAGGCGTACGCCTCGGCGATCCCCGGCCCCGAGCGGATGATCTCACGCGCCAGGGCGGCGTCGGCGGCGCTCAGGCCCGGACCGAGGATGGCGCGCAGCTGCTCGCCCGCCGGGGACTGCACAGTCAACAGCACCGGCAGCGTGTAGTTGCCTTCGCTCAGGTCGTGGCCCGCCGGCTTGCCGAGCATGTCCTCGGTGGAGATCACGTCCAGAATGTCATCGACTATCTGGAAGGCCATCCCGTAGCTGTAGCCGAAGTCCGACAGCGTCTCGGTGATCGACGGGGGCAGGTCGGCCACGATCGCCCCGACCCTGCAGGCGGCGGCGAGGAGCGAAGCCGTCTTCCCGGCGATGGACAGCTCGTAGTCCCGCACCCGGCGGTCGCAGTTGAAGGCGTCCTGGTACTCGCGGATCTGGCCCTCGCAGAGCCTCCCGATCGTGGCGGCCAACAGCCCGGCGACCTCGGTGCCCAAGTTGGCGGCGAGCTGGCTGGCGCGGGCCAGCAGGAAGTCGCCTGCCAGGATGGCCGTGGCGTTGCCCCAGGTGGCGTTCACGCTCGCCACGTTGCGGCGAGTGACGGCGCCGTCGATCACGTCGTCGTGGTAGAGCGAACCCATATGGACCAGCTCGACCGCCACGGCGCCGGCGACAACGTCGTCGGAGCAGCTCCCGCCAGCGTGGTCGGCGATGCCCGCGGCGGCGATCGTCAGGCCCGGCCGGATGCGCTTGCCGCCGGCGCCGATGAGGTGGCTCGCCACCGCCGACAGGAAATCCAGATCGCAGCTCACCTCGGCCTGCAGGCGCTCCTCCACGCGGTCGAGGTCGGCGCTCAGGCTCGGCAGCAAGAGGACCGGGTCGGTCATCACCACGCTGCGAGGATAAGCGGGGATACCCCGCGACAGGCCTCGCCTGTACACTTGGAATGACTGCGGTGCCGGCGTTGTTGGGTCTCGACAACCGGCAGAGCGCCGAAGCCGCGGCAGGAGGGCTAGATGTTCGAGAGATTCACAGACCGTGCCCGCCGAGTGGTCGTGCTGGCCCAGGAGGAGGCGCGGCTGCTGAACCACAACTACATCGGCACCGAGCACATTTTGCTGGGGCTCATCCACGAGGGCGAGGGCGTGGCGGCGCGGGCGCTGGAGTCCCTGGGCATCTCCCTGGAGCGGGTGCGAGAGCAGGTCGAGGAGATCATCGGCAAGGGCGGCACGCTGCCCAGCGGCCACATCCCGTTCACGCCCCGAGCCAAGAAGGTCCTGGAGCTTTCGCTGCGGGAGGCCCTGCAGCTGGGCCACAACTACATCGGCACCGAGCACATCCTGCTGGGGCTCATCCGCGAGGGCGAAGGCGTGGCCGCCCAGGTGCTCTCCAAGCTAGGCGCCGATTTGGCCAAGGTGCGCCAGCACGTGATCCAGCTGCTGTCGGGCTACGGCAGCGGTGGCGAGCGCGGCGAGAAGACGCCTGCGGGCGGCGGGCGCGGCAAATCCTCGGGCACCTCCCACGTCTTAGACCAGTTCGGGCGCAACCTCACGCAGCTGGCCAAGGACAACAAGCTCGACCCGGTAGTGGGGCGGATGCGCGAGACCGAACGGGTGATGCAGGTGCTGTCGCGGCGCACCAAGAACAACCCGGTGCTGATCGGCGAGCCCGGCGTCGGCAAGACCGCCATCGTCGAAGGCCTCGCCCAACGCATCGCTTCCGACAACGTGCCCGGCACCATCGAGAACAAGCAGCTCTACACGCTGGACCTCGGCGCACTCGTGGCGGGCAGCCGCTACCGGGGCGACTTCGAGGAGCGCCTGAAGAAGGTGCTCAAGGAGATCAAGAGCCGCGGCGACATCATCCTGTTCATCGACGAGCTGCACACGCTGGTCGGCGCGGGGGCCGCCGAGGGCGCCATCGACGCGGCGTCGATTCTGAAGCCCATGCTGGCCCGCGGCGAGCTGCAGACCATCGGGGCCACCACCTTGGACGAGTACCGCAAGCACCTCGAGAGGGACTCGGCCCTGGAGCGACGCTTCCAGCCGATCAAGGTGGCCGAGCCCACCGTCGGGGACACCATCGAGATCCTCAAGGGCCTGCGCGACCGCTACGAGGCGCACCACCGGGTGACGATCACCGATCAGGCGCTCGTCGCCGCGGCCAACCTGGCCGACCGCTACATCTCTGACCGGCACCTGCCCGACAAGGCCATCGACTTGATCGACGAGGCCGGTTCGCGCCTGCACCTCAAGCGCATGGACGTCCCCACGGACCTGCTGGAGATCGACGCCGAGATCAGCGTGGTGGCGACCCGCAAGCAGGAGGCCGTCGAGAAGCAGAACTTCGAGGAGGCCAGCAGCCTGCGCGACCGTGAGAAGGAGCTGCTGGCCCAGCGCGAGACGGTCGAGGCGGAGACCCGCAGCGCCGGCGTGGACCTGTTCGACGAGGTCGACGAGGAAGGCATCGCCGAGGTGCTCTCGGTCTGGACCGGCATCCCGGTCTACAAGCTCACCGAAGAGGAGACCGTCAAGCTGCTGCGCATGGAGGAGGCGCTGCACAAGCGGGTCGTCGGCCAGCACAACGCCATCGGATCGGTGAGCCAGGCGATCCGCCGCACCCGGGCCGGGCTGAAGGACCCCAAGCGGCCCTCCGGCTCGTTCATCTTCCTGGGACCGTCGGGGGTGGGCAAGACCGAGCTGGCCAAGACCCTCGCAGAGTTCCTGTTCGGCGACGACAACGCGCTGATCAGCCTCGACATGTCCGAGTACATGGAGAAGCACGCCGTCAGCCGCCTGATCGGAGCGCCGCCGGGCTACGTGGGCTACGACGAGGGCGGCCAACTCACCGAGGCGGTGCGGCGCAAGCCGTTCTCGGTTGTGCTGTTCGACGAGATCGAGAAGGCGCACCCGGACGTGTTCAACTCGCTGCTGCAGATCCTCGAGGAAGGTCGCCTGACCGACAGCCAGGGCCGCTCGGTGGACTTCAAGAACACCGTGCTGATCATGACCTCGAACCTGGGCACCCAAGACCTGCGCAAGGCCACGCTGGGGTTCGCGCGGGCCGACAAGACCGTCTCCTATGAGGCCATGAAGGAGAAGGTCACCGACGCCTTGAAGAAGCACTTCCGGCCCGAGTTCCTGAACCGGGTGGACGAAGTAATCGTGTTCCACGAGCTGAGCCCCGAGGAGGTCACCCAGATCGTGGACCTCATGGTGCGCAGGGTCGCCGACCAGCTGGCGGGTCAGGGCATGGGCCTCGAGGTCACGCCCGAAGCCAAAGTGCTGCTGGCCGAGGAGGGCTACGACCCCACACTCGGGGCGCGTCCGCTGCGCCGGGCCATTCAGCGGCTCGTGGAGGACCCGCTCTCAGAGCAGCTGCTGCACCGCGAGTTCCGGGCCGGGCAGATCGTCATCGTGGACGCCAGCGACGAGCCCCCAGACGAGGACACCGCGGACGCCGAGAAACCCGACGGCTCGCCGAAGCGACGCATCGTCTTCAAGGCCGTCGAAGGCTTCGAACCTCCTTCCGCCGTCGAGGAGATGGTCGCCCACTGACCGTGCGACTCCGGCACGGGCCCGCCGGCGCCTCCGGCGGCCTGCACGCTCGAAGACAGGCACGCGGCGCACGCGTCGGCGGCGCGGGCGGCGCTGGTATGCGACGGCTGCTGCTGATCCTCACGCTGGCAGGCGCCCTGCTGGCGGCGTCGGCCTGCGAGGTGGACGTCGGGGTGGACGTCGACGTGGCCGAGAACGGTTCGGGCACGGTGTCGTTGGGGGTCAGCTTCGACCGCGCTGCCGCCGACGCCCTCGGCGACCTGGCGTCCCAGCTCGACTTGGACGACTTGGCGCTCGCCGGCTGGGACGTCACCGGGCCGGCCCGCGAGGCTGACAACCTGCTCTGGGTGCGGGCCGCCAAGCGCTTCGGGAGCACCGAGGAGCTGCCGGGGGTGCTGGCCGAGATCGCCGGACCGGACGTATTCCGCGGCTTCGAGCTGCGTCGGCGGACCGAGTTCGCCGAGCAGACCTGGGAGGTGGCGGGCCAGGTGGATCCCGCCGCGGCGCTGCCGGAGCTGATCGACACGGTGGCGTTCAACGAGGGGTTGCAGGAACGGATCCGCGGGGCTGCCGGCGACTTCGGCAGCGGCGTGCCGCTGCGGGGGCTGACGATGAGGTTGAGCATCGACCTGCCGGGCGTCCTGCGCAGCGGCGGCGGCGACGTCACTTGGACAGACCTCACGGCGGACTCATCGGCGGAGACGGCGACTGCGGTGCGCATGACCGCGCAGGAGGAGAACACCACCGCCAAGACGCTGCTGCTGGTGGGGCTCGCGGCGGCGGCGCTGTTCGTGCTGGCGGTGCTGCTGAACTTGCTGGGGTGGTGGTACGTCCGGCGCGTCCGCAAGCGCAGGGCGAGCGCCCTCATGGCCAAAGCCGACAGCGAGCAGATTCCCGCGGTCGCCGCGGCGGGAGCGAGCGCCGGAGACCAGCTCGGAGCGCCGATCCCGTGGGGGCCGGCCGAGCGCGAGCCGGTCGGCGCAGTCGGGGACGACGTCGACTGGGACGACTTGTCCGGGGCGGAGTTCGAGGACCTGTCGAACGACTTCGAGGGACTTGCCGGAGACTTCGATGAACTGCCCGCCGGCGACTCGGGAGCATCCGCGGGAGACTGGACGGCGTCTCGAGAGGCCGGCGCTGACGCTGTGGCGGATTCCGGTGCGGCGATCGAGGAGGCCGACAGCGACAAGCGAGGCGAGCCCGTCGCCGCAGAGGCTGAGACCGCCAAACCGGACGAAGCCGAGTACGCGGCCAGCGAGACCGAAGCCGAGACCGGAGCCGAGACCGACGAGCCCGAGCCGGAAATCGACAGCGCCGAACCGGCGGAGGCCGTCGAAGAGGCCAGCGAGCCAGCCGAGCCCCTCGAAGCCGCGGACGAGTCTGGCGAGCCCGAGTTAGAGACGGACGACGCCGAACCGACGGAAGCCGACGATGAGCCCGGAGAGGCCGCCAGCGACGAGCCCGCGGAAGCCCACGACGAGCGTGGCGAGACCGAGGCGGAGGCCGTCGATGAGTCCGGCGAGCCCGCAGCCATCGCCGCTAGCGAGGCCACCGCGCCCGCGGCGCCGTCGAGCCCTCTGAAGCTGGTGGTGATCGGCGGCTGGGGTGTGCTGTTCGAGCCGGCCGATCCGGTGGGCGAGTTGCTGATCCCGTTCGTGCAGCAGGCCGGGGCGACCGCCTCACCGGCGGAGATCCGAGAGTCCTACCGCCTCGCCACCCTCGCTCGCATCGCCCCCGACGAGCTATGGGAGGCCTGCGGCCTGAGCGGGACACCCACCTGGACCCACGGCCCCTACACGGGCCGGATGTCGGTGCGCGCCGGCGCGGCGGAGTTCGTCGGCGCTCTCCTCCGGCGGGGCATCAGCGTCGGCTGCATCACCAACGACGTCGCCGAATGGTCGTGGCGGCTGCGAGCTTGGACAGGCTTCGAGGCCATGTCACCGTGGGTGGTGAGCAGCGACATCGGCATCCGCAAACCCGACCCCGGCGTGTTCGAGATGCTGCGCCGCGTGTCGGAAATCCCCTTGGCCGACTGCCTGGTCATCGACAACAACATCCGCACCCTCGACGCGGCCCGCTCACTCGGCGCCTCCACGGCACTGTTCGGCGTCACCGCCGCCGAGGCGCCCCACGAGAACACCCACCCCACCGTCAGCGACTTCAGCGACCTGCTCCGCGGGGGCTAGCCCTCCCCCGGCCCCTCCGGATCGCCGGCTCGCCACAGCGTGGCAGGCCGGCCGCCCCGGTCGCCGGGCGCAACACGGCCCCCCGTGGGTGAGATAAACCCGTCGCGCCGGGTGACCTTGCGTATGAAGTTGCCGGAGTCCAACTCGGTCTGCAGGATCGCCTCGTAGACCTCCCGCAGTTCCCGAATGGTGAACTCCGGCGGGCAGAAGCCGGTCGCCACGTCGCCGGTGTCGAGCTCCGACCGCAGTCTGGCCACGGCGTCATCCACGATCAGCCGGTGGTCGAACGCCAACCGCAGCCGGTCGCTCTGCACGTCGGCCACCGCCACCAGCTCGGCGTGGGCCGCGTCGCCGCCGCCGCGAGGGGCCTGCTCAAGGCGCGCCACGACCGCTCCGTAGGCCACGGTCACTACCCGCATCCGGGGATCGCGGCCGGGGCGACCGTAGGCCCCGAGCTGCAGCAGCCGAGCGCGGTCAGCCTCGATGCCGGTCTCCTCGGCCAGCTCGCGGGCGGCCGCGTCGGCTAGGTCCTCCTCGGGCTGCACGAATCCGCCCGGCAGCGCCCAGGCCCCCTCGTAGGGCGGCTGACCCCGCTGGATCAGCAGCACCTTGAGGGCGTGCCCCACCACGGTCATCAGCACGATGTCCACCGTCACCGCGAACGGCGTGAAGGAGCGAGGGTCGTAGCCCTCGGGCCGGGGCTCGGGTCGGTGAGGTTCGGCAAGGGAGTCGTTCTTGTTCACGGCTGTCAGCCTAGCAGTTGATGTTGAATTGACAATTACCTACGGACCTGTTAGAGTGGAATAAACAATAACCGGTCGGCGGTGGCGCTCACCGCCGCAACAACCAAGGAGTGGCCATGAACCGCGAGCCCGAGACCCACTACCACCCCGGCACCCGCTACATCCCGACCAAGATGCCTGCCGACATATACCTGAACGGCGGCGAGTTCGACAGGGCCGCAGGAGCGGTCGTCGGCTCGGCGGTGGGCGACGCCCTCGGCGCCTTCTACGAGCCCAGCTATCCGGGCTTAGACGAGGAGATCGTCATGCGAGCGGGCGGGGGCTTCGACCACCGGCGCGCCCTCGGCGGCTGGACCGACGACACCTCCATGGCGCTCGGCGTGCTCGACGCCATGGCCGCCGGCTACGCCGAGGCTGAAAGCCGCATGGAGGAGATTTGGGGGCCGCGTGAACCTGGGCGGCCCGAAAACCGGTGGTATCCGCCGGCAATCAGCGTGAACGACATGGCGGCCAACTTTCTGGCCTGGTACCGGGGCCACCCGCCCGACGTGGGCAACCAGACGGCACAGGTCCTGAGCCGAGCCGACGGCCCCGAGGACGTCGCGCAGGAGGCCCGAAGGTTCACCGAGGGAAACCCCAACTCGGCTGGCAACGGCGCCCTGATGCGCACCGCACCGGTGGGGCTCACGCACTACTTCCCGGGACGCGTGGCGTCTCTGGCAGCCGAGGTGGCGGCACTCACCCACCCGCACCCGGACTCCAGCGACGCCTGCGTGCTGTGGTCGGTGGCGGTGCAGCAGGCGATCTTCAACCGCTACGACCACCGGGCGGACCGTGAGCGGTACGGCGACCGGGAAGGGCCGATCGACTTCACCACGGCGGTGCGGGGCGCCCTGGGCCACCTGCCCGACGAGGCTCGCCAGCGGCGTTGGGAGCAGCTCATCGACGAGGTCACCGACACGCCCAACATTGCCGAGGCCCGCCAGCGCTTTACCCCCAACGGCTGGGTGGTGACGGCGTTCCAGGCGGCGCTGTGGGCGATCGTCTCCACCCCAGAGCACTCGCCCGAGCAGCATTTCCGCGACGCGCTCGTGACGGCGGTGCGCATCGGCCACGACACCGACACGGTCGCCGCCATCGCAGGGGGCCTGCTGGGCGCCCGCTGGGGCCTGGCCGCCATCCCCGAAGAGTGGACCCGCGACCTGCACGGCGACCGGGTCCGAGGCGAGACAGTCAGCGGCATCGAACTGGCCACCCTCGCCATGCAAGCCTTCGAGTGCACGATGCGCAGATTCTTCGCACAGCGCGCCGCCCGGTGCAGCGGGTTCTGAGCCCGGCCCGATGACCGAGGGCGGACGCGGCGGCCTTCGAGCCGCAAGGGGAGGCCGCACGCTCGCCCGCCCGGCGTCCTGCCAACAAGCAAGAAAGGAACCAACATGGCCGACCAAGCCCCCGAGAACCCCGGATTCAGCATCGCCAAGGCCGACGACTACGAGTTCGCCGTCGCCCACGCCTGGGAGATATTCGCCGACACCGGCGACCAGCAGCCGCTAATCGACCTCGGCGTCCTCAGCCAAGAATGGCCACTCATCGAAGA
>VXNF01000007.1 GCA_009840735.1 Acidimicrobiia bacterium | reverse complement strand
TCAGCCAGACGGGCGGCGTCGCGGATCGTCTGGCCCGCCGGCAGCTTGAACGCTCAGCACCTTGCGGCTCGCCAGACCTTTACTGCGGAGCAGGCGCACCAGCTTGCGCAGCTTGTCGTCGCGGGCGGGCTCGAGCCGGCGGACCACGTCGATGAACCGCACGATCTCGTCGAGGTCGGCCAGGGTCCGCTCCAGGATCGCCGGCACGTCGTACTCGCTGCGGGACAGGTCGCTGACCGCCTCCAAGAGCTCTGCGGGCACGAGGTCCTCCTCGCCACCCTCGTCGTCTGCGCCGGTGTTTTCGCCGCCCTCCTCGCCCGCCCCTTCGGCGTCGAGGTCGAGCGGCAGCTGCTGCTCGGGCCGGTAGCCGATGACCTCGGCGTTGCGCCGCTTCCACGACTCGAAGCGGTCCCGCTCCTGCTCGGTCTCGCTGTGGACCTCCGCGAACGCCAGCAGCTTGAGCATCAGTGTGCCGAGCGACCTCTCGAAGGCGTAAGCGGAACTCTCGAATCGCTTCAGAAACAGGGTGCGGATGAGCCCCACCACCTGGCGCTGACGGTTCTCCTCGATCGGGTCGATGCTGTCGTCGGGGCCCTTGTAGTGGGCCAGCGGGTAGTAGATCGCCAGGGAGAACAGCGGATCGGTCTCCTGGAAGGCGTCGGTGAACATGGCCAGCAGCTCGCCGTAGGAGGAGCGAATGGAGTACTCCGCCACCTGCGGCGGCTCGCGGTCGGGGAAGGATGTGCTTTCGTTGCCCTCGGCGATCTGACTGGCGCGGGCGTAGGCGCGGCTGCGCTGCACCACCAGGGAGGAGAACACCTCGTCTGCTGCCAGCGCCTCGGCGGCCTCGGCGGTGAGCCCTTCGTTGAGCGACTCGGCAAGGCGGCGCTCCATGTTGTTGAAGTGCGCCGTCAGGTTGTTGACGCCCAAGCGGCGAGCGAAGAACGCCTCCTCGCCGCGGGTGAACAACTCGGCCATGTGGCGGAAGTCGGCCAGGCGGTTGTTGATCGGCGTGGCCGTGAACAGAAACACCAGCTTGGGGCGCGCCTGGTTGCCCAGCAGGTCGAACAGCCGCCAGTAGCGGGAGCGCCGGTCCTCACCGTCGCCGGGGTCGCCGGGGTCGCCGGGGTCGCCGCGGCTGCCGCGGTTGCGGAAGTGGTGCGCCTCGTCGATGATCACCGCGTCGGCCAACTCGGCGATCCGCGCGAACCGCTCCGGGAACTCGCCGCCGCGGTGCAAGTCGGTGTGGCTGAACACGGTGAGGTTCGAGAAGTCGGCGCCGCCGCCCACGCCGCCGATGTGGGGAAGCCAGTCCCGCAGGTGCGGCTCCCAGACGCCCTCGCGCGCCGCCTTCGGGGCGAACAGCACCACCCGGCGGTTCTCGTGCAGCACCAGCCGCTCGATCAGCATCAGCCCCACGAACGTCTTGCCGAGCCCCACCCCGTCGCACAGGAACGCCCCACCGCAGCTCTGGGCGATCTTCATCAACGACCAGTAGGCCTCCTTCTGGTAGCGGTCGAGCCGCCCGAACATCTGCGAGCGCGCCACGTCCCACTCGCCCGCGGTGAGCTCCCGGCCCCGGAAGTACTCGTGCAGCGCCTTGGCGTACACGTCGAACGGCGAACACTCGGCGGTGTGACGGCTGAGGGTCCGCAACACCTCGTCGCTGACATCGACAGCCTCCGCCCAGTGCGCCTCGAACCAGCCCTGGAGCTGCGCCACCTCCCGGCCGCTCTGAATCTGGATGTTCAGCTCCACGTTGCGGGTGAGCCCCGCCGGGGTGAGGTTGCTGGAGCCCACGAGCGCCTGCGCCCCGATCACGTCGAAGCGCGCATGGGTTATGTAGGCCTTGGCGTGGAACTTGTCGCGGCGGTACACCCGGCACTCGATCCGCCCCGCAGCGATCGCCTCGATGACCGAATCGACGCCCGCCAGCAGCGGGTTCGGGTCCTTCTCGGACTCCAAGCTGTCGTCCAGCCGGTGCCGTCGCTTCTCCAGGGCCGCCTGGAACGCTCCGCGGGTGCGCAGCGACACCTCGTCGCCCATCAGGATCCGCACCTTCTCGAGCCGCTGCCAGCGACCGTCGAGCGCCAGCAGCGCCCCGATCTCGAAGAACCCCGTGGCGATGTCGAACGACCGCGCCACATCGGTCCACTGGCGCAGATACTCCAGCGCCGTCCACCCCGAGATGCTGTTGTCGACGATGAACAGATCACCGCCGCCCGGCTCAGCCACGCTCCGAACCGTACTGTGGCGCTGAGACACCGCCGGAGTCGGGCGAGGCGGGGCGGCGCGGGCAGCACCCACTGGCCGTGTCGAGCGGGGCCTCGCCGGGCGAACCGGCGGCGGCTCGATCGAGTGTGACATCCGTCACATATTCGCTTGCTCTGCCCGAACCCACGGGAGATAACAGCTCTGGTTTGCTGACCTGGGGATTCAGAGATCCTCCAGCCAAGATGTTCGATTTGTCCCCTTATGTTAGACAGCGAGTTCAAACAGATGTTGCTATAGTGTCACACGCTCACTATACTCTATTGACAAGCATTCGAGTGGGCTCGCCAGGCGGGCCCACAGTCTCCGGGAGGGGGGTGAGGGAGCGATGGGCCGCGAACCGAGGCAGACCGAGCCAACGGGCACCGGGCTGGCAACACAGACGCCTGCGGGCGCCGGGCCGGCAACTCTCGGGCGCGCCGCCGAGTGGGCGGCGTTGGGCGAGTGGTTGGAGTCGCCACCGCTGCTGCACAAGGTGGACTTGGAGTCTCTGCGGGAGCGGCTGAGGTTCGTGGGGCGGGCACGGGCGTCCCTCGCGGCCTTTGAGGCCGACCTGGTGGCCGAGGTGGCACGCCGAGAGGGCGAGGCCGCGGCCGAGGAGACTCTGCGGGGGGCACAGAAGCGGTCCCGGCGCGGCGCCCGCAAGGCCGTGAGGACAGCTGCCCGCTTGGAGTGGGCACCGGATGTGGCTGAGAAGCTGGCCGAGGGCGCCATCACCCCCGAGGCGGCCGACCTGATCCTCGACGCCGCCGCGGAGACCTCCGTGGACCAGCGCAAGATGCTCGCCGCCGCCGAGTCCGAGCCCGAGGACCTGTTCCGGCGCACCCTCAAGGACCACGTCAACGAGCTGGTGAGCGAACAGGAACTCGAACGCCGCCGCGAGGCCCAGCGCCAGCGGAGGCGCGCCTCGATCAGCGAGCAGGGCGACGGCATGTTCCACCTGTTCGCCCAATTCGACCCCCTCACCGGCGCGCGGGTGCAGGCCGCGCTGGTCGCCAAGGCAGACGAACTGTTCCGCGCAGAGGACGCCAAGGACCGCCCGACGCCGCCGCAGCGCCTCGCCGACGCGCTCGCCGAACTCGTCTGCGACAGCACGGGCACGCCCGCGGGGGCGGAGTTGATCGTCCTGGCCGACTACGACGTCGTGCGCGAACAGATCACCGACGCCCGCCTTGCCGACGGCACCCGCCTCACCGAGGCCGAGACCCTGGCGATCTCCTGTGACGCCGGGATCCTTTCGGGAATCTTCAACAAGCACACCAACGACGTCGCGCTGGGACGCTCCCAGCGCAAGGTTCCCAAGTGGCTGCGCAAGCAGCTCATCGCGCGAGACGGCGGCTGCGTCGGCTGCGCCGCCCACCACAACATCTGCCAGGTTCACCACCTCAAACACTGGCAACACGGCGGCCAGACCACCCTCGAGAACACCTGCCTCGTCTGCTGGCGCTGCCACCACGTCCGCATCCACCGCAACGGCGAAGAAGTCACCCAACGCCCCGACGGCCGCCTCACCATCGCACCCCCAACCGACACCCCCAGCGGCGGCGGCAGAGCCAAGCGCCCGCCGCCACACAACCAAGGCGGCACCCGTGTCCAGCGAGCCCGAGCCGCGGGGCCTCGCGAATCTGCCCTCCCGAGCAGACCCCACGGTGCCGACGGGATGCCGGCCGAGTTGCCCCACCAACCGCACCTGGCCATCCCCGCCCCTCGCCGATGTTGAGACCCGCGGCGCCGACGGGTCGCTCCCACCAGTGCTCGTCAACCAACCCTCGGCAAGGTGAGGCGATCGCCGTTGGAACGGGTGTGCCAGCGGGTCGGCTCTGTCAGCGACGCGTCGCTGCCTCGGTGCCGGCCAATACCTACTCAGTCCCGAACGGCCAGCGGATCGGCCTCGCTAGCGCGCCTCGCCGCCTCGGCTGAAGGGGCCGGCGGGCCAGCCGAAGCAGTCGGCTGCCAGCTGATCCACCTGCTCGGGTTGGGCGACGCCCGCAGCCACGATGCGCTCCGCCTCGCCCCGCAGCGCCGCCCAGAGGCGGTTCGTGACGAAACCTCGTCCGTCGGGGGCGTCGCGAGTCACGACCGGGTTCTTGCCGGCCCGCCGGGCGACCTGCACCACGATCTCCACGGCCGTCCCGGCCGTGGCGGCGCCGGCCACGATCTCCGCCAGCTTGTTTAGCTGCGCCGGCTGCCCCCAATGCCAGCCCACGAGTCGCTCGGGCCGCGCCAGGCCGCTCGACAGCGCCGCCAAAGAGTCGCCGGGAGAATCTACCGCCAGGGTGGCCTCCGCTGGCAGCCGGCGCTCCAACTCGGCCAGCCGCGCCGCCAGCTCCGTCGCTGCTGTGGCGGCACAGCTCACGACGGCCAGGTCCGCTTCGGGCGCTAGCTCATTGGGTGCCTCGGCGAACCGCAGGCGTTCGAGTGCCGCCGTCCGCTCGTCGCGGCTGATGCGCCCGGCGTCGGCGGCGGCGAGCAGCCCGAATCGGCCGCCGTCCAGCTCGGCCCGCGCCGCGGCGAGGCTCTCGCTGTCGCCGCAGAGCACGACCCGATAGCCCGCCACGGCCAGGACTTGGGCGATCCCGGGGACCGCTGGACCGTCGCCCAGCACAACGACCCGCTCGATGACCCGCTCGATTCTGTGCTGCGCTGCGCCGGTCACGTCGAGCGATGCTAGAGGCTGACAGGCCGGCGGCGATTCGGCTCAGAAGGTGCCTGCGGCCCGGTCGCGGGCCGCGTAGCAGGCCTCCTGCATGCGCGCCGGGATCGCCTCGCACAGAGCTGTGGCCATCGCCGTGCCGTGGTCGTTGTAGACCGCGTTCAGCGAGGCGCCGACGTAGCACTCCTGCTGGAAGTCAGGATCGCCCAGCGAGCAGAGCCGCACGATCCGCTCCACTTCCAGCAGCGAGGACCCGCTGATGTCGCGTCCCATGCTGCGGTAGCAGTTGTCGACCATGTCGGTCTGGACCGAGTCGCAGAGGGCGAACGCCTCTGCGAAGTTCTCGTCCTCATACCCCAGGTTGTAGAGCATCCAGGAGGTCTGCATGGCGAAGCACTCGTCCACGTAGTCGTCGCCGATCACGTTGCACGGATAGATCAGGTCGTCGGTGCGCAAGTCGGTTTCGATGCCCTGCTGGGCGGACACGACGTTCTCCATGATCGCCCCGCCCACGCAGGAGCTGAGCTCCCAGCGGTCCGGCAGCGTCTCGCAGTACGGAATCGATCCGAACAGGTCGCCGTCGAGGTTCAACATCACCCCGTGGCCGAGCCCGTGAACGCAGTTGTAGTGGGTGAAGGAGTACTCCCGCTCGGCGGCGGTGGTGCAGATGCCCGGCATCTCGTCGAACAGTTCGGTGCCGTTGAACTGCGAGATGGCGTACTCCACGACGCCGTGGTAGTAGCCCGACCAGCAGGCCGACCCCTCGTAGGTGAGGGCGATGCCCACGTCGCCGTAGTGCTCGGCGGCGTCGTTGCCCAAGTCGTGTACCACCTGATGGCAGTCGCGGGCCACGTGGTCGTCGCTGTCGGACAGGGCGGCGATCTCCGCCACCGCAACGTCGGCCCCCTCGCTGCGCATCACCTCGGCGAAGTAGTCGCGATAGCAGTTGGGCTTGCCGACGGTGCGATCGCGGCACTCCTCCAGGCTCTCGGGCGGGGCGTCGGACAGCAGCGACAAGGGATCATCGGCCGCCGGGGCGCCGCCGACGGTGGCGATCTGGGTGTCTTCGGGTCCCCCGCCGGAGCCGAAGACCGCTGGGTTCAGACCCGCCAGCACCGCGGCGGTGACCAGCACCGCGGCCATCGCTGCGGCCTCGAGCCGCAGGGAGCGGACCGGCGCTGTGCCGTCAGCGGGTCGGCGCTTCGCCAGCCAGCCGAGCCGGCGGTCGTGGTAGAGGCCGAGGGGCAGGATCACCGCCGCCAGCAGCGCCAGTTTGACGATGAGGGCGGTGGTATAGCCCGAGCCCGACAGCAGCTCCGCGCCGGCTAGGAGCCACGTCGAGCGCGCCCCGGTGAGCGCCAGCACGACGAAGGCGCCGACAGCGACGGGACCGAAGCGCCCAAAGACCTCCCGCAGCGTGGCCGCCCGTTCCGCCCCCGGCCGGGCGCGCCCGCGGCCCGTGGCGGTCGTCGCGCCCCCCAAGAGCAGCGGACCCAGCCAAACGGCGGCGGCGGTCAGGTGCAGGGTGGACACCCAGATCCCGAAGCGGTCCTCGGAGAGCACCGCGGTGTGCGATGTGGCCGACCCGACCGCCGCTAGGGCCATGACCCCCAGGCCGGCCTGCAGCAGCGTCCAGGGCGAGCGCGCCCGGCTCAGGCGGGGCGCCCACAGCACCAGAGCACCGGCGCCGACTGCGGCGACCAGCAGCGTCAGGCCCAATCCGTCCACAAGGGCCAGCCGCAGGTCCGTGCCCAACGACCCGGTGCGGTAGCCGCGGGTGACGAGAGTGATGGTGGCCGCGGCTCGCACGAGGATGCCGACATGCAGCACCAGGGCACCCCGGAGCAGGGCGCGGCGGGCGCTGCGGGCCAGGATCTCCTTGGCCGGCGAGCCGGCGGCGGGCCGGCGGCCCCAGGCCAGCACGAGCATGGCGCCCGCCACTGTGGCGAGACCGACGTACCACAGGTAACGGGCCACGCCGGCGGTGACGCTGAGCGCCCGGTCCAGCGGCGGCGTCTCGCTGAAGTTGGCGCTGGCCACTCCGGCGCCGTCGACAACCCCCACGCCGACGACCACCTCGCCGGCGACCCTGTGGCCGTCGGGCCCGACGGTGATCCAGGAGAGCCCGTATATGCCGTCGGTCAGCGGCGGCAGGGCGAACTCAATGACCGAGGCGTCGGTGCCCACCGGCGTGAGCAGCGTCGGGGGCGCCACGCGTCCGCCGTCGGCGGCGATCACGTCGAGCGCCACGGTGCGGGGGTCCACCGCTTCCGCGAAGACGAGGGTCAGCCGCTCCGGCGGCGCCTCGCTGATCGTGCGGTCCTCGGGGATCGTCTCGAGCAGCCGGGTGTGGGCCGCAGCGGGCGACGACCCGATCGCCAGCAGCGCCGCCGCCAGGGCCGGCGCCGCGAACAGCGCCAGGGCGAGGTGCCTCGAGAACCGTCGCCGGCAGCGGGGCGACCCGATGCTCAGCGGCGCCGACACTCCGACCACGCCTGAAGTTTACGTCCCGTGGCAGGCAGCGTCCTGTGGACTCTCGCCCCGAGCGCGCCGAGCGGCCGCGGCGAGCGCGGTCAGCTCGGCGCGCCGGGAAGCACCGCGTAGTGGTCGTGACTGGCGCTGAAGGCGCCGCGTCCGCCGGTCATGGAGCGCAGGTCGATGGCGTAGCGCACCAGCTCCGACTCCGGGACCAGGGCGCGGATGTGCTGTTCCCCGTAATCGCCGGGGTCGGTTCCTTGGACGATCGCCCGCCGCGAGGACAGATCGCCGATGACGTCGCCTAGGCACTCCCCCGGCGCCCGCACCTCGACGCTGGACACCGGCTCGAGGACCACCGGGCGGGCTTCGCTCAGCGCCGCGTTGAACGCCAGCCGGCCGGCCATCTTGAAGCTCATCTCCGAGGAGTCCACCGAGTGGTGCTTCCCGTCATAGACGGTGGCCCGCAGGTCCACGACCGGATAGCCGTGCCGGCCGCCGTGCTCCATGGCCTCGCGGATCCCCGCCTCGACCGCCGGGATGTACTGCCGGGGTATCACGCCGCCGGTTATCTCGTCGAGGAACTCGAATCCCGATCCCCGCGGCAGGGGTTCAATGCGGACGTGGGCGATGCCGAACTGCCCGTGGCCGCCGGTCTGCTTCTTGTGCTTGCCCTCGGCGGCGGCTGCGGCGGTGATCGTCTCCCGGAACGGGATCCGCAGATCCTCCACGTCCACGCCAACGTTGAACTTGCGCTCGATGCGCTTGAGGGCCGTGCGGAGGTGCATGTCCCCCAGTCCCGAGAGCAGCGTCTGGCGGGTCTCGCGTGGGCGGCTGACGCGCAGCGACGGATCCTCGCCGCAGAGCCGCCGCAGGGCGACGGACAGCTTTTCCTCGTCGGCCTTGCTGCGCGGCACGACGGCGAAGGACAGCATCGGCTCGGGGCACGGCGGCGGCGCCAGCTGGATCCCCCCGTCGCCGAGGGTGTCGCCGGTGTTGGTATCGGCCAGCTTGGCGACCGCGCCGAGGTCGCCGGCGGCCAGCTCGGCGGCGGGCTCGCTGCTCGCCCCGCACAGCGTCAGCAGCGTGCGAAGACGCTCACTTGAGCCGGTGCGGGAGTTCTGCAAGTTCACATCCGCGGCGAGCGATCCGGTCGCCACTTTGAACACCGAGACGGTGCCGAGGTACGGATCGACGGTGGTCTTGAACACCAGCAGCGCCGCGGGGCCTTCAGGCACGACGGGTACCGGCTCGCCGGCGATGTCGCGCAGCGGCTTGGCCGCCAGCGGCGACGGCCCGATGCCGCAGATGTAGTTGCAGAGGCGGTCTACCCCGATGGGCGCCGTGGCCGAGCCGCAGATCACCGGGAACACCGAGGCGTCAGCCACCCCGCGCCCCAGCGTCGTCTCCAGTTCCTCCGTCGAGGGGACGTCTCCTTCGAGGTAGCGCTCCAGCAGGTCGTCGTCGGCTACGACGATGCCCTCGATTAGCGACTCCCGCACCTGCTCGGCGCGTTCGGCCATGTCGGCGGGGATGGGGGCCTCGCTGATAGAGGCGCCCTCGTAGGTCCAGGCGTCGCCGCTCAGCAAGTCGGCCACGCCGCAGAACCCCGGCCCCTCCGAGATTGGCAGCTCGAGAGGCGCCACGCCGCTGTCGAAGGCCGTCTGAAGCTCCTCCAGCACGCCGTCGAAAAAGACGAACTCCCGGTCCAGCTTGTTGACGAAGAACAGCCGCGGGATGCCCGCCGCAGCGGCCCGGCGCCAGGCGTCGGCCACCGCGTGATCCACTCCCGAGGTTGCGTCCACGACCATCACAACCAGATCGGCCACGGCCATTGCGGCCCACTGCTCGCCGGCGAAGTCGAAGGAGCCGGGCGTGTCCAGGAGGTTGATCTTGCAGTCGTTCCACTCGAAGGAGGCCAGCGCCATGACCTGCGAGCTGCCCGAGTCCCGCTCCTCGGGCTCGTGGTCGCAGACTGTGTTCTGCGTCTCGATTCTGCCCATCCGGTCCAGGGCGCCAGCTCGGTACAACATGGCCTCAGCCAGCATGGTCTTGCCTGCGCCGCTGGCGCCCACGAGCGCCACGTTGCGGATGCGTTCGGTCGGGTAGGTCTTCACCGCCACCCCTTCGTGTACGTCGCTGCGGCGCCCTCGCCCGGGCCGGCGAGGGTCTCAGCGCTCGGGTCGGTTCCGCGGAGACTACCGAGGCGCCCCAGCCCAGCCAAGCTCGCAGGCTGCGGCCTCTCGCTTGCCCACCGGCGACAGCGGGGCGCCGCCGGCAGGCTCGCGCCAGTGAATCCCCCGGTGGGCGCCGATGGTCGGTACGCCGGAGCCCTAACGTAGGAGCGATGGGCAGCACCTGGGGCCACACGTTCAGGATCAGCACCTTCGGCGAGTCCCACGGCGGCGCCATCGGCGTGACCGTGGAGGGGTGCCCGCCCCGGCTGGCGTTGAGCGCCGCCGACGTGCAGGCCGACCTGGACCGCCGACGGCCCGGCCAGAGCCGCCTCACGACCCAGCGCGACGAGGCCGACCGGGTGCAGATCCTCTCAGGCACCTTCGAGGGGCGCACTCTCGGCACCCCCATCGGGATGTTGATCCCCAACACCGACGCCCGTCCCGAGGCGTACGAGCACCTGCGCGACGTCTACCGCCCCTCGCACGCCGACTACGCCACCGAGGCCAAGTACGGCATCCGCAGCTGGCAAGGCGGAGGGCGCGCCAGCGCGCGCGAGACGGCCGCACGCGTCGCCGGCGGGGCTGTGGCGCGCCGCTTGCTGGCCGCGGCGTGCGGCGTCGAGGTCGTGGCTTGGGTGGAGCAGGTGCATCAGATCAGCGCCGACACCGATCCCGCCGGCGTCACCAGCGAGGCGGTCGAGGCGTCGCCCACGCGCTGCGGGGATCCGGTCGCCGCAGCGTCGATCATCGAGGCCATCGAGGCGGCGCGCGGCCGCGGCGACTCACTCGGCGGCATCGTGGCCTGCGTGGCGCGGCAGGTGCCGCCGGGACTCGGCGACCCGGTATTCGACAAGCTCGAAGCCGACCTCGCCAAGGCGCTGCTGTCGCTGCCGGCCGCCAAGGGCTTCGAGATCGGCAGCGGGTTCAGCTCCGTCGAGATGACCGGCATCGAGCACAACGACCCGTTCGTGGCAGGACCCGACGGCCGGCCGCGCACGGCATCGAACCATTCCGGCGGCGTGCAGGGCGGGATCTCCAACGGCGAGGACATCGTGGTGCGAGTGGCCTTCAAGCCCACGGCCACCATCGCCTCCGAGCAGCGCACGGTGGATCGCACCGGCCAGGAGGTGCTGCTAGCCGCCCGCGGTCGCCACGACCCGTGCGTGGTGCCCCGCGCCGTGCCGATCGTCGAGGCGATGGTCTGCATCGTCCTGGCCGACCACTGGCTTCGCCAGCAGGCCGTGGCGGTGCTCGACGCCGAGGATTGACTGGCCAGCCGGGCCGGCGGGACCGACGAGGCCGGCGGGCGGCGCCGGCGCGGTCAGCCGGTCTCGGCCACCACGTCCAGATCCAGCGGCAGCCGGGGGCAGTCACCCCAGAGGCGCTCGAGCTGGTAGTAGGCGCGGTCCTCCTCGGAGAAGACATGGACGACGAAATCCCCGAAGTCCATCAGCACCCACGAGCGGCCCGCGAGGCCTTCCACCGACAGCGGCTTGGGGCCGCCCGCGGCCCGCACACCTTCGACGACCTCGTCGCAGATGGCTTTGATCTGCCTGCGGTTGGCGCCGCTGGTGATGACGAAGAAGTCACAGACCGACAGCACGTCGGCCACGTCGATCAGCAGCGTGTCGCGCCCGAAGTGATCGTGCGCCGCCCGCGCCCCGGCGCTCGCCCAAGAGATGAGGTCGCTTCGGTCCCTGCCGCGATGCACTCCGGCCAGTCTAGATCGGACTGCCCCGACGGGGTGCCGCAGCGGCGGGTCGCCCCTCAGCGGTACAGGCCCCGACGCTCGATCTCAGCGGCGACCGGCTGCGACAGGACGCTGCCGAGAGGCCGTCCTTCCGCCAGCCAGCGCCGCACGTGGGTGCTCGACACCTCGATGCCGGGCCCTTCCACGGGGACCCAGCGCCAGCCCGGCGGCGGCACCCCAGAGCCGTCGGCGCCAAGTCGCGCCACCACCGCCACGGTCGCCAGGGAGCGGATCACCTCGGGGCGACGCCAGGTGTCCAGCGAGTCGGCCAGGTCGCTGCCCACGATAAGGAACAGCTCGGGGCCGTCCTCGGCCAGCGCGCCCAAGGTCTCCGCGGTCGAGGAGTCGCCGCCGCGGTCGATCTCCAGTGTGCAGACCTCGAAACCCGCGAGGCTGGAGACCGCCGCACGCACCAGCGCCAGACGGTCGGCCGCGGCGCTGACCGGTTGCTCCAGGACCTTCTGCCAGGGCCGGTTGGCAACGACGAAGAGGATCCGGTCCAGCCCCAGCGCCCAGCGTGCCGCCTCGGCGGCGGCCAAGTGACCGATATGGGGCGGATCGAACGTTCCGCCGAAGACTCCGAGCCGGGCGCGCCCCGCAGGCGCCTCCCGCGCGGAATCCTCCATGGGGCGAACTTACCGCCCGGCTGTCTGGACCCGACGGCCCCGATGCGCTAGAGTCTCGGGAGCTTGCGGCGCTTTCGCGTCTGCCCGATGGGGGCCCTCAGGGGCCACATTGCATCAGAGGTAAGGAAATCCGCAGGCAAACGACCCCTCATCCGGTCTCGACCGGATCTTGGCGAACCAGGTCGACTTGCCCGCTGCGGTGGCCAGCCGAAAAGGCCGGCGCGGCGGCGGTCCGGAACCTGTGAAATCTGTCACAAGCTCGGATCGCGAGGGGCCGAGGAACGGGAACAATCCACCGCTGGGAACTGTTGGAACAGAGCGAGTCGGACCGAGCGAGTCGGACCGAACAACCGGAGACCGAATCGGCGGCCACGACCGCACCGCTGCGCGGCCAGAACCGCACAACCCAGAGACGACGAAGCGACCCAGCGACGAAGAAGCAGAGACAACAAACCATGAGTGATTCAGTTGGCCAGTACCTCAACGAGATCGGCCTCGTGCCGCTGCTCACCGCGGCGGACGAGCGCGAGCTCTCTCAGATCATCGAGCGCGGCCGCGTCGCCGCCGAGCGGAAGGCCTCCGGCGAGCGCGCCCGGCGCCTGGATCGGGAGATCCGGGCTGCGGCTGTCGCCAAGGACCGCTTCATCCGGTCCAACCTCCGCTTGGTGGTCAGCGTGGCGCGGCGCTATCCCCTGCCCCCAGGCATGGAGCTGCTCGACCTGATCCAAGAGGGCAACCTCGGACTCGAGCACGCCGTGGACAAGTTCGATTGGCGCAAGGGGTTCAAGTTCTCCACTTACGCCACCTTCTGGATCCGCCAGGCCATCGGCCGGGCGCTGGACCAGAAGGCCAGCCTTGTGCGCCTGCCCGGCGACCGTTCGGCGAGCCTGCGGGCGGCGCTGCGCCAAGTCTCCGGCAACGGCGACGAGCTGGACGAGGAGCACGCCCGTCTGCACCGACTCACCACCCCCACGTCGCTCGACCGCACCATCGGCGACGACGACAGCAACGAGCTGATCGACCTGATCGCCGACGGCAATCCCGGACCCGAGCAGATGGTGATGGCGTTCGCTGACAACGAGATGGTCACCGATCTGCTGTCGGTCCTCGACGAGCGCGCCCGCTACGCCGTGGAGCAGCGCTTCGGGCTGCAGGACGGCCGCAAGCGGAGCTACCGCGAAGTGGGCGAGGAGTTGGGCGTCACCGCAGAAGCCGCCCGGAGGCTCGTCAAGCGCGCCGTGAACGTGGTGCGCGAGCGGGCCGTCGAGCGCACCGACGCCGCCTGAGTTGGGGCGCGGCATGGCCGCGGGCCCCTGGGCTCGGGAGAGCTGGCGGCAACACCCGGCCCAGCAGCAGCCGTCTTGGCCCGATCCGGCGGACCTCGAACGGGTTCTCAAGGTCCTGGCGGGTTTCCCGCCGCTGGTCTTCGCCGGTGAGGCTCGCAGCCTCACCGGCAAGCTGGCCGACGTGGCCGCCGGCCGGGCGTTTTTGCTGCAGGCCGGCGACTGCGCCGAGTCCTTCGACGCCCTGTCGGCGGACAGCATCCGCGACAAGCTGCGGGTCATCCTGCAGATGGCCGTCGTGCTCACCTACTCGGCGGGTGTGCCGGTCGTCAAGGTTGGCCGGATCGCCGGCCAGTTCGCCAAGCCTCGCTCCAGCCCCACCGAGGTGCTCCACGACGAGACGCTGCCCAGCTTCCGCGGGCACATGGTCAACGACATCACGTTCTCGGCATCGGCCCGGGTGGCCGACGCCGGCCGGCTGCTTACCGCCTACCACGCCTCGGCCTCCACCTTGAACCTGCTGCGCTCGTTCACCAAGGGCGGCTTCGCCGACCTGGGTCGGGTCCACGCCTGGAACCAGGAGTTCGTGGCCTCCTCCCCGGCCGGGCGGCGCTATGAGGAATTGGCCGGCGGCATCAACGCGGCGCTTCGCTTCATGGCCGCCTGCGGGATCGGCAGCAGCGACCACGTGCAGCTGCACACGGTGGACTTCTTCACCAGCCACGAGGCGCTGATCCTGCCCTACGAGGAGGCTCTGACGCGCGTCGACTCGCTGACCGGCGAGCCCTACGACTGCTCGGCCCACATGCTCTGGATCGGCGAACGCACCCGCCAGCTCGACGGTGCCCACGTCGAGTTCCTGCGCGGCGTGCGCAACCCGCTGGGCTGCAAGGTCGGGCCGACCGCCACCGCCGCCGAAGTGCTGGAGCTGTGCGAGGTGCTCAACCCCGAACGCATCCCCGGCCGGCTCACGCTGATCTCTCGAATGGGCGCCGAGCGGGTCGGCGACGCGCTCCCACCGCTCGTGGCGGCAGTGCGGGACGCCGGCCACCCGGTGGTCTGGGCGTGCGACCCGATGCACGGCAACACCTTCACGTCCCCCGCCACCGGCCACAAGACCCGCCACGTCGAGGACATCTGCGCTGAGATCGACGCATTCTTCGCCGTCCACCGGACGGAGGGCACCTGGCCGGGCGGCATCCATGTGGAGCTCACCGGCGACGACGTGACCGAGTGCCTCGGCGGACCCGAGGAACTCAGTCACGACGACCTGCCGATGCGCTACGAGACGATGTGCGACCCCCGCCTAAACGGCCCGCAGTCCCTAGACCTAGCCTTCAGAGTAGCCGAGAAGCTCCGAGCCTGACCCGCCCGTGGTCACGGCCAGGCCTTACGTGGGCCTCGACAAGCATGGTGCCCACCACATCCTGCCGGTACAGGCAAAGG
>VXNF01000039.1 GCA_009840735.1 Acidimicrobiia bacterium | reverse complement strand
CAGCCCAACCCCGAGGAGGGCGGCAGCCCAACCCCGAGGAGGGCGGCAGCCCAACCCCGAGAAGGGCGGATGGGCGGCTTCTGGCCGCCGAGGCCAGTGCTGAGACCGACGCTGAGACCCGGTGCCGGACGAGCCGGGCGGTAGCTTCGGGCGCGATGAAGATCCGCACAGCCACCCGGGCCGACGCCGAGGCGATCGCGGCCATCTACAACCACGAGGCCACGCGGGAGCGCACCACGTTCGATCTGCGTCCGCGCTCGGTGGTCGAGCAGCAGGAGTGGTTGGCCGAGCGCTTCGGGGCGCACTCGGTGATCGTGGCCGTGCTCAACGGCGAGGTGGTGGGGTTCGCCTCACTGTCGCCCTACCGGCCGCGGCCGGCCTACAACACCAGCGTCGAAAGCTCAGTGTTCGTGCGGCGCGACAGTCAGCGCCGTGGGATCGGGCGTGCGCTGCTGGAGCACCTCGTGGCGCTCGCTGCCGAGGGCGGCTTCCACAGCATGATCGCCCGCATCGCCGGGCGGAACGAAGCGTCGGTGGCCCTGCACGCCCGCTGCGGCTTCGAGCTCGTCGGCGTTGAGCGAGAGATCGGCCGCAAGTTCGGCCGCTGGCTCGACTGCACAGTCATGCAACGCCTGCTGGGCTAGCGGCAACCGTCCAGCATGGACCACCAGCCCCAACCCCCGGTGTAGCTCGCCCCCATAGGTCATGAGGAGAGACTGAAATGCCGACGCTGACTGAACTCATCGATCGGGCACCGTGGAGGGAGGCGGTTACCTACCGCGACACTTGGCCGCACGAGTATGTGCTGTCTGAGAAGGACGGTCAGCAGGAGCTGCTCGCAGCGGTGTGCGAGCGATTTCGCGCCGGGGAGGGAGTTTCGTGTCGCTTCTTCCGCATGCGGAACACCTACCTGTTCATCGGCGACCACAAGTACTGGCTGATGACCCACTGGGACGAGTTGGCGCCAGACGCAGTCTACGTGTTGAACCGCGCGCGGCTCTACCGGGATCGACGAGACTTCGTGATCCAACCCGGCGATTCGGGCAAGCCGCAGGACTACCCGGCGAACCCCGCCTATCAGGGCTGAGTCAAGCGTTTCGCGGCTCTGCCGGAAGCGGTCTGACGGGCGGCGCCCAGCAACCGATCCGACCGACCTATCTGAGCGCACAGGTCTGGCTGATCCGACTGCGACCTCCTCGGAGACGGCGGCCTCAGTCGCCTCGGGCGACAAGGGGTATCGTGATCGCTTCGCGGGTCGGTGCCCGAGCGGACAAAGGGAGCAGGCTGTAAACCTGCCGGCATCGCCTTCGGAGGTTCGAATCCTCCCCGGCCCACGACAGTACGAGTCGACCCGCTCGCCCGCCTGGGCCAGCCGCCAGCGAAACGACGGTGAGACAGCGTTGGCAGCGCAGGCCCTTGTCGGTGCGGTTCCCCCTGCGGGAGAATCCCTACGACGGACCGGACGTGGCGTCCTGGTTGTGGAATCTGCTGCCCGATGACGAGGAGGTGCTGAAGCGGTGGTGCGTCCGCTACGGAGCCCCGCCCGATCGGCCGCTGGAGTTACTCGGGACCGTGATCGGCAGGGAGTGCGCGGGGGCGGTTGAGTTCGCCCCGCCGGAGATCGCCCCGGAGCTTCTGTCGGCCGCGGGCGGGCTGCAGGAGATCACCGACGACGAATTGTGGGCCGGCCTCCGGAGGTTGCGCGGGGATTGGTCGTTCCGATTCGCCGACGCCCACGGGGACGCCGGGCGAAGTCTGGCGGGCATGCAGCCTCGGCATCGCCATGTGGGGAGGCGAACCGTGGGACCGGTGGCCCCTCGGCCGCACCGACACGCCGGAGGGACTGACATCACTGCGGGCGGCGATGGGATCCGCCGGCGAGCAGGTGCCGGCCCGGGCCGCGGAGTTCGCCGCGGCACTGCCGGCGGCCGTCAATCGTGCCGTCAACGCCCTCTCCGGGGAGGCGCAGAACAAGCTGGACCGCCTTGGACTCGTGCCCGACCTGGTCCGCCGCGCCGAGCGCTGCGCGACCGTCGCCGACAGTGCCCACCGCGGCCAGGACCACCCTCCCGCCAAGGTGTAACCGCCGCGGGGCCAGCCACGCACATGGTCGCCGACATTGCCCCCGGACCGGTCGAGGCGATCAGCCGGCGGGCGCCTCGGGTTGCCAGCGGAGCACTGGGCGGCGCGCCGCGGTCGTCTCGTCGAGCCGACCGATGGGCGCGGTCAACGGGGCGCCGTGCAGCTTGTCCGGATCCTCTTCGGCTTCGGCGGCTATCGCAATCATCGCCTCCGCTAGAGCCTCGATCGCCTCGGGGGGCTCCGTCTCGGTCGGCTCCATCATGAGCGCCTCCTCGACGATCAGCGGGAAGTACACCGTGGGCGGGTGAAAACCGTGGTCGATGAGGCGCTTGGCGATGTCATAGGTGCGCACGCCGTTCTGGCGGCGCTGGCGCGACCCGGAGAAGACGACCTCGTGCAGCACCGGCCGGTCATAGGGCAGGTCGTAGTGGCCCTCCATGAGGACGCGCAGGTAATTGGCGTTCAACACGGCCTGACCAGAGGTGGCCCGCAGCCCCTCAAGGCCGAGGGCACGCATGTAGGCGTAGGCGCGGATCAGGACGCCGACGTTGCCGCCGAACTGCTGCATGCGCCCGATGCTGTGCTCGGGGGCGGTGAGGCGGACGACGCCGTCGCCGCCCTCGGTGACCACCGGCGTCGGGAGGTAGGGTGCCAGCTCCTCGCTGCAGCACACCGGCCCCGCGCCCGGGCCGCCGCCGCCGTGGGGCGTACTGAAACTCTTGTGCAGGTTCAGGTGCACCACGTCGAACCCCAGGTCGCCGTAGCGCGCCCGCCCCATGATGGCGTTGAGGTTGGCGCCGTCGCCGTAGAGATAGGCGCCGGCGTCGTGGATTCGCTCTGCCACCTCCTCGATGCCACGCTCCCACAGGCCCAGCGTGTTCGGCACGGTGACCATCACCGCGGCGACTGAGGCGTCCAGTTCGCTCTCGATGACGGCGCGGTCCATGGAGCCGTCCGCAGCCGTGGGGATCTGCGTGACCGTGTAGCCGGCCATGGCGGCGGTCGCCGGGTTCGTGCCGTGCGCCGAGTCCGGGACGAGGACTCGCCGCCGGGCCGCCAACTCGCCGCGATCCTCTAAGGCGCGCGTGATCATCAGCACGCCCGCCAACTCGCCCTGAGCTCCGGCGGCGGGGGCGAGGCTGACGGCACCCAGCCCGGTGATCTCAGCGAGTCCGCCGGCCAGTTCCGCCAGGGTGCGCAGCGTGCCCTGGACCTCCTCGGGCGGGGCCTGCGGATGCGCCTGCGCCAGGCCGGGCAGCGACGCCACGAGGTCGTTGACCTTCGGGTTGTACTTCATGGTGCACGAGCCCAGCGGGTAGGTGCCCGAGTCGATGCCGTAGTTCCGCGCCGAGAGCTCGGTGTAGTAGCGCACCAACTCGCCCTGGCTCAGCTCCGGCAGCCGCAGCGTCTCGCGCAGCAGGCGGGCCTCAGGCAGCGGCGTCGGCGGCCCGTCCCAGTCGGGTACGTCGGCGGCCGCGCGGCCGGGCACGCTCCGGTCGAAGCTGAGGCGCCCGCCGAAGTCGTCGCTAGGCCTCGGGGCGCTCACGGCGCTGCCCCGATCTCTGCCAGCGCCTCGACGAGCGCGTCGACGTGCGCGTCGGGCGTGGCCTCGGTCACCGCGAACAACAACGCTTGGCGCGCCTGCGGCTCGGGCCGCCCCGACACGTCGAGGCCAGGACCGATTCCCCGCGCCCTGAGCGCGGCGGCCAGCTCGGCGGCGGGCAGCAGGCCGCGCACCAAGAACTCCGAGAACCACGGCCCGCGCTGGGGCGTCTCGTAGCCGTCCAGCGCGGCGATGCGACGGGCGGCGTCGTGGGCGCGCTGAAAGCAGAGCTCCGCGGCCGCCCGCAGGCCGCGGGGGCCGAGGGCTTGCACGGTCACGGTGAAGGCCAGCGCAATCAGCGCCTGCGCCGTGGAGACGTTGGAGGTGGCCCGCTCGCGTCGGATGAACTGTTCGCGCGCTTGCAAGGTGAGGACGTAGCCGGTCCGCGGCTCGCCGCCGGCGGGGGCGTGCAGCTCCCGGGTTCGTCCGACTATGCGCCCGGGCATCTGCCGCAGGTGTTCCAAGCGGGCCGCGAACAGACCGAGCGACGGCCCGCCGAACTGCGGCGGGCCTGCCAAGTCTCGGCCCTCGCCGGTGACGATGTCGGCGCCCGCCTCCCCCGGCGCCCGCAGCATCCCCAGCGCGAACGGATCGGCCACGGCGACGAGGAGGGCGCCTTGGGCGTGGGCCGCCTCTGCCAGCGGTTCGAGATCGACGATGGCCCCGAGGAAGTCGGGCTGCTGGACGACGAGGCAGGCGTGGTCGGCGCTCGCCTGCTCCGGCGACGCCAACATGTCGACCCGCAGCCCCGCGCCGCGGGCGTAGGTACCGACCACGTCGGCGGTTCCGGGATGGATCGGCTCGAGCAGTGCGACCGCGCCGCGCCCGGTGACGCGCGCCGCGAGGAGGCACGCCTCCGCCGTGGCGCTGGCGACGTCGTATAGGCCCGTGTTCGACACGTCCAACCCGGTCAGCTCACAGACCACCGACTGGTACTCGAAGGCCGACTGCAGCGTCCCCTGGCTGATCTCGGGCTGGTACGGCGTGTAGGCAGTGACGAACTCCGAGCGAGCCGCGAGATGGGCGGTGACGGCGGGGATGGCGTGCCGGTACGCCCCAGCGCCGAGGAAGTCCGGGCGCGCCGGGTCGGCATTGGCGGCGGCTCGGTCAACGAGCAGCTCGATCAACTCCGGCTCGGTGAGCGCCGCCGGAAGCCGGATCTCCGGGTCCAGAGCCGCCGCGGGCAGATCAGCGAACAGCGCCTCGACGTCGGCGGCGCCGATCCGCTGGAGCATCCGGGCGCGGTCCGCCTCGGTGGCGGGAATGTACGGGTGCGGCGAACCGCCGAGCGGTGGACGCACCACCATCAGCTCGCCAGCAGCGTCGCCAGCCGCCGCAGTGGGCGGCGGAGCGTGCTCGGGGCGCTGGGCACGGCCCTCAGCTCTCCTCAGCCAGCGCGGCCTGGTAGCCGGCGGCGTCGAGCAGGCCTTCGAGGGCGGTGTCGTCGGCCAGGCGCAGGCGGAGAAGCCAACCGTCGCCGTACGGCGAGGCGTTGACCAGTTCCGGGGCATCGGCGAGCTCGTCGTTGCTGGCGAGCACTTCGCCGGCGACGGGGGCGTAGAGCTCGGCAACGGTCTTGGTGGACTCGATCTCGCCGCAGGCCTCGCCGGCTTGGACTTCGGTCCCCGGGGCAGCCAGGTCGACGTACACCACATCTCCGAGCTGATCCTGGGCGAAGTCGGTGATGCCGACGGTGACCTCGCCGGGGCTGTCGCCCTCGCGGCGCAGCCACTCATGGCTGGGCGTGTAGCGGAGGCTATCAGGGGTGTCGCTGGTCACGAGTTCCTCTCCTTGCGATAGAACGGACGCCGCACGACCTCGACCGGCAGCGGGCGGCCGCGTACGTCGACTTCCAGGGCGGTGCCGGGGCTCGCAAGCTCGGCGGGCAGGTAGGCCATGGCGATGCCGCAACCCAAAGTCGGGCTGAACCCGCCGCTGGTGACCCGCGCCGCGGTCTCGCCGCCGGGCGGCCGCACCGCGTGGTCCGCACGCGGCACACCGCGCCCCCGGGCCGCCAGGCAGCAGAGCCGGCGGCTGGGCCGGTCCTTCGCGGCGAGCAGCGCCTCCCGGCCCACGAACGGCGCGCCGTCGTCGAGGCTCACCGCGAACCCCAGGCCGGCTTCATACGGATCTGTGTCGGCGTCGATGTCGTGGCCGTGCAGCGGCAGCGCCGCTTCAAGGCGCAGCGTGTCGCGCGCGCCGAGGCCCGCCGGTTGCGCGCCGGCGGCGGTGAGCGCGTCCCACAGCGCGGCCCCCGCCTCGGCGGCGACGATGCACTCGCCGCCGTCCTCGCCCGTGTAGCCGGTGCGGACGAAGAGCACCGGCGACCCGGCCCAGTCCAACTCAACGCAGCCTCGCGGTGCGAGCGCGGCGACCCTCTCGTCGAGGACGCCGCTGAGCAGGCCGATCGCCTCAGGCCCCTGCACAGCGAACATCACCGTCCCGAGGGTGACGTCGACGGCGTCAGCGTCGGTTTCGTCCGCGGCGGCCGAGGCGAGTCGCAGGAAGTCCGCTTCTGCGTTGGCGGCGTTTTGTACGACCAGCCAGCGTTCATCAGGCAGGCGATAGACGAACAAGTCGTCGTCGATGCCGCCGGCGTCGTTGCAGTAGAGCGAGTAGTGCGCCCGGCCAACCTCCAGGGTCGTGATGTCGAAGGTGGTCACCGAGCGCAGACGTGGTGCCGCTTGTCGCCCGATCAGCCAGGCCCGTGCGAGGTGCGACACGTCGAAGATGCCAACCCGCTGCCGGACCGCCTCGTGCTCACGCACGGTTCCGGCGTACTGCAAGGGCATCTCCCAGCCCGCGAACGGCGCGAAGCGTGCGCCGGCCGCCTCGTGGCGATCCCGCAGCGCAAGTTTGCGTAGCCCGCCGCCGGTGCCGGGCTCAGCGTCTCCGCCCACGCCTCGAATGTAACGCCGCGACGTCTGATTTCGGCGCGCGTCTCCATTGGCCGGCGCCAGCGAAGGATCAATCGCGCTGGATGGCGCCTCCGGCCGACCAGACGGGCTGGGTCCTCTGCCGCCGCGCAGTCGAGCGACCGGAACTCAACTTGCCGGCACCGCCGAGGGCGTCCGCCACGCCAAGCGATCGCGGTCCGTTCGACGACCGATCCGGCTGCGGGGTCGCGTCGCCGGCGCGGGTCCCGGGCCGAGGGGGACAGCCAATGATCGCCTCGGGGCTGCTGGCGAGCATGTCCCAATCGTCGATCACCATGGCGATGCGCCGCGCGGTGCGGCCAGTCCCGTTGGCCACAGCCTCCGCGCGGCTGCGACCGGCGTCGCCCGGGGCCACCTCGATATTGCCCGCAGCGACCGCGGCGAGGCGGATCGACGCCGCCGCGAGTCGCGCCGCCAGCGGAACCACAACAGCTAGCCCGGCGTCGGGTTCGGGACCGGGGAATCTCCCTTCCTGCAGGCAACGCGGGGCGTCGGGGAGTCCGCATTGCGCGAAAATGGCCTCCACCTCGTCGCGCACCCCGTCTGCGAGCCGGGCAAGAGACGGCACCTTGGTTCGCCGTCGCGACGACTTCTTGGCATCGACGGGATCGGCCAATGCCGTCAGCGCGTTGTCGATGATGGCAGCCGACTGGCCGCATATTCCTCGCATGCGCGCCGCGATGGCGTCGACATAGCCGACGGAGTCGCCAGCCTCCAGCGCGGCGCGCTCGTCAGACAGCGGGAACAGGAGCGCTCCGAGGAGGACGAGCGACCGGCGGACGTTGTCCACCGCAGTGACCGCGTTCGCGTCTGTGGTGACAGGCAAACGGATCTCCTCTCCCATGCGCCGGACCGGCCACATCTCGCCGCGTGGACAGCCGCGCGCGCCGCCGTCGTGGCGCACCGGCAACTGCGCTGTGCAGCGCCGCGGCACGTTACTCGCGTTCGAGTCAAACTCGCCCGCGCCCACGAACCTCGACCAACGGTTCGTCAAGAACCCACAGGCCGCCCCGGCACAGGCGGCCACAACCGTCCGCGAGGCGGCGGGGCGGCTGACGGGTCGCGATCACACAGCCGGCGCCCAGAGTGCTGGGGCGGCCGGCCCGCCGAGAATCCAGGCCTGCGAGCCTGGGGGCCGTTCAGGTGAGATAGCGCTGGCGCCAGTCTCCGGAGCGGAGGCGGCGGACCCGCTCTTCGGTGGCGGGGTGAGTGGAGAACAGCCCGGCGAACTCGACACGTTGGCCGGCCAAGGGGTTCACGATGTAGTGCGAGGCCTGCTCGCGGGCGACCGGCGTGGGAATGCGCCGCCCGACGCGGTCCAGCTTCTCCAACGCCCGCGCCAGGGGTTCGCCGTCGCCGAGCAGCTGCGCGGCGGTGCGGTCCGCCTTGAACTCGCGGGTGCGGCTGATGGCCGACTGCAGGAGAGCCGCCGCGATCGGGGCCAGGATCATGGTCGCCAGCAGCACGAAGGGATGCCCGCCGCCGCGGTTCCTGTCGCTGCCGCCGCCGGTGAACAATGCGGCGAAAAAGGCGATGCGGGCCACCAGCGTGATGGCCATGGCGACCGCCGCAGCCACCGAACCGATGAGGATGTCCCGGTTGCGGATGTGCATCAACTCGTGCGCCAGCACGCCCTTGATCTCGCTCCAGTTGAGATGCTCGATGAGCCCGGCGGTGATGGCGACCGCGGCGTTCTCGGGGTTGCGCCCCGTGGCGAAAGCGTTGGGCTGCGGGTTGGGGGTGACGTACAGACGCGGCTTGGGCAGCTTCGCACGCGCCGCCAACTCCTCGACCGCAGCGTGGTACTCGGGGAACTCGTGGCGCTCGACGAGCCGGGCGCGGGCCGAGGCGATGGCCAGCTTGTCGGAGAACCAGTAGGAGAACCCCACCATCAAGAAGGCCAGGACCGCGCCGATGATGAGTCCGCCCGTTCCGAAGATGCCGCCGATGCCGATGCACAGCCCCCCGAGCAGCGCCAGCAGGACAAAAGTCTTGAAAGTGTTCTTCACGCTGTCTCCTCGCTTGGCCCGTCGCCGTCGCCCCTGTCCCTAGCACCCCTGTCCCTGGAACCGGGATGCGGCGCCGTCACGTCACCTGCGCCGAATCTGCCGCTCAGCCGTAGTAGCCCGAGTGGACGTAGACGCACGGCAGGGACTCGCCTGCGTACATCTCCACGATACGCGGATCGTCCTCGAGGGCGAACACCGGGGTGAACCCGAAGGCGCGCAGAACAGCTAGGGCCTGCCGCTTGAAGTGCACCGAGTGCATCATGTCCTGACCAGGGCCGCGCAGCGCCAGCAAGTCCCAGCGCAGGCCGTGCTGTTCGATCCACGCCATCGTCACCTCCCGCAGACCGAAAGGCCGGGCCGTCAGCAGCACGACCTGCAACCCGGGGTCAAGGCACCGAACCAGCTCCGCGTGGTGGGCCAGCAGGGCGTCACCGTCGGCGGCCTCGAAGAAGCCGACCCAGTCACGGGTGGGGCCGTCGAGGTGCCACTGGCGGTGCGCCGCGTCGGCCAGCACGCCGTCGATGTCCACGATGGCGGCATGGGCGGGGTGCTGCGGAGCACTCCGCCACGTCCAATGGCCCGGTAGCGGCGGCGACGAAGTCAGGACGCGGCCCGTCGGCGAAGGCCGATCAACGCGCCGCTGGGCGGCCGGGCTGGCCGACAGGACGCCGGAGGCCGCTCAGGCATCTGCCGCCTCGTTGGCCCGGCGGCGGATCTCCTCCACTACCGTGGCGTCGGCCAGCGTTGTGGTGTCGCCCAGGTTGCGCCCCTCCACAACGTCGCGCAGCAGCCGGCGCATGATCTTGCCGCTGCGGGTCTTGGGCAGGTCGGGCACCAGCACCACCGCCTTCGGCCGGGCGATGGGGCCCAGCTTCTTGCCCACGTGCGCCCGCACCTCCTCGCGCAGCTCGTCGCTCGGCTGAGCGGTGCCCCGCAGGATGACGTAGCCCACGATGGCCTGACCGGTCACGGGGTCGCTGGCGCCCACGACGGCGGCCTCGGCCACGGCGGGGTGATCGACGAGCGCCGACTCCACCTCGGTCGTGCTGATACGGTGGCCCGAGACGTTCATGACGTCATCGACGCGCCCCAGCAGCCACAGGTAGCCGTCCTCGTCGAGCTTGGCGCCGTCGCCGGCGAAGTAGCGGCCCTCAAAGCGCGACCAGTACGTCTCCCGGTAGCGCTCGGGGTCGCCCCAGATGCCCCGCAGCATCGACGGCCAGGGCCGGGTGATGGTCAAGTAGCCGCCGCCGCGGCGCACCGGCGTGCCGCCGTCGTCCACCAACTCGGCGAAGATCCCCGGCAGAGGGTGCGTGGCCGAGCCCGGTTTGGTGACAGTCACGCCGGGAAGCGGGCTGATCATGTGCCCGCCGGTCTCGGTCTGCCACCAGGTGTCCACGACGGGGCAGCGCTCGCCGCCGATGTGGGTGTGGTACCACATCCACGCCTCGGGGTTGATGGGTTCGCCGACGGTGCCGAGCACCCGCAGGGACGACAGGTCGTGGCGCGCCGGCTCCTCGGTGCCCCAGCGCATGAACGTGCGGATGGCCGTCGGGGCGGTGTACAGCTGCGTGACGCCGTAGCGGGCGACGATGTCCCAGAGGCGATCCTTCGGCCAGCCGGCCCGGTCGCCGCTGCGGAACTCGGGGCGCGGCGTGTCCGGGGTGCCCTCGTAGATCACCGACGTGGCCCCGTTGGCGAGCGGGCCGTAGACGATGTAGCTGTGCCCGGTCACCCAGCCAATGTCCGCCGCGCACCAGTAGACGTCGCTGTCGGGGCGCAGGTCGAAGACGTAGCGATGCGTGAAGGCCACCTGGGTGAGGTACCCGCCGGTGGTGTGCATGATGCCCTTGGGCTTGGCGGTCGTGCCCGACGTGTACAGCAGGTACAGCAGGTGCTCGCTGTCGAAGGCCTCCGGTCCGCCGGGCGGGTCAGCGGCGGCTGGATCGGCGTCGGCCATGAGCTCGTGCCACCAGAGGTCGCGTCCCGGCTGCATCGGGACGGCGAGGTCGCAGCGGTTGACGACGACCACCGTCTCCACCGACGGCGCGCCGGCTGCGAGAGCTTCGTCCACGTTCTGCTTCAGCGGCGACGGAGCGCCGCGCCGGTAGCCGCCGTCGGCGGTGATGACCATGCGGGCCTCAGCGTCGGTGCAGCGGTCCACGATTGCGTCTGGCGAGAAGCCGCCGAAGATGACCGAGTGCGCCACGCCGATCCGGGCGCACGCCAGCATGGCCACCGGCAGCTCGGGGATCATCGGCATGTAGAGCGCCACCCGGTCGCCGGCCCGCAGGCCCAGCGAGCGCAGCACGGCGGCGAAGCGGCGCACGTCGTCGAGCAGCTCGGCGTAGCTGACGGTGCGCGTGTCGCCCGGCTCGCCTTCCCAGTGGAATGCCACCTTGTCGCCCCGGCCAGCCTCGACGTGGCGGTCGAGGCAGTTGTAGGCCATGTTCAGCCTGCCGCCGGTGAACCAGCGGGCGTCCGGCAGGTCCCATTCGAGGGTGGTGTGGAAGTCTTCGTCCCAGCTGAGCAGCTCACGGGCTTGGCGCGCCCAGAACGCCTCGTAGTCGGCGGCGGCCTCGTCGTAGAAGGCCCGCGCCGCGCCGGCCTGCGCGAACCCCTCTGGCGGCGGGAACGTCCGCTCCTCGAGGTAGAAGTCGGCGATCGTCGCGTCGGACATGTTCACACCTCGCTTCGCGCCGCAGCGGGGCAGTCGCGGCCCAGCGTCGTCCCAGCACTCCTGGGGCGGTCGCTGATCCTACCCGGCCCTGCGCTGGCGACCCGGGGGCGGCCGTTCACAGCGCCCATCCCGACTGGTCTCTCTCAGACGGGCTGCGGTGTCGGCTGAGGCCGATAGCGCTCGACTCGAATCCTGTCCTCGTCGCGGCGGGCTTGTGCAAGGTCGTAAGCCACCTGCCGGCGCAACCAGAAGTCCGCACTGGACCACCCCGCTTTCTCGAGGCGAATGGCCATGTCGGCCGAGATCGCCGCGTGACCGTTCAAGACCCGCGAGAGCGTGTGGCGGGCGACGCCTAGAACCTTCGCCGCCTCTGTAACGCTCAAGCCGAGAGGGTTCAGGCAGTTCTCCCTGACGCTACGGCCGGGGTGGGGTGGATTCTTCATGGGCATTTGCTCTCCCTTCGCTAGTGGTAGTCCACAAGATCTACTTCGTAGACGTCGCCGTCTTCTACTCTGAACGTGATCCGCCAATTGCTCGAAATGGAAATGCTCCAGAGCCCTCGCCTGTCACCTCTGAGCGGATGCAGTCTGTACCCCGGCAGATCAAGATCACCGGGTTTGTCTGCGGCATCGAGATCTGCCAGGGCCACAATGATCCGCTCCAGTTGGTCGGGGGCGACTCGGCTCGCGTCGTCCCGCTCATAGAGCCGCCTCAGCCCTCGGTGGCGGAACGTACGAATCACACGACTATTGTATCGTGTACCGGTACACATATCAACCAAACGGCGGTCTCGCTGGCGGCTGACCTCCCGGTGGGCAAGCCTGGGTAATCTGGGCGGGTGCATGACCTGCTGATTCGCAACGGCACCGTCGTGGACGGCAGCGGCCGGGAGGCGTTCGTGAGCGACGTGGCGGTCGCCGACGGCGTCATAACGGCGGTCAGCCGCGCCGGCGGCAACGGCGACAGGACGACCGCCGGCCGGCGGGTGGTGGACGCCGACGGGCTGTTGGTGCTGCCGGGCTGGGTCGACATCCACACCCATTACGACGGGCAGGCGACCTGGGATCCCGAGATGACGCCGTCGTCGTGGCACGGCGTCACGACCGCGGTGTTCGGGAACTGCGGCGTGGGTTTCGCCCCGGTGGCCGCGGGTACCGAGGACTACTTGATCAACCTGATGGAGGGGGTCGAGGACATCCCGGGCTCGGTGCTGGCCGAGGGCATCGACTTCTGCTGGGAGTCCTACCCGGAGTACCTGGACACGCTGGAGGCCATGCCTCGGGTGATGGACACAGCCGGGCAGTTGGCGCACGGGGCGCTGCGCTTCTACGTGATGGGCGAGCGGGGCGCCGACCACGCCGAAGCGCCCGACGACAGCGAACTTGATCGGCTGGAGAGGCTCACCGCCGAAGCCCTGGAGGCCGGGGCGCTGGGCGTTACGACCTCCCGCACGCCCAAGCACCGCGCCGCCGACGGCCGGCTCACGCCGTCGCTGTCCGCTAGGGATCCCGAGCTGGCGGCGCTGGCGCGGGGCATGCGCCGAGCCGGCGCCGGGGTGCTGCAGGTGAACTCGGACTTCGGCGACGGCGAGTTCGCAATCATGCGCGCCGCCGCCGAGTTGGCCGGGCGGCCGCTGTCGGCGCTGCTGGTCCAGATGGACGCCTGGCCCGATCGCTGGCGGCAGACGCTGGCGCACATCGGCGCCGCCAACGCTGACGGTGTCGCCGCCAACGGGCAGGTGGGCTGCCGCCCGATCGGCGTGCTGCTGGGCCTCGACGCGACGGTGAACCCGTTCGGCAACCACCCGGCGTACCGGCGGGTGGCGCACCTTCCGACTGTCGAGCGGGCGGCGCTGCTGCGCAACGACGCCGGCCTGCGGCGAACCCCCATCCACGACCGGCCCGACGACGGCTACACCCGCTGGATCGACTACGCGCTCGGCCGCACCTACGAGTTCGGCGACGACCTGGACTACGAACCGCACCCCGACACCTCGGTTGCCCGCCGCGCCCAAGCAGCCGGCCTGAGCCGCTGGGAGCTGGCCCTCGACCTGCTGGCTGCCGGCGACGGCGACACGCTGCTGCTTTACACCTTCGAGAACTACAGCGGCGGCAGCCTCGACGCCGTGGCCGAGATGCTGGCCGACCCCCACACCATCTGCGGCATCGGCGACGCCGGCGCACACGTGGGCACCATCTGCGACGCCGCCTACCCCACGTTCTTGCTGACGCACTGGGGCCGCGACCGCAGCCGCGGCAGGCGCTTCCCGCTTGAGTTCCTGGTCAACAAGCAGACACGGCGCACCGCGCTCGCCTACGGCCTGGCCGACCGGGGGCTGCTGGCACCCGGCTACAAGGCCGACATCAACATCGTGGACTTCGACGCCCTGGGCCTGACCCGCCCGCGGGTTGTGCACGACCTGCCCGCCGGGGGCAAGCGGCTCGAGCAGCGCTCAGTGGGCTACCGCCACACCTTCGTGTCCGGCGTCGAGGTGGCCGCCGAGGGCGAGTTCACCGGCGAGCGCCCCGGCCGTCTCATCCGAGGCGCCCAACAGCAGCCATAGACCGCCGAACCCGGCGGCAGCGATCCTGCCGTGCTCGCTCCGAGGAAGTTCGGCATATTTCGAATTCCGAGAGGCGGCAGATCAACTCCCTCCCCGGCGAACTCGGGTGCCGCCTATGGCCGACGCAAGATCTCGTGGCCTCCGACGCGACGCCAAATGATATGAGGATGCCCCGGAATCCTCTCCTCGCCGTAAGCGAACGTCGCCCGACCATCGGGTGCCCACATGATCTCAAACACACCTGGATAGCCGCGCACCCCCTTGACGCGCAGCCCCGGACGCGGTGAGAGGCCTTCGCCGAGATCATCGACAAAGAGGCTCACAGCCCGAAGAAACGCCTTCTGCATACGTGCGTCCATGGCCGCGAACTCACGGCCGAAAGCCTGGATCCACTCGTATGTCGGCACGGCGCAGAGCGGGGCGCGTCGGTGAACTCAGCCCGCAGTGCTGTCGCTGCCAGGACCCAAACCGGCGAGCTCGCGCAGCGCCGTCAGGAACTCCTCCCCCGATGAGAACACCGGCCCGTGTCTGCCTGCGGCGATGTCCGCCTCGGCCTCGAGTTCTTTGGCCTGCCACTCCTCGGTCCAGAACCACCACTGATCGGCGTCCCGCCCGAGCCGCGGGCGGAGCAGGATCCCGTCGTCGGTCAGTTCGGCGTCGAATTCCGTGCCGACGCGGAGTCCGGCAGCGTCGCGGAGGTCCTTGGGGATCGTCACGCGGCCGTCGGAGCACAACCTGGCGGATGCCATCAGCAAGACTGTAGCGCCCAACGGCTGCGATCCGAGAGCGACAAGCCCTTGGCGGCGGGCTTCGCCCACAGCGGCGACCTGAACGCCGGCCTGGCCGACCGGGGACTGCTGGCGCCCGGCTACAAGGCCGACATCTGCATCGTGGACTTCGACGCCCTGGACC
>VXNF01000089.1 GCA_009840735.1 Acidimicrobiia bacterium | reverse complement strand
CTGCGCCACCACCCCCCGAGCCTCCGCCGCCCACAGGTCCCAACGAGCTTCCCACCTCGACGGTGCTGGACGTCTTCAGCGGCGACTCTCTCGTCTTGGCCTCGTTCGCACCGACCGACCGGCCCATCTTCGTGTGGGTCTGGGCGCCGCATTGACCGACCTGCCGCCGGGAGGCGCCCGGCGTCGAGCAGTTCGCTCGAAACCATGGAGATGAGGTTCTGGTCGTGGGCTTGGGGGTGACCGACAGCCTGGGCCAGGCGCAGAGCTTCGCGGCGGCGACGGGAATCGAGTCGTTCCCGCTGGTGTGGAGCGAGACGTTCGACCCGGCGGCACTGCTGGGCGTCTTCTCTCACCCGGCCTGGGTGCTGCTCACGCCATGGGGCGAAGTCGTCGAGGGCGGCATCGGTGGGATCGACCCGGACCGCCTGCTCGAGAAGGTCGCCGCGATCTGAAGACTCGCGCTCTGAAGGCCCCCGATCCTGGGCGCCTGACGATCTGAACCGCCGGCCGCAGCGAGCCCGCGGCGGCAGTCCGATCAGGCCGCTCCGGACCCCTAGGAGTGCTTGTCCAGCAGGCCCAGCGTGGCCTGGCGGTGCAGCATCTTCACGCGCACGCTGGGGTAGCGGGTCCGAAGCTTGCGCAGCTTGCGGTTCTTGGCGGTGACGAGCTTCTGCTTCAGCGTCGTCAACTCCACGTACACCTCATAGGCGGGCAGGTAGAAGTCCGGGGTGAAGGCCTCCAAGACCCGCCCGGACGTGTCCTGTTCGAGGACGAACGTGGTCGGCTCGTATTGCCACGAGACGCCGTAGAAGTCCAGAAGCTCGCTGAACGCCCGCTCGGAGTCGTGGGCGAAGTCCGGTTCGAGGCCGGTGGCGGGATCGGATGTCGGCACGCGCCGGGACCCCCCTGGAGCGGCGACCCTCTCAGCCCCCGAAGCCAGCCTCGGCCTCGACACCAGCCTGCTCGTCCGACTCGGCGCCGGCGACGCTTGGGCGGCGCTGACCCAGCTCGCTCACGATGGCGCCGTTGAGCTGCTCCTTGATTCCCTCGACCTCAAGCATGATGAGCGCCAAGGCCTGCTGGCCGGGTCGCTGGAGCAGGGCCACTAGCTCGTCGGGGCCCTTCATGAACAGAACCTCATCGCCGCTGATGACCAGCCGACCGCCAGCGAAGTCCTCGCCCAGAATGTCCCGGTGGTTCTTGAACACATCCCGGATCTGCTGCAGCCCGACCCCGTTGTCCAGCAGGTTCTTGATGACCCGCAGCTTCAACAGGTCGCCGTATGAGTAGGCGCGGCGGGATCCGCTGCCGAGCGCGGCGGCCACCGACGGCCGCACCAGCCCGGTCCTCGCCCAGTAGTCGAGTTGCCGGTAGGTGATCCCGGCGATTTCCTGAGCCTGCTTCGAGGTGAAACTGCGTACGACGTTGCCGCTCATGGATATTCCTCCGAATGCTTGGCGCCGAACGAGTGGCACCGCGTGATTGGAGCGCTCGATGCATCCAGCGCTGTAACTACTCTACTGCAATTCACGCGGGCCTGGGGATATCTCCCCCGCGGACCCGACCGGCTAGGACTCGAAGTCCTCCGGGCGCACCGTGTCGATGAACTCGCGGAACTGCTCGACCACCTCGTCGGGGTCTTGGGTCTCGCCCGAGTCGGCGTCATCGACGTCGCGCTGCTCCCGATAGCCGGCGCCCGCCAGCACTTCCTCGGCAGCGAAGATGGGGGCCCCGCAGCGCACCGCCACGGCGACCGCGTCGGACGGACGGCACGAGACCCGCCGAGTCTCGCCCTTGTCCCCGTTCTCGCCCAGTTCGAGCTCGGCGAAGAACGTCTTGTCGCGCAGTTCGGTCACGAGCACGCGCCGCAGCGCCAGGCCCATGTGCTCGAGAATGACCTTGATGAGGTCATGCGTCATGGGTCGCGGAACCTCGACGCCCTCTAGGGCCAGGGCGATGGCGGTCGCTTCGGGCGCACCAATGAAGATGGGCAGCAGCCGCGGGTTCGGCGCCTGCTCCCGCAGCAGGAGGATCGGCGTGTTGGTCGGCAACTCGACGCGCACGCCGACGAGGTCCATCTCGATCACGCCCTGACAATAGCCGCAGACCCGAACAACGCCCCTAGCACGACGGCGAGCGCGGGCTCGCTGTCGGCTTCCCGTACAGGGACTCCACGTAGGCGTCGGGGTTCGCCTCGAGGGCGCGACGATCCACCGACCGCAGGTCCGGCAGGTTGCCGTAGCGACCGCGGTACTCGAGCCCGTAGCCGACGAGGAACGAGTCATTCACGGCGAACCCCGCATAACGAGGCTCCAACGGCAGGATCCGCCGCACCTGGCGATCAGCCAGCGTGCAGACCTCGAGGCTGAGCGGCTGGCGGCGGCGCAGCTCGCCGCCGAGGAAGCCCACGCTGAGGCCGCTGTCGATGATGCCCTCGACCAACAGGACGTGCCGGCCGGCGATGTCGATCTCCAGATCGCGGGTGATCCGAACCCGACCCGAGTTGGGGGCGAAGCGGGAGATCGCCAAGAAGTCCGTCTCGGCCTCGACGCGCAGCGCCCGGGCCAAGTCGGCCAGGAACGGCAGACAGCCCCGCAGCACGCCCACGAGCACGACGGCATCGCCGCTGGCGAGACGCGCCGCGTAGTCGCGCGAGATGGCGGCCCCCAGCGCCTGCACCCGATCGGCGATGGCGCCGCGGTCGTACACGACGCCGGCGGGGGGCCGAGCGGGTTTCGCCGGCGACACGCTCAGCTGAAGTTCTGCAGCGTGCGCGCCACGAGTGCCTCGCGCAGCGAGGCCGCCAGCGCCGCCAGCGTCGCCAGCAGTTGGCGCGCCCGAAGCTGAGCGTCGGCGCCGCCGCCCTGCAGCAGCCGCTGCACCTCCGGGGTGGCGAGGTCCAGCTCCCGGTCCACCGACGCCTTGAAGAGCCGCAGATGCCTCGGTTCGAGGCCGTGGTCGAGCATCTGCCGGGCGATGCGCGCCACCTCGAGGGCCTGCGCGTCGTAGAAGTCGATCTCCGCGGTCGGGCGCGGCACCAGGAGGCCGTAGCGAGTCAGCTCCCGCGCCGCCGCCAGGCTCAGCCCGCTGGCGTTGGCGAGCTGCGGGAGGGTCATGGCCGCCCCGGCGGCGTCTGGCCCCGCGTTGCGCGGCGTCAGACGTCGGACCCGGTCGCTCACGTCGACGTCGGGCAGCCGCTGGTCCTCCTGTTCGGCCTGGGTACTCCACTCCACGTCGGCCATGCGCTCGCGGATGACCCGCAGAGGCAGGAAGTTCTCCCGCTGCTGGCTGAGGATCCAGCGCAGCTTGGCCACGTCGGTGCGGGAGTACTTGCGGTACCCCTTGGAGGTCCGCTGCGGCGTGATGAGACCCTGGCTCTCGAGGAACCGCAGTTTGGAGACCGACACGTCGGGGTAGTCGGCGCGCAGCCCGGTGACGACCTCGCTGATGGCTGCCAGCGGTTCCTCAGCCACCGACGAACCTCGCGTAGGCCGCGCTGTCCATCAACTCGTCGAACCCGGCGTCCGCCTCGGGCGCCAGCAGGCACAGCCAGCCGTCGCCGTACGGGTCGCTGTTGAGGATCCCGGGCGTCACCGTCAACAGGTCGTTGACGGCCACGACCCGCCCCGCCAGCGGCGCGTACAGCTCGCTGGTCGCCTTGCGGGCTTCGATCTCCGCCATTAGGTCGCCGGCCGCGAGCCGCAGCCCCGGCGCCGGGAGCTCCACGAACTCCACCTCGCCGAGCAGGTCCTGGCCGAAGTCGGTCAGCCCGACGCGCACGAGCCGGTCTCGCCCCTCGCCCTCCTGCGCTGCCCAGCCGTGGTCCTCGGAGTACCGCAGCGGTTCGGGAACCCTCACGTCTGGGGGGCTGCGCCGGCGCCTCGCCGGTTCCGCTTCGCCATCTCGTTCACGCTAGCCCACTGACCAGCCGCCTCCCCCAGAATCCGCGCCGCTGCGGCCGTCAGCGCGGCGAGGACGGCGGGGTGCACGAGGCCGGTTCCGCGGGGCCGCCGAGCGCGGCCCGGCCCGCCCGCACGTAGAGCACGGCGCCGTACCAGGCGACCGCCAGCGACGGCACGCCGCACAGCCAGCCGGCGAGCGTCCAGCCGCCCGCCCCGAGAATGTCCGCCCGCCCCAGGAGGAACATCGGAAAAGCGAACATGAGGCCGAAGCTGCCCGCCTTGCCCCAGGCGTTCACGCCCAGCCACCCCGCCCGCCGGGCGGCCAGGACCAGCGTGCCGACAGAGAGCCCGAACTCCCGGACGAGCGTGACGATCCCGAACCACAGGGCCACGTCGCCGCTGATGAGCATGGAGATGACCGCTGCGAAGAACATGCAGCGGTCGCTGACGGGATCCAGGACAGCACCCAGTTCGGTCGCCTGATCCAGCCGGCGCGCCAGATACCCGTCGAGGAAGTCGCTCGCCCCCAGCGCACCCAGCAGGATCCCCGCCGCTAGTGGGCTGTCGAGCCCGAACAGCAGCCAGCAGAAGACCGGGATGCAGCCCAGCCGCAGGGCCGAGACGAGGTTCGGGACCGTCCAGATCTGGCCCCTGAATCCCTCAGCAGACACGGCAGGAGAGTACCGTGCGGTCCCCGGCCGATGACTCCGAGCAGGGGGAGGACTCGATGGCGACGATCTTCACACGGATCCTGAACGGTGAGCTTCCGGGGCACATCGTCTGGCGCGACGAGGTCTGCGGCGTGTTCCTGTCCATCAACCCGCTCACCGCGGGGCATTCGCTGGTCGTTCCCCTCGCCGAGGTGGATCACTGGCTCGACCTCGATGTCGACACCAGCATGCACCTAACGGCGGTGGCCCACCGGGTGGGGCGGGCCATCATGCAGACGAAGCGCCCTCAGCGGGTCGCTGTGGTGATCGCGGGCTTCGAGGTGCCGCATGTACATGTGCATGTCTTCGGCGCCGAGGCGATGTCAGACCTTGATTTCGCCAACGCCGCCGCCGCGGTGGACCAGTCCGAGCTGGCCACAGAGGCAGCGCTGCTGCGAGAGGCCCTCGCCGGCTCGGACTGAGGCTCAGGAGTCGGGCCCCGAGTCGACCGGGGACGCTGCGTAACGGTAGACCCGCACCTGCTCGGCGGCAAAGACCCGCTCCCAGCCCTGCTGACGGAGGGTGGTGTCGAATCGTTCTACTTCCAGCGCGTCCGGCCCCCACTGGGTGGCCGAAGCGAGATCCAGGGCTATCCACCCCACGCCCTCGGTGGCCGGCTGTGCGTCGGCGCGCGCCGAGGATCCCGCCGTGTCCAGCTCGAACAGCACGTTCCGCTCCGCCAGCAGCGGCAGCAGGTGCGGCGAGGCGCGCACAGCGGCGTCGTCGGGTATCTGCTCGGTGGCCGCCAGCCGGTCCCGATCGGCGGCGTCGCGGGTCCATTGCCAGGGCGTGTTGAACGGCGAGCTGGCGGCGTCGCCCACGAAGAACACGGCGGCGGCCAGCAGCAGCGTGATGACCAGCCGGCGGTTGACCCGCACCCGCCGAACCAGCATCGCCCCGGCGCGCCGCAGCGCGAAGGTCGTCGCCACGAGCACGAACGCCGCTACCGGGGCGGTCTCGGCGGCCAGGGTCTGCGGCGGCGCGGAGGCCAGCTGCAGGACGAAGAACGGCACCGCCGGCAACAGGTAGCGAGACTCGACGAGGGGCAGGAACAGCACCGGGGCGAGAAGGGTCACCCACACCTGGAAGTTCTCCTGGGTCACGAGGTTGCCGAGGAAGACGTGCGGCTGGCGCAGGATCCCCCAGATGACGTCCGCGGTACTGGAATCGCCGTACTCCGCGTAGCGCGCCAGGTGCGGGAACTCGCCGCCAGCCAAGAGCGGCAGGATGGTCTCTGTGGCCAGCAGCGCCCACAGGAGCCCCACGAACGCCCAGATGAGCGCGGTGCGGGAATGGCGTCCCGAGATCGCCAGCAGCGACCGGCCCGCTCGGGCCGGCGCCCGCCACGGCGAGTCCTCGGCGGCCTGCGCTTGATCGCCGGCGGGCCGGGGCCGCAGCTCCACGGCCAGGACCACGCCGAGGACCACCACCATCCAGCCGAGGTCCGAGCGGCACGCCAGCACCACCGCTACCAGCGCGCCGAACGGCGCCCAGCGGGCGCCGAGCCCGTAGTAGACCGCGCCCAGCAGGGCCGGCACCGCCAAGGTCTCGGGATGGAAGCCGGAGAGGTTGGCGTTGTGGAGGGCGGCGTAGGCGGCGTAGGCGAACGCCACCGCGGCCGCCGGCGCCACCTTCAGATCGGCGCGGCGGCGGGCGATCCGCCACAGCGGCACGATCCCCAGCGCCAGGGCGGAGGACTGGACGGCCAGGACTGTGGTCGTGATCGGGAGCCAGCGAACCAGCAGCGCCAGCGGGTAGATGATGAACGCCCCGTTGCGCGCCAGGTAGTCACCGCCGGCCAGCGTCGAGTAGGGGCGGAAGCCGTGGCTCACCTGCCAGATGCTCTGATTGAACAGCGCCAGTTCGGATCCCGCCTGAAGCGAATGGGCACGGGCCAGCGCCAGGCCAGCCAGCACGCCGCCCCCGGCGAGGGCCATGATCCACGGCAGAGCGTTGTCCACGGCTGCGGTGTCCAGCCGGGCCTGCCAACGCAGGCTGGCCCGCTCGAGGCGCGACCGCCAGTCTTGGCGCTGCGGGTGCGCCGGAACGACACCTAGGGCCCCGGAGGTTCGGGCGCGCTCCATCGGCGACCTCAGGAAGCGAGAGGCTCGATGAGGTGCGCGCCCTTCCGGCGAGGGTTGTTGACCTCCCAACTGACGGGATGGAAGGTGAACAACTTCGACGGGGCCGGCACCAGCAGGTCCCCGAGCGCCGCGGCGTCCTCGCAGTCGGGGTCGAGCCATTGCGGCCAGGCGCTCGGGGGCAGCACGATCGGCATCCTGTGGTGAACCTCGGCGATCCGGTCGTTGGCCGGGCCTGTGATGATCGTCGCCGAGCGCAGCGGCTCGCCGTCGGGGCGCTGCCAGCGTTCCCAGAGCCCGGCGAATGCCAGCGGCTCGCCGTCGGACCGGTGGATGTAGACGGGTTGGCGGTGCTGCTCGCCGGGGACGCTCACCCACTCATAGAAGCCGTCGGCGGGGATGATGCAGCGACGGGCGCGGAACGGGCGACGGTAGGCCTTGGACTCCGCCACGGTCTCGGAGCGGGCGTTGATCATGCGGTTGCCGATCTTGGCGTCGGGGGCCCACGGCGGGATCAGACCCCAGCGCAGCGCCGCGAGGCGCCGGCGACCCTCGGCCACGAGGACCGCGTGGACGTCATTGGTGGGCGCCACGTTGTAGCTAGGCGCCACATGGACGCCCGCCTCGAGTTCCGCCCCGAAGTAGGCCGCTACGTCCTCAACCGGAGCAGCCGAGACGAATCGCCCGCACACGCCGCAACGCTACCTTTCGCGCTTCGCGGCGCAGAGACGAGCAGCGGGCGCCTCGTCGGGGGCACCGCCTGAACAGCCGATACGGGCTGCGCGCCCCGGTTCGAGGTGGGCGCGAAACGGTCGCTGCCGGCGCCGGGGCCGCTAGGCCAGCATCGCGTCGAGGGCCTCCACCGACGGGGCGAAGTAGAAGGATCCCGACGCCGGGTTGGAGAAGTCCGTCAACCGGTCGCGCACGCCGGCGCCGTCGAGGCCGTACATGGCCCGCAGGCGCTCCCGGAAGGGGGCCTGCTCCCGGCAGAAGGCCATGAAGTACAGGCCGACGACGGAGACCGCGCCGTGGAAGGCGTACGGGGTGGAACGGCGGGCGATCTCGTTGCGCTTGGGCTTGGTGGCGTCCGCCGTGGCGCCGTCGCGCAGCTCGACGTGGCTGAGGTGCGAGAAGTCCTCCTGGGGATCGAGCCGCTCGCTGTCGGGCTTGGTGCGCCCGAAGACCTTCTCCTGCTCCTCGACGCTCATCTGGTTCCAGGCGTCGAGGTCGTGGACCCAGCGTTGGGCGAGGATGAAGCTGCCGCCGGCGCCCGGTGAGCCGTCGGGCACTAGGGCCACCTCGGGCTCGCGCTCGGGCTCGGGGTTGCCGGTGCCGTCGATGAACCCGGTCATGTCCAGCGAGTCGCCCAGGATGAAGGTGTTGGTGTCCCGTGGCACGACCATGTGGCCCGCGAGGGCGGTGCGGGCGTCGTACTGCGTCTGCCAGACCTGGTCCTTGTCGGGGCTGTTCAGCCAGAACAGCAGCTCCTCCTGGGTGCCCTTGGCTTCGCGCCCGCTGCCGTCGGTGGACTCGATGGTCACGAAGTCCTGGAAGTCGTCGGGGACGTCGGCGGTCAGTTCGGCCAGCAGGCCGGGCCCGAAGCCCACCACGAGGTTGACGCCGGCGGCGTCGGCGGCGGCGCGGGTGTCTGCGATCACGCTCTTGATGTGCTCGAGGTCAGCGCCGTTCTCCCGGCGCAGGTGGACGTACCACTGGTGCTGTCCCATTTCGGCGAAGATTGCGGGTTGCGGCGTAGGCATGTGCGTCCTCCGTTGCTCGTTGGAACCCTCCGAATCCCGGAGAATCCTAGTCGGGCTGCCGGGATTTGAACCCGGGACCTTTGGTCCCCCAGACCAACGCGCTAACCAAGCTGCGCCACAGCCCGTTCTGGAGGCTTCACCCTACCGGGCGCGGCGACCTCAGAACGCCCCTTCCAGCACTTCGAGTCGGCCCTTCAGCACGCAGGCCACGTCGAAGCGAAGCTTCGCCGCCGGCGCCGGGTGCTGGCGCAGCCACTGCACCGCCAGGCGGCGGATGCGCTGCTGCTTGCGACGGTCCACGGCTTCGGCGGGATGGCCGTAGGCGTCGCTGGAGCGTGTCTTCACCTCACAGAACACCACGGTGCCGCCGCGCCCGAGCACCAGGTCCAGCTCGCCGCCGGGACCGCGCCAGTTGCGATCCAGCACCTCCCAGCCCTGGGCGCGGTACCAGGCGGCGGCCTTGTCCTCGCCCCAGCGACCGAGATGCTGCCGGCTGGATGTCACAGGGTCGGCCGGCGTCGCGGGGGCTGCGCCGGCGGACGGGTCTCAGACGACGCGCCGCTCGGGCACCTTGGCCGCCTTGCCGACGCGGTCGCGCAGGTAGTAGAGCTTGGCGCGTCGCACCCTGCCGCGGCTGACAACCTCCAGCTCCTTGATGCTGGGGGTGTGGATCGGGAAGGTGCGCTCGACACCCACACCGAAGCTCACCTTGCGCACGGTGAAGGACTCCCGCACGCCCGACCCACGCCGGGCGATCACCGTGCCCTGGAAGATCTGGACGCGCTCACGGCTGCCCTCGGTCACCCGGACATGCACCTTGACGGTGTCGCCCGGGCGGAATTCCGGAATGTCGGTCCGGAGGCTCGACATGTCGACCAGGTCAGTGGGCTGCATGGCCGTTCTCCAATCTGGCGCCCGCGGCGCAGGCGTAAGGCGCAACACTGCAGGATAGGGCCCAAGTCGCCGGAGCGCACCGGGCGGCGGCGCCCTCAGCGCTCGGCCGGCGGGGCGGACCCCTCGGAGAACTCGCAGTCCCCCACGAGCTCGAACTCCTCCAACAACTCGACGTCGCGCCCGCTCAAGCCGCCGCGGGCGGCGATCAGGTCGGGGCGCTCCCGGCGAGTGCGCGCCAAGGCCTGCGCCAACCGCCAACGCTCCACCCGCCCGTGGTCGCCCGAGCGCAGCACCTCCGGGACCGCCATGCCCCTGAAGTCCGCCGGGCGGGTGTACTGCGGATACCCCAGCAGGCCGCTGCTGAACGAGTCGCCGGCGCCGGAGGCCTCGTTGCCCATGACCCCCGGCAGCAGCCGCACCACCGCCTCGAGGATCACCATGGCCGCCGTCTCGCCGCCGGCCAGCACGTAGTCACCCAGCGACACCTCGTCGTCCACCAGCGCGGCGCGCACCCGCTCGTCGACACCTTCATAACGACCGCACAGCAACGAGAACCCCTCGCCTGAGGCAAGGGCCTCCACGCTGGGCTGATCCAGCCGGCGCCCCGAGGCCGACAGCAGGATCAGCGGGCGCGCCACTTCGGCCGCCTCGACAGTCTCGAAGATCGGCTCAGCCGCCAGCAGCATTCCGGGGCCGCCGCCGAAGGGCGCGTCGTCCACCGAGCGGTGCGGATCGCGCCCAGCGGCGCGCAGGTCCAGCACCCGCAACCCGAAGACGCCCTCCCGGCGGGCCTTGCCGAGCAGGCTGTGGGAGGCGAACTGCTCGATCATCTCAGGGAAGATCGAGATCACGTCGATCTGCATCGCCGGCTGCACCCTCAGGGCAGGTCGAAGAGGCCGGCGGGGGCGTCCACGTCGATGCGGGAGCCGTCGCCGCTCAGGGCCACCACGAAGGTCAGCGGCACGAGAGCCCCGCTGTCGAGGACCAGCAGGTCGCTCGCCGGGTTGGCCTGCACCGCCACGACCTTGCCGCGGCGCACCCCGGACCCGCAGACAACCTCGGCGCCGACGAGTCGATGCACCCAGAGCTCGGCGGGATCCTCGAGCGGGGCGGCGAACAGCACCGCGCCGCGCAGCCGCTCCGCCGCCGTGCGGTCCCGGTAGCCCTCGAAAGCCATCAGCCAGCGGTTCTCGAGGGGACGCGCCCGTCGCAGCACCAGCGCCACGTCGGCAGTTCGCAACTCGGCGCCGGGCTCGAGCCGCTCGCTGCGGTTCGTCACCAGCGAGACCACGACCTCGCCGTTGAGGCCGTGGGGGCGGTGGACGCGCCCGACCTCCAGAAGATCTCTCGCCGGGCGCGCCGGGGGCGCCACGGCGCTCAGGGCTCGACGAAGTCGACGCTGACGCTGCGCCCGTCGTTGACCGCGGCCGCCCGCACGACGGTGCGGATAGCGCCCGCCACCCGGCCCCGGCGGCCGATGACCCGGCCGATGTCGGCCCGGTCGACATGCACGTCGAGGCGGACATCGTCGCCGTCGGTGACAGCGACCACCCGGACCGCCTCGGGCGCCTCGACCACCGACCGGACAATGTGCTCGAGAACGGCTTGGGCGCAGGGGGCTGCTTCAGCGTCGCTCACGAGTCCGACCTCTCTGCTGCGGGGTCCAGGTCCTCGAGCCGCGAGCCGGTCCCTTTGAACTCGTCCCAGGCGCCGGAGATCTTGAGCAGCTTCTCGACGCGCTCGCTCGGCAGAGCGCCGTTGCGGAGCCACTTCAGCGCCTTGTCGGTGTCGATGTTCACGACCGAGGGCTCCTGGCGCGGGTCGTAGTAGCCGATGGATTCGATGAAGCGCCCGTTGCGAGCCGCCCGCCTGTCGGCTGCCACCACCCGGTAAGTGGGCTGGTGCTTCTTACCTCTGCGCATCAAGCGAAGCCGCACTGCCACGATTCGTTGCCCTCCACCGGGTTCGACTGTCGGAATCTGGTCCCGGGACCTGCATCTGAGATCCGCTGCCGGGGCCTCAGCCCCAGCGTCCGGTCTCTAGTCTGCCGTGAAATCGGCGCTGTTCCATCTCCTCGTCCCAGCGACGGCGCCGCCGACGCCCGACAGGGCTCAGCGTTCGGGCCACGACAAGGGTTTCGAAGGCGGCAAAGGAGTCCCCGGCGCCGATCCTCCGGAGGGCTCCTCGGGCCACTCCAGCTTCTCCAGCAGGTCGGCGCCAGCTCGGCGGCGGGCGCCGCCGGCAGGCGTGACCCGCCCCGAACTCTTAGCCCCTGAACTTCTGGCCCGCGTGCCCTTGGAGCGTTTCGACTTGCGCCGGGCTGCGGCCGGGCCGGCGCTGCGCATCATCTTGCGAGCCGCGCTGAAGTTGCGGAGCAGCTCGCCCACCTCCGCGGTCGTGGCGCCGCTGCCGGCGGCGATCCTGCGCCGGCGGGACCCGTCGATGACCGCAGGTTGGGCGCGTTCGCCGGGCGTCATCGAGCAGATGATCGCCTCCATCCGCGCCAGGCGCCGCTCGTCCACGCCGGCTTCGTTCGCCTGCGCCGCCTGCTCGCTCGGCAGGTGGGCCAGCACGTCGCCCAGCCCACCGAGCTTGCGCATCTGACGCATCTGCTCCAAGAAGTCCTCGAGCGTGAAGTCGCCCACCAGCACCCGCTCGGCGGCGGCGGAGGATTCGGCGCCGCCGCGCCCCTCGGCGGCGGCCTCGGCCTTCTCCGCTAGGGACAGCAGGTCGCCCATACCCAGGATCCGTCCTGCCAGACGGTCGGGGTGGAAGCGTTCGAAGTCGCCGACGCGCTCACCCACCGAAGCGAACGCCACGGGAGTCCCCACCGCCGCCCGCACCGACAGCGCGGCGCCGCCGCGGGCGTCGCCGTCGAGCTTGGTCAGGATCACGGCGTCGAGCCCGAGCGCCTCATGGAAGCTGCGGGCGACGTGGACGGCCTCCTGGCCCGTCATGGCGTCGAGCACCAGGAACGTGTAGTGGGGCTGGACCGCCTGGCCGATGGTCCGCACCTCGGCCATCAAGGCGGCCTCGACCACTTGGCGGCCGGCGGTGTCGCAGATCGCCACGTCCCGGCCCAGCCGTCGGGCCTCGGCCACCCCGGCCAGCGACACCGCTACCGGGTCGGTCGCCTCGCTGAAGACCGGGACGGCGATCTCCGCGGCGAGGACGCGCAGCTGCTCGACCGCTGCGGGGCGGCTCAGGTCGGCGCCCACGAGCAGCGGGCTGCGCCCCTGGCCGCGGAACCAGCGGGCCAGCTTGGCGGCGGCGGTCGTCTTTCCCGAACCCCCCAGACCGGCGAGGAGCACCACCGTGGGAGGCCGGGGGGCGAAGCTGATCGACATCGCCTCGCCGCCGAGAGTGTGAACTAGCTGGGCTTGCACGATGCGCACCACCTGTTGGGTGGGGTTGAGGGCGCGGTTAAGATCGGCGGCGAGCGCCTCGGCGCGCACCCGGTCCACGAACTCGGTCACCACCGCGGTGGCCACATCGGCAGCCAGCAGCGCCCGGCGAATCTCGCTCAGCGCCTCGGCAATGTCCGCCGGGTGCAGCCAGCCCTTGCGACGCAGCCGGTCGAAGACGGTGCTGAGGTTGCCGCTAAGCGACTCGAACATCGGCCTAGTTCCCGTCGCCGTCGAGGAGGGCGGCGGCGAAGGCGGACGCGTCGAATGGCACCAAGTCGCCCAGCCCTTCGCCGAGGCCCACCAGCTTTACCGCCACACCCAACTCGGCCCGCACCGACAGCACCGTGCCCCCGCGGGCGGAGCCGTCCAGCTTGGTCAGCACCGCGCCGGTCACGCCCGCTGCCTCGCCGAACCTCCGGGCCTGGAGGAGACCGTTCTGGCCGGTCGTGGCGTCGAGGGTGAGGAGCGATTCGCAGAGCTCGCCCGACGCCCGCTGGGCCACGCGACGTATCTTGGCCAGCTCGCCCATGAGGTTGTGGTCGGTGTGCAGCCGCCCGGCGGTGTCGATCATCACCACGTCGGCGCCGGAGGCCGCGGCGTGGCTGATGGCGTCGAAGGCCACCGCGGCCGGATCGCCCCCCGGCGTGCCGCCCACGAGACGCGCCCCGGCCCGGTCGGCCCAGACGGCGAGCTGCTCGGTGGCCGCGGCCCGGAACGTGTCGGCGGCGGCCAGCACCACGCGCCGACCGGCCTGCACCTCGGCGTGGGCCAGCTTGCCGATCGTCGTCGTCTTGCCCGATCCGTTGACGCCGACGAACAGCCAGACCGCCGGCGAGCCCGAGCGATCCAGCCCCCCGTCGGGGGCCTCCATGAAGTCCGCGACCGCCGCGGCCAGCAGGGAGCGCAGCGCACGGGGAGCGGCGAGGCGCTGGCGGGCGGCCTCATGGCGTAGGCGTTCCAGCAGCTGCTCGGTCACCGCCCAACTCACGTCCGCGCCCAGCAGGGCCTCCTCCAGTGATGCCCAGACCGCCTCGTCGAGGTCGGGGCGCGCCAGCGCGGCACCGATCCGCCCGCCCAGCGCCGACCGGGCCTTCGCCAGCGGGGTGCGCCAACGCGGGGCGTCGGGAAGGGCCTCGAATCCGGCTTCGGGAACCTGGCGCGCCGCGCTCAAGGGGTGCCGCCGCGCTTAGGGATCGATCTCGGGCTGGCTCGGCTGCGCGGGAAGGCCCTCGACGTCCAGTGAGGCGCTCCGATCCCCGAGAGGGATGAACAAGCGGATGAGCTGGTCGCCGCGGACCACCTCCACTGGCACCTCGGTCCCCGGCGCCCGCAGCCGGACGGCGACGGTGAGCTCGCCCATCGAACCCACGCGCTGGCCGTCGAAGGCGACGATGCGGTCGTCCACCTGCATGCCGGCCGCCTCGGCTGGCCCGCCGGGGGTGACCGAGGCCACGATCGCTCCGGGCTCTCCCAGCGGCGGGGTGTAGCCGGTGATGCCCAGGAATCCGAAGCGCACCTCGCGCCCCGCCCGCAGCTCCTCGGCGATCCAGATGGCCACCTCGATGGGAGTGGCGAAGCCGACGCCGATGTTGCCGCCGCCGATGGTCGAGCGGATGAGCACGTTCATGCCGATGACGCGGCCCTCGAGGTCCGCGAGGGCGCCGCCGCTGTTGCCGCGGTTGATCGGGGCGTCGGTCTGGATCATGCCGAGCGGCGGCACGTCCTCGCCTCCGAGGACCTGGTTGAGGGCGCTCACCACCCCGACGGTCACGACGTTCTCCATGCCGAAGGGGCTGCCCACCGCCACGGCGGTCTGACCCACCTCGACGGTCGACAGCGGGCCGATGTCCGCCACCTCCAAGTCGAGGCCCGGATCGATCTGCACAACCGCCACGTCGAGTTCCCGGTTCGATCCGACGACCTTGCCGCCGGTGCGCAGACCGCTGGCAAGGTGCACGATGACGTCGGGAACCTGCCCGCCGAGGGCCTCGGGAACGTCGAGCGGCTCTGATGGGTCGATCTCGAGTCCCTCCGGACGGCCAGGGCCGCCGGGCTCCTCCCCGCCGAACAAGTCGGTGAGAGGCTCGGCGTTCTCCACGACGTGCGCCGCGGTGAGGATCAGCCCGGCAACGTCGTAGATGATTCCCGAGCCTTGCCCCTGGGAGGTCTGGATCAGCACGACCGCCGGCTCCACCCGGCCGGCGGCGTAGACCACCGGCTCCTGCGCCGGCGCGGCCCGCGCGGGGGGCGGCCGCGGCCGCGCAAGGGCCCCCCAAGAACGGATTAAACAAATACCCCGCCGC
>VXNF01000008.1 GCA_009840735.1 Acidimicrobiia bacterium | reverse complement strand
TCAACCCAAAACCCCCAACCCCCCTTTGCCTCTTGTCTGGGGGGCTGGTATATGTGTATAAGGGGGGGGGCGAGAGCCAACGCCGCCGTCAACACCGCCAGCGAAGCCAAGGCCGCCAGCAGCGGCCTCCGAAAATCGAAACTGATTGCTCGCATGGCTCTCCTCCGTCCGGTGCGCCGACGAGATTCTTCCGCGCGGGATCCTAGCCCGCCAGCCCGCCAGAATCAAGACTACCCACGAGACGGCGGGCAGGACCGACGCACGCTCCGGCAGCTCGGCGCCGCTGGCGGGCGCCGGAGGCTCAGCGCTCGGCATCTTCGGCGATTTCCGGGCGGGCCCCGAAGGACAACCGGTTCCGCGGCGGACGCTGCTGGCGGATATCCGCTGGACGACTGCGCACTACGTTTTCGGCCGTGAGTCATGCACCCCTTTACCTGCAGCCCGGCCGGATCGGATCGCTGGAGATCCCCAACCGGATCGTGCGAGGCGCCACGTCGGAGACGATGGCCTCGACGAACGGCGTCGTCTACGACTCCTACGTGGAGCTGTACCGGCGTCTGGCCGACGGGGGAGCGGGGCTGCTGCTGACGGGCCACATGTACGTGGACCCGCGTGGGCAAGCCAGCGCCAACCAGACCGGCATCCACCACGACCGGGGCATCCCGGCCCTGCGGCGGGCGACCGAGGCGGTCCACGAGGCGGGCGGGCGGATCTTCGCCCAGATCGGCCACTGCGGCAGCCAGACGATGATGTCGGCCATCGTGCCGGTGGCGCCCTCGCCGGTTCCCAACGCCATGTACACCATCGAGCCCGAGGAGCTGAGCGACGCCGGTATCCGCGGGCTCGTGGCGGCGTTCGGGGCTGCGGCAGGGCGGGCGGCCGAGGCAGGATTCGACGGCATCCACATCCACGGCGGCAACGGCTACCTCATCTCGGAGTTCTGCTCGCCGCACGCCAACACCCGCGACGACGAGTGGGGAGGTGACGCCGAACGCCGCAGCCGTTTCATGGTGGAGGTCTATGACGCCGTGCGGCGCGCCGTGGGTGACGACCTGCCCGTCACGGCGCGATTGAGCGTTGAGGACTCGGTGGATGGGGGCCTGCGGCGCGAGGAGTCGCTGGAGCGGGCCCAGTTGCTGGCCGGGCGCGGCATCGACGCCTTGGAGACCACTTACGGCGTGATGCGCACCTACTTCGAGAACATCCGTCCCTACGTGGCGGTGGGCCGGGCGCAGGCTTGGCGCAACCTGCTGGTGCAGCGGGTCCGCCAGCCGGCCGGTGCCGAGGCGTACTACCGGCCGTTCGCCCGGGCGGTGAAGGAGGCCACGGGGCTGCCGGTCATTCTCGTCGGCGGCGTCCGCACCACCGAGACGATGACCGACGTGCTGTCCGCCGGCGACGCCGACTTCCTGGCGCTGGCGCGTCCGTTCATCAGAGAGCCCGACCTGGTGCGCAAACTGGAGGCCGGCCGCCACGGCGGCGTGGAGTGCGTCTCCTGCAACATGTGCCTAGCGCACGACGGCTTCGACCCGCTGCAGTGCTGGCGCGACAACCCCCGCAACGTCGCCGTCCACATCCGCAAGCACTACTGGACCAACCGCCGCAAGGGCCAGTAGGTGCAGCACCCCTCGCCACCGGTGACAGGTCCGGGGCCGACCCCTCTCGGAGCCAACGAGGCCGTTTCCCGAGGTCCGGCATCTAATTTACATAACGATCATTTCCGGCGGCCCTAGGGAAACGTTCATCGTCGTCATGGGTGCCGACTGTAGTGTAGTGGCAAGGGTTGCCGTAGGAGTCCGGTGTGTTGGATGTCCGGCTCGTGCGGAAAGCTATGGGTCGGCGCGGAGCATTGTGACTCCGGCTGGGTCGAGGGCGATGCGATGGGTGCTGGCTGGGGTGAAGCTGGCGGGCAGGTAACCGTGCAGGGGCGGGGCGCCGGGGACCTCGAAGGTGGCGATGGTCCGGTCGCCGGCGACACGGATGTCGCTGACAGTGGCGGTAACGCCCCCAGAGCCCGCGCCCTGGACCGCTTCGGGTCGGATTAGCAGGCAGCGTCCCCCGCCGGCCGCATCTTTGTCTGTCCCCGCTGGCGGCCCTGTTGGCGGCCGGTTCGGCGTCGCCGCGTCGAGGCGCAGCGGCCCCCAGGGCGTCCGGATCGTCGTGCCGGTGAGTGGCGGGCTTCCCGGCGGTGGTTGCCAGACGGTGCCGAGTCCGAGGAAGTCGGCGGTCCAGGCGTCGCGAGGGTCGGCGCGCAGCTCGTGCGGCGTGGCGGTGCGGTCGATGCGGCCGTGGCGCATGAGTGCCACCGTGTCGGCCAGGGCGAACGCCTCGAGGTGGTCGTGGGTGACGTGGATCGCGGTCTGGCAGAGTTCGGTGAGTATCTGCCGGACGTCGGCGAGCAGGCGGTCGTGCAGTGGGCGATCCAAGGCCGCGAAGGGCTCGTCGGCCAGCAGCAGCTTGGGCTCGGTCACCAGGGCGCGTGCCAGGGCGACGCGCTGGGCCTCCCCGCCCGAGAGGGTCGCCACGCCGCGCCGCTCATAGCCCGCAAGGCCGACCATGCCCAGCATCTCCGCCACGCGCCGGCGGCGCTCGGGCACCGGGACCTTCTGCATGCGGAGCCCGAAGGCCACGTTGGCGCCCACGTTACGGTGCGGCAGCAGCGCATGGTCCTGGAAGACCATCCCGAAGCGCCGGCGGTGGGCGGGCACCGACCGCTGGTCCTTCCCCGCCCAGGAGACCGATCCGACGGCGGGTGGCTGCAGTCCGGCGATGGTGCGCAACAGTGTCGTCTTGCCGCAGCCGCTTGGGCCCAGCAGCGCCAGGATCTCGCCTCGACGCACCGACAGTTGCAGATCGCGCAGGATCTCGTGGTCGTCGAGTGACACCGAGAGATCGCGGACTTCGAGGCCCTCTCCCCCGCTGCGGTCGCCGGTGGTCATCTCAGAAGTCCGCCGCGCCGGCGGGGCGGAGCCGGTCGATCAGCAGCACGGCCGCGGCGGTCATGACCAGCAGTATCACGCTCATGGCCATGGCCTGCCCGAACGCCGCCTCACCGGGTCGGCCCAGGAGGCGGAAGATGGCGATCGGGACCGTGGGTCGCTCCGGGCGGACCACGAAGGCGGTGGCGCCGAACTCCCCCAGCGACACCGCGAAGGCGAACCCGGCGCCGACGGCGAGACCGCGCAGGGCCAGCGGCAGGTCCACCTCGCGCCGCACCCGCGCCGGCCGGGCCCCCAGCGTGGCGGCCGCCTCGCGCAGCCGCGGGCTCACCGCGGCCAGGGCCGGCGTGACCGAGCGGATCACGAACGGCATGCCGATCAGGGCGTGCGCGATCGGCACCAGCCACCACGACAGGCGCAGGTCGAGCGGCGGGCGATCCAGCACCAGCAGCATCCCGAAGCCCAGGATCACCGCCGAAGTGCCCAGCGGCATCAGGAAGGCGCCCTCCAGCGTCGCCGCGCCGCGCCGGCGCCGGCCGCTGACCGCAAGGGCCACCAGCAGGCCTCCGAGGGTGGCGATGCCCGTGGCGGTGGCGGCGAACTCCAGCGAATGGCGGATCGCCGCCACCGGGGACACGAACAGGGCCTGCAGCCGCTCGCCGCCCTGCCCCAAGCGCCGGTAGTTGGCGAGCGTGTAGCTTCCCCCGCTGCGCAATGAACGCTCCACCAGCATCGCCAGCGGCAGTCCAACGACCACGGCGGCCATCCCCAGGGTTCCGGCCAGGAGCGCTCGGTCGGCGGTGCCGCGCACCCGCCGGGCGCCCTCGCTGCGGAGACGCTCGGCAACGTGCCGGCGGCGTTGCCAGATCGTTGCGCCCACCACGAGCATCAGCACGCACAGCAACTGCAGCAGCGCCAGCGCCGCCGCCGTGTCGAACTCCAGACGCTGGACGGCGAAGCGCCAGATCTCGGTGTCCAGCGTCGCCCGGCGCGGCCCACCCAGAATGAGAATTACGCCGAACGACGTGAAATTAAACAAGAATACGATTGCGCTGACGGCACCGATGGCCGGCGCCAGGCGCGGCAGTGTGACCGCTCCGAAGACCCGAAGGGGACTCGCTCCGAGGACCGCGGCGGCCTGTTCGGGGGCGGGATCGAGTTGGGACCAGTAGGCCGCCACCGAGCGGGCGATGACCGCGTAGTTGAAGAACACGTGCGCCGCCAGGATCGCCCACACAGTGTGATGGAACCGGTCGGTCACCCCGAGGCGATCCATGAGGGAGAGGAAGGCCGCGGCGACCACCACCGTGGGAAGCACGAACGGCACCACCAGCAGGGCGTGCACGAGCCTGCGGCCCCGGAAGCGCAGGCGCGCCAGGACCGCCGCGGTTGGCAGGGCCACCGCCAGGCAGAGTCCGGTGGAGGCCAGGGCCTGCCAGGTCGTGAACCACAGCACGTCGGTCGTGACCGGGTTGCGCCAGGTCTCCAGCAGCGTTCCGGCGTCGAAGCTGCGGGTCAACACCCCGACGAGGGGATAGAGGAAGAAGACCCCGATGAAGGCGGCCGGCACAGCGGCCAAGCCGGGGGGCGCGGCCTTGCGGAGACGGGACGCTCCCCCCATGGCGGGCGCCGGCGGCGTCTGGCGACGAGTTGCTAGCGCAGGACGATCTCTACCCAGCGGCGAGTCCAGTTGTCGCGCTCAGCGGCGATGAGCGCGGGATCGAGGCTCAGCGGTTCGGGAACCGCCGCGGCGTGCGCGGCGAACACCTCCGGAACCGCCGCGCTGGCGCTGGCGGGGAAGACGAACATGTTCAGCGGGATGTCTTCCTGGAAGGTGTCGGAGAGCATGAAGTCGATGAACGCCTGCGCGCCGGGGAGGTTCTCGGTGCCCGCCAGGATGCCGGCGAACTCGATCTGGCGAAAGCAACCGTCGGTCAACACGCCGGTGGGCGGGGCGTCAGTGGGCGGATCGGCGAAGATCACCTCCGCAACCGGACTGGTGGCGTAGGAGGTCACGAGGGCGCGCTCCCCTCCCCCGGCGACGAACTCCCCGTAGTAGGCCTCGCTCCAACCCGCGGTCACCGACATTCCCCCGTCCCTCAGGCTGGCCCAGAAGTCCTCCCAGCCGTCGACGCCGAACGCTGCCACGGTGGCCAGAAGCAAGGCCAGCCCTGGCGAAGAGGTCTCGGGGTTCTGGGTCACGAACGAGCCGGCATGGCGAGGGTCGGTCAGGTCCTTCAGCGACTCGGGCGGAACACCGTCGGTTGCGTCGATCCAGTAGTTGACGCACACGTCGCCGTAGTCGATGGGCGTGACGCGGTCCTGTGCGTCGAGCTGCAGCTCGGCTGGCACGGCCTCGACGGCCGGCGAGCGGTAGGGGACGAAGAGGTCCGCCTCCAGCGCCCGCTGCAGGAACGTGTTGTCGATGCCGAAGACCACGTCGGCTATCGGGTTGTCCTTGGTGAGGATGACCTGGCTGAGCATCGAGCCGGTGTCCTCGCCGGTGAGCAGCTTCACCGCGATGCCCGTGTCCAGTTCGAAGGACTCGATGATGCCCTCGGATACGGCGAAAGAATCGTGGGTGACGACGGTTATCTCCCCCGGCTCGGCGGGCGGCGGCTCGGGTGGCGTCGGTGCAGGCGCGGGCGGCTGTTGATCCTCAGGTGGCGGCGCGGGGGCCGGCGCCGGCGCGGTCGGCTGAGCTGGGGCTGCGGTCGGGGTTGCGGCGTCGCCGCATGCCGCCACGACGAGCAGAGCCGTCGCCAGCGAAGCTAGTGAGGCGAATAGGGGACGGTACAGAGCCAACGTGCGCATAGTTTCCCTCCGCTGGCATTACCCAGATCAGGTTCTGCGGGTCGGCGAGTCTCCTCGCCCTCTCAGCCCGAGTGTTCGAGCTCCCCGATTCCGTCTTCACTGTACGGCGGATCGCCGCCCGGTCGCAACGCCCCGCGCCGGCGACCCTTGGCCGGCCATGCCGGTAGCGTTGAAGGAATGTCGCACCGCCTCGAGGTCATGCTGACCAGCCGGCGCCCCGACGGCACTTGGACGTGGCGCGCCGCTGGGGCTCGCCAGCCCAAGGGCGTCCTCGATGCGGGGCTGCTGCCCGCCGGCGCCGAGGTGGGCGACGTGCTGCGCGTCGAGGCAGAAGTGAGCGTCGACGGGATAGCGGTGCGCCAGGTGTTGCCCGCCAAAGCCGAGCGGCCCGCGGCGGCCCGCGTCGAGCACCTCGGCGGTCAGCGCTTTACCGAGGGCGTGACCGGCGCCTCCGAGCCTCCTCGGCCGCCCTCGGAGCGCCCCGATGGCCGCGGCGGGCGGCGGAAGCGCGACAGCGACGGGCGCGCAGGCGGGCGGTCGCAACGGACGCACAAGGATCGATCCGAGCAGCGGGGCGGCCGAGACAGACCGCCGCGCGCCCCTCGGCTGCGACCTGCCAGCGCGCATCGCGACGCCTGGCTGGCGACGCTGTCGACCGCCGAGCGCCCGATCGCTGAGCGGCTCATCAACGAGGGTATTCGGGCGGTGCGTCAAGGGTTGCAAGCCGAGAGCAGCGAGACCGAAGGGCAGACGTCCGGGCGGCCTGGCGAGACCGATGAGGAAGCTCTGGCGGTCGTGGAGGGTTTGTTCACGGCTCTGCGGGCGGTGGACTGGCGTGACCGGGCCGAAGCGGCTCGCAAGGTCAGCGACGACGTGGACCTGCGCGACCTGCGCTCGGTCGTCGCCGGCATCCCTCAGCAGTTCTCCGACGACGAGGCGCGGGACTTAGCGGAGGAACTGCGCCGCAAACTGGCCGCCCGCGTCGACCGCGAGCACTCCGCCTGGATTGCCGACCTGGGCTCGCTGGTTCGCAAGGACCGCCTGGTGACCGCGCTGCGGGTCAGCCAGCGTCCGCCCAAGGTGGGAACCCCCCTGCCGGAGAGCCTGGCGCAGAGCCTGCAGGCAGGCGCCGGGTCGCAGCTGAACGCGGAAAGCGAGGATGACCTGTGGGTTCGAATGTTGGAAGCAGCGGCGCAGTCGCCCGTCCGGCTGGTGCTCGTGGCCAACGAACCGCCGTCGGAGCCCTCCGAGCGGCTGCTGCGGGCGGTCCGTCGTTTCGGTGAGCGGCTGCCGGCGCTGCGTGCGCAGTTCGCCCAGCATCTCGAGGCGCCCGAAGACGCCGTCGAGCCCGAGGCAGCCGCCGCCACCGAAGAGCCCGAGGAAGCCGCCGCCACCGAAGAGCCCGAGGAAGCTGCTGCCGCCGAGGCCGAGGCTTCAGTTGCGCCGGCGCAGGCCCCCGAGCCCGCCGCCGCCACCGACGAGCCGCCGGGGCCGGAAGCTTCAGGCGTGGCGGTCGAGCACGCCGATGCGCACGAGGAAGTCCCCGAGCCCGGCGGTGAGGTCGAGGCCTCCTAGCTCCTCCAAGGGCACCCAACGCGCCTCGGCGGCGTCGTCGCCGGCTGTCGGTGGGCCGTCGCTCAGCACCGAGACCCAGAAGTCGGCGATGACGTAGTGGTGCCCGGCGCCGATCCGCTCGACCCAGTCGGCGAAGCCCTCGCAGAGAACGTCCAGGCCGGTCTCCTCGGCTGTCTCCCGCACGACGGCTGCCGCCAGGGTCTCGCCCCACTCCACGCGCCCGCCGGGCACCGACCACTCCCCGGCGGCCGGCCCGTGGCCGCGCCGCACCAGCAGCAGCGAGCCGTCCCGGACGGCGACGGCGCCGACGCAGACCTCCGGGCGCTTCACGTCTCGCCTCCGGCGGGCGGCGGCTCCACCGCACGATGCACCTGCAGGGCGCGGGCTGTCATCCCGTAGCGCTCGAAGAAGTTCTTCGTTACCCGGTCGCCGGGCAGGGCCAGAGCGTCGACGCCGGCGGCGCCCGTGGCGGCGGCCCAGGCCAGGACCTCGTCCATGAGCGCTTCTCCAAGGCCGACGCCCCGGGCTTCGGGCAGCACGTAGAGGGCGTCTACCACCGCGAGGGACCTGCCGTCGGCCAAGGCCAGCGGGCGGGCCAAGGCGAACCCCAGCGGGGCGCCGTCAACAGCGCCGAGCCAGACCCGCGCCGCGCCGCCGTCGAGGAGGCGACCGAAGCCGGCGTGCCCCAGCGCCTCGGGCCAGTGGATCGCCAGCAGCATGGCGCCGCCGCGCTGGTTGGCCACCTCCTGACGGGCGGCGTCCTCCAGAGTCGCCAGAGCCCCGCAGTCGCCCGCGGCGGCGGCGGCGACGGTGACCCTCAGAGGCCCAACCTGTTCAGTGACGGGCAGATCTCCTCACCGGAGGGGCAGTGGGGTGCGCTCCGGGTGCCCAGCTGACTCAGGGTCACCAGCAGGAAGCACCCTTCGCAGAGCCATTCGTCGTCGCGGCGCGGTGTCACCGAGCCGAGCATCTCCGCCGGTTGGCCGGCTTCGACCTCGTCGGCCTCGTCGTCGTCGGTGATGTCGTCGCCCGCGGCGATGCGGTCCCGCAGGATGGTGTTCAGGTCCGCCTCGAGGTTGTCCGGGTCTACCTCGTCGTCGAATTCGCCGTCGGTCGGCGCCGGGCGCTTGGCGTTGCGCTCGGGAGGCGCCTCCTCGTCCTCGTCGTCCTCCTCGTGCTCTTCCTCGTCGTCGTCGCTGAGAGGATCCTCGTCGTCGTCGTCGAGGTCCTCGTCGAACTCCGGGTCGAAGTCGTCCTCTTCGTCCTCGGCCTCGAGGTCCAACACGTTTTCGTCGTCGGACATGGGTCTCTTGGGCTCCATCGTTGCCACCGGTCACCTGCGAAGGCGGATCATAGACACACGCCGTCGCAAAGCGGGGCAATACCGGCGCGGCAGGCGCGCCCAGCGGCGGCGCTAAACGGCGCTGCGGCGGCGCTCAGCGGCTCGGCGCTCAGAAGCGAGGCGCTCGAGCTCGGCTTCCTGGGAGCGGTCAGCGAAGGACATCATGGCGGCGATGGCGCGGTGGCCCGCGGCCGTCTCGATGAGGCGGTGCATCTCCTGGGCCACGTAGCGGTAGGCGGGGTGGCCCTGGGTGCTGCTGCGCAACTCGATGAGGTGCATCGCCTCGCGGGCGTTCATCTGCATCGCGAAGCGGATCCGGTAGGCCAGAGCCACCGCATAGGCCGCCTGTTCGGGGTGCTGGGGCACCAGCGCGTCGTGCAGCTCGGCGCTGCTGGCCATCGTCTCGGCGAAGAGATCCTCGATTCCCGCCGCTCGGACCGCCTCGGGCAGGCTGTAGCCGTGGTTCGGGGTGAGCCGTTGCCACTCGATGGTCAGCATCCGGTGTCGTTGCAGATCGCGGAAGGCGCCGTAGTCGCACAGCACGTCGAAGCGATAGCTCGGGGTCTCCAGCGCCCTACCCGGCTTGTGGCGACGGTTGCCGCGCTCGCCGGCGTAGGTGCGCAGCACCCGGAGCCGTTCCTCGGCGGTCATCTGCTCGGCTCGGGCGCGGAGGCGGTCCTCGGGAAGGTCCGCGTAGGAGTACAGGGCGCTGCTAACGAGCTTCACTTCAGCGTCGGGGTCGAAGTCCACGAGCCGCACCGCCGGAGTGTCCTCGAAGCCGTCCGCGGAGTCGCCGAGGAGCTCATGGGCGAGCGCCTGCATGGCGCCGCCGGTGGCGCGCAGGTAGCGGCTCCAGGCCACTCCCCTGTCCTCGGTGTCCAGGCGCTTCAGGAACGAAGGGATGACCTTGCGCAGCTCGACCAGCATCAGCCCGGCGTAAGCGCGAACCTCCGGCAGAGCATGGGCGCGCATCCGCAGCAGCAGGTTCTCGTACCCCTGCCCGCTGCCGTAGATGCCGACGTTGGAGAGCGCCGCGGCGGGCAGCATCCCCCGGGCGGCGTCGAAGGACTTGGCGCGCACCGCTTGGCGATGCACGAAGTCCGAGTCGCCGGCCGCCTTGGGGAACTGGCGGCGGAAATGCTCGTTCAGCACCGGCAGGGCCGCGCTGTAGGAATCGAACATGCCGTCGAGGTCGGCCACGTAGCGGGCGCCGAGGCCCGAGCGCAGGATGTCGGGGTCGCGGTAGTAGCGAAAGCGACCGCCGAGGCGGGCGTCGTAGGGGACATAGCGCGTGGACTGCTCGAGGTAGGACATGAGCCTGCCCCACTCCAGCACTTTCGTGAGCACGTTGGAGGCCTGCTCGCAGGCCAGATGCACGCCGCCGAGCTGCGCTACGGAGTCGTCGCCGTACTCGAAGAAGACCCGGTCGTAGAGCTCCTCGGCGCGACGCAGGCCGATCGTGGCGTCCACCCCCAAGTCGCCGCTGACGTCGAGCTCGCCCACGAACTCGTCCAAGAAGAGCCGCCGCAAGCTCTTGTTGGAGCGGGAGTAGCGGGCGAACAGCGCCCCCTTCACGACCTCGGGCAGGTTGACGAGGGCGAAGACCGGCTCGTTCAGGTTCGTGAAGTAGCGGCGCAGCACATCGGCCTCAGCGGCCGTGAAGTCCTCCGCGACGTACATGCTCGGTCGGTTCCTCGGCGGCCGGACCTTCAGTTCGAGGCCGCGGGGGTGGCTGGGCCGGCGGTGAAGTCGGCCCGCACCGCTTCGCGGACCGAGGGGTCGCTCCAGTAGTCCACCGCCACCGCGGCGAGCGTCTTGGCACCGTCGATCACGCCGCGGTCGCCGTCGGGGCCGCGCGCGCAGGCGGCGAAGTCCTCGGTGTGGATGGCTGTCTCCGGCGAAGCGACGGCGATCATCGGGTGGATCGACGGCACCGCTTGGCTGACGTTGCCCATGTCGGTGCTGCCGAGGACGGTGCGGCCCTCCGCCGGCGGCTGTGGAGACCGCCCGAGGTCGGCGGCGTTGGCCTCCCACAGCTCCACGAGGGTGCGGTTGCTGCGCACTTCGGCGAAGCAATAGTCGGCCCACAGCAACTCGACGTCCACCCCGGCGGCGGAAGCGCCGCTGCGCAGGCAGTCCGCGAGCCGCCCCTTCAGGACCTCGAGGCGCGCCAGTGTGGGCGAGCGCACGTACCAGTTCGTCTCGGCGACGGCGGGGACGATGTTCGGCTTCTGGCCGCCGTCGCTGAAGATGCCGTGGAACCGCTCGTCGGGCGCGATGTGCTGGCGCAGGGCGGCCGCGGCGACGTATCCCAGCACGGCACCGTCGAGGGCGTTGCGGCCCGCCTCGGGGGCCGCGGCGGCGTGCGCGGCGCGGCCGCGGTAGCGGGCGTGCAGCTGCTGCACCGCCAGGGTCTCCATCTCGGAGAGCTCAAGCCCCGCCGGGTGCACCATGAGGGCTGCCTCCACGTCGGTGAAGGCACCCCCCTGCATGAGTCGGAGCTTGCCGCCGCCGCCCTCCTCGGCGGGGGTGCCGAGTATCAGCAGCCGGCCCCCCAGTTCCTCGACGACCTCGGCGGCCGCCAGCCCGGCGCCCAGGCCGGAGGCGGCGATGATGTTGTGTCCGCAGCCGTGGCCGATGCCCGGCAGGGCGTCGTACTCGCAGAGGAAGGCCACGAGCGGCCCGGCGGTCCCGGCGCGGGCCGCGAAGGCGGTGTCCACCCCATAGGCCTGCCGCTGGACCTCCAGACCGGCCGCCTCGGCTGCGCCGGCGAGCAGGTCGTGCGCGAAGTGCTCCTCGAATCCCAGTTCGGGGTTCTCGTGGATGCGGTGGGAGATCTCGATGAGCCGGGGGGCCAGGGCGTCCACCGCCGCCGCAGCCCGCGCCTTGAAGTCGGCGGATCCGGGGAGGTCGGCGGATCCGGACGAGGAGCGGGCCACGAGGCGAATCTACCACCGGCGGTTGCGGCGGCTTCGGACCGTGGGTGCCTAGACGACCACGGTGAGCGCGTCGCTCTCGACACGCACGGTGATGCGGCGCGCCCGTCCCGCCGGGGCGCCGTCGAGCAGCACCGGTACGGGGCGCTCGAAGCTCGCCGCGAAGCTGGCGCGTCGGGCGGTGACGATCCCGGGGTGCGGGAGGTGCGTGCCGGCGGGCAGGCGTCGCCACGCTGCGAGCCGCTGGCGCAGCGGCAGGTCCGCGTCGCTGATGTCCAGCAGCCCGTCGCCGGGGTGCGCGCGGGGACCGAGGTTCCAGCGCCCCAGGAAGGCGGCGTTCATGACGACCAGCACCCGCCCGACCAGCCAGCTTTGGCGGGCGACGAGGTGCGCTGTGAACCAGTGGATGCGGCCGTCGAGGAGCACCGAGCCCAGGTCGCAGGTAAGCAGCGAGCCGCCGTCGGCCAGCCGGCGCCGGTCGCCGCTGCCCCCGAGGGTGCGGCACAGGTCCCCGCCGGCGAGGCCGAGCACCGGAAGGGCCTCGCCGCGGCGGCGCGCCGCCTCCACCGCGGCGCGCGCCTCGGCGTCGCTGGCGACGACCACGCCGCCGTCGGGCAGCCGGCCTTGGCCGCCCCAGTCGTGGCCGCGGCGAATCCCCAACCCCGGATCCTTCGTGCGAGCGCGGCGGCCTCAGCCGGCGGTGTCCAGCACCGAGGAGGCAACCACGCCGCGGAACATGGCGTCAGCCACCGCGGCCGCCGCGGCGCGGGTGGCCGACTCGGGCGCCGTTCGGGCGACTTGGCGGGCGAGGTCGCAGACCAGCTTCACGTTGCGCACGAAGTCACCCGGCGTGGTGTCGCCTTCCAGCACACCGGCAAGGGGGATGCCGTTCGCCCAAGCGTAGGCGGCCGCGGCGAAGCCTCCGTCCGGGGTGCGGGTGCGCGGTCTGCCCAAGCAGGCGGCTTCGGTTGCAGCCAGCGAGCCGTGGGTCTCGCTCAGGCGCTCCCAGCGGCGCCGCAGCGGAGCGGCGGGCCAATGCGGCTCGACCGGCACGTCGCCGCCGCGAGGCTCGTAGGTGCAGCAGGCCAGCAGAGCCGCGCAGGACGGCTCGTCCAGGCCGTCGAAATGGCCGGCCATGACGGCCTCGGTGATCAGCAGGTCGCTCTCGTGGTAGATGCCGGCGAGCACGCGTCCGCTGGGGGCCAGCTCCCAGCCGTCGAGGTGGCCGCGCCGCCGCAGCACCTCGGTGAGCTCGTCGAACTCGGTAGCCAGCGTGTCTTTCTTGGTCTGCAGCTTGTTGCGGAGATCCTCCACCCGGCGGGCGGCGCGGCGCAGCCGGCGCTGGGCGTCGGCACTCCCTCGCCGCCGTGCCGCCGCGTTGAGCTCTGCCAGGCTGCGACGGCCCTCTTGCAGCTGGCGCTCGAGGACGACGACCTCGCGGTCGGCCTGATACTGCGCCAGCGAGCGCCCGAGCACGCTGCGGGCCTCTTCCGGCGACAGGCGGGCGATTAGGTTCACCACCATGTTGTAGGTGGGCCGAAATGCGGAGAGCAGCGTGAACGTCCGATTGCCGGCCAGTCCGGCGACGTCGCCGAAGCGCAGCCGCGGCGCCCACAGCACCACCGCGTACCCCTGGTCGTCGATGCCTCGCCGCCCGGCGCGCCCGGTGAGCTGCGTGTAACTGAGCGGCGTCAGCAGTTCGTGGCCCTCGCCGGAGAATTTGGTGAGCCGTTCGATCACCACCGTGCGCGCCGGCATGTTGATGCCCAGCGACAGGGTCTCGGTGGCGAACACCGCCTTGATGAGACCGCGCCGGAAGCAGGCTTCGGTGGCCTCCTTGAAGGGGGGCAGCATCCCGGCGTGATGGGCGGCCACACCGTTGAGGATCTGCGCCGACCAGGCCTCATAACCGACGGCGCGGCGGTCGCTGCGGCCCAGCGACGCCACGTACGGCTCGACGGTCTGGCCGATGAGGTCCCGTTCGGCGGGCGAGGTCAACTCGAGGCCGGCCCCGGCGAGGGTGCGGGCGGCGTCGTCGCAGCCGGCCCGGCTGAAGATGAAGTAGATCGCAGGCAGCATCCGCCGGCGCGCCAGGGCGGCGATCACCGTTGTCCGCTCGGGTGCCCGCCAGCGTCGTCCGCCGCTGCCCCGTCGCCGCCGACGGTCGCGGTCGCGGCGCTCTCCTTCGGGGTTCGGGCGATCTCCCACGAAGACCGGCAGGAACCGCAGGTTGGTCCGCTCGTTGTCGCCGAAGCACACCAGGCTGTCGAGACTGACCGGGCGCTGCGTCTCTGTCACCGCCTGCACCGATCCCCGCAGCTCGCCGATCCAGGCGCAGATCTCCGCCACGTTGGAGACGGTGGCCGAGAGGCAGACGAACCGCACCGCGGGCGGGGCGTGGATGATCACCTCTTCCCAGACTGGGCCGCGGTAAGGATCCTGCAGGTAATGCACCTCGTCAAGGATGACCCAGCCGAGATCGCCCAGATCCGGTGAGTCGGCGTAGATCATGTTGCGCAGCACTTCGGTGGTCATCACCACCACCGGAGCGGAAGGGTTGATGGCGTTGTCGCCGGTGAGCAGGCCCACGACATCGCCGCCGTGCTCGAGGACCAAGTCGGCGTACTTCTGGTTGGACAGGGCCTTGATCGGGGCGGTGTAGAAGGCGCGCTTGCCGCCGGCGAGGGCTGCCCGCACGGCGTGCTCGGCCACGACCGTCTTGCCGGCGCCGGTGGGCGCGGCCACGAGGACCGAGCAGCCGCGGTCGATGGCCTCGATGGCCTCGCGTTGGAAGAGGTCCAGCTCGAAGGGGTAGGTCAGCTCGCCGCCGGCGGCGCCGGGGCTGTTCACGAGGTGTCGGCGGCGGATCGCTCGCTGGGGGCCGGCGCCGACTCCGCGGCCTCCTCGCGCTCGGCGCGTCTCTGCCTCGCCACCCCGAAGAGGATCGACAGCTCGTAGAAGGCGTACATCGGGCCCGACAGGATGAGCAGGGTGAACGGGTCGCCCGTGGGGGTGATCACCGCTCCCACCACGACGATCCCCACCGCCGCCCAGGGTCGGATCCGCTGCAGCGTGCTCGTGGGGATGAGCCCCGTTATCTGGCCGAAGATCAACAGGATCGGAAACTCGAAGCCCAGGCCGAAGGCGAGCGCCATCTTCACCACGAAGGACAAATAGCGGCGCGGGGAGAAGAAGCTGACGAGATCGTCGCCGCCGAGTTCGGCCAGGAAGCCGAGGGCGCGGGGAATCGTCCAGAACGCCAAGGCGACGCCCCCGGCGAACAGCAAGGTGGCCACGATCACGAACCCTGCGGTGTGGCGACGCTCGCGCGGGAACAGGGCGGGCGTGATGAAGCGCCACGCCTGCCACAACAGCACCGGCATGGCCAGCGCGGCGCCGCCGTAGCCCGCCACGCTGACGCGCACAGCGAACGGTTCGAGGGGGTCCAGCACGAGCAGACGGCACTTTCCGGGCGCGTCGAGGCCCTCGGCGTCGGGGCTTACAACGTCGCAGTAGGGGGCAGTGAGGAAGTCCAGGATCTGCGGGTAGAACACCCAGCAGACCACGAACCCGCCGGCCAGCGCCACCATGCAGACGATCAGCCGGCGGCGTAGCTCGGCTAGGTGCTCCACCAGGGTCATCCGACCGCCGGCCGCCTCCTCGCTGGGGGCCGCGGCGTCGTTCATTGCGTGTCGCGCGCGCGGGTCTCTGGCGGCGACCCGTTGGGGGGAGCGTCGCTCGCCGGACCGCCAGGGTCGCCGTCGTCGCTGGGCTCGTCGGGCTTGGGGGGTTCGGGG
>VXNF01000077.1:5629-15744 GCA_009840735.1 Acidimicrobiia bacterium | reverse complement strand
TGCTGATCGACACGCCCGGCCTGCGGTCGGTGAGCCTCTGGGAGGCCGACCTGGCTCTCGACGAGGTGTTCAGCGACATCGCCGGGCGTGCCGGCGGCTGCCGCTTCGGTGACTGCACGCATCGATCCGAGCCTGGCTGCGCCGTGCAGCAGGCGGTGGACGCCGGCGAGGTGGAGGCTGCCCGGCTCGAGCGCTACCAGAGGCTCTGGGAGGAACTGGCTCGGCAGTCCGAGGCCCGCGCCGAACGCCGCCGCCTCCAGTCACGAGGCCGCCGAGGCACCAAACCCCGCCGCCGCACCCGTCGCCGCCCGTAGACCGCAAAGATCCGCGGCGCCTAGGCGGTGGCGCCGATGCGGATGGGGATGGCGGTTTCCACTTCGCCGTCGTCGAAGACGGCAAGGATCCGGAGCCGGGCACCGAGGCTGTGCGGTTGGCGAAGTGAGGCGGACGCTGGCCTGCTTGGGGTTGCGGCTTAGGTGGCCCAGAGGGCTGATATTGGCGTGGCGACTATGCGGTCGTCGAGGTTGAAGGTGTCTTGGCCGGTGTGGAAGACGACGCCCGTCACGAACGACTCGCCGGTGGAGTCTCGCAGCCAACTCAAGTGGCGGGCGTCGGCTCGTCGGACTCCGGTGGAGGCCTTGATCTCGATGCCGATGAGGCGTCCTCGGGGCAGTTCGACAATCACGTCCACCTCTCGTCGCCCGTTCTGGTCGCGTAGATGCGAGAGCCGGTAGCGCGTCCGCGCGGCGGTGGTCTCGGCGCGCAGCTGAGCCACGACGAACGTGTCGATCACCGCGCCCAGCAGCACTCCGTCGTTCAGCACGTCCTCGAGATCGAGATGCAGAATCCCCGCCATCAACCCGGAATCGATGAGATATCGCTTAGGGGTCCGGCTCAATCGCTTCAGCCTGTTGGTGGACCAGGCCGGCAGATGGTCGACCACGACCAAGTCGCTGAGCAACTGCTCGTACGCCTGAGCGGTTCGGCGGTCGACTCCGGCGGTCTCGTAGATGGTGCGGTCCTGGGGCGTCCCGGCGGAGTTGATGGCCAACGCCTCCAGATATCGGCGCAAGCGAGCCGAGTCGGGCCCGTGACCGTGGGCGCGGGCGTCTCGCAACGCCACCTGGTCGGCGTAGGTGCCCAGCCAGCGGCGCGCTCCAGCCTGGCTCAGCGCCAGCGCCGGTTCCGGCAAGCCGCCCCGCAGGGCGAGGCGCAGATAGTCCGCTAGGTCCGGCGACGCGGCGTCCCCATGGAGCGACTCGCCGGCGACGACCCGATCGACGAACGGTTGCAGCGGTCTTCCCAAGATCTCCGCCACCGTCAGCGGGTACATGGGCAGAATCACGACACGTCCCGTGCCCGGCCAGAGCCGTTCGTCGGCGTTGGAGCGAGCCGAACCGGTGATGAGGAACCTGCCCGGCCGGCGGTCGGCGTCCACCGCCCGCTTGACCGCGCCCATCACGGTCGGCAGCGCCTGCCACTCGTCGAGGAGCACCGGCTCGGCGCGGTCTCCCAGCGCAGCGTCGGCGTCGGCGCGCAGCGCGTCGGAGCCCCGCTCGGTGTCGAGCCGGAGGACCGTTGCGGCGTGGCGAACCGCGGTTGTGGTCTTGCCGCAGGCGCGGGGACCCACCAGCATGATCGCCGGGAGCTCCGCGAGGCACTCCGTGAGCACCCCGTCGATGAGCCTGTCTAGGTATTCGGTGGGCACCTGCAAAGCGTAGCAGAAACGGCAGTGATTGTCGTGTTAGCACGGTAGTGAATGTCGTTTTCGCACATTCTGGGCCGCGGTTCCGGGCGGGATCAGCGGCAGGAGGTTGAGGCTGCTGGGGACGCGGAGTCAGCGGGCCGGGGGCAGGTGCCGCGGGGCCGGCGGGGTCAGTTGGCGCGGAGGTTGTCTGGGTAGTTGGCGAACCAGGAGAGCTCGTTGGGCTGGCGGGCCAGGACCGCGGACCAGAGCCCCTCGGGATCGTCGGTGAGCACGTCGCTGGGCTCGGGGTCCACCACGAACCAGGCGCCGGAGTCGATCTCGCTCTCGAGCTGGTCGGCCTCCCAACCGGCGTAGCCGAAGAACAGGCGGGGACCGGTCTCGCCGCCGAGCTGGCCGGCGCCGAGGGACAGGTTCACGCTGCCGATGTCGCCGATGAGGCGCGTCCAGCCCATCTCGGTGCCGCCGGGCCATTCGTGCGCCAGCCCGATCAGGCTCTCCGGCGACACCGGCCCCCCGGAGAACAGCACGCCCCCCACGTTCTCCCAGCCGGTGAGCAGCTTCGCCACGGCGAGTTCCGAAGGCCGGTTCAGCACGAGGCCGATGGCGCCGTCGGCGGTGTGCTCCAGCAGCAGCACCACGGTGCGCTCGAAGTTGCCGTCGCCGATCAGGGGCGTGGCGACCAGCAGCTTGCGGGCGCAGAACTGGCTCACGGCACCGCCTGCCTGAGGCCGGGGCCGGCCTCGGCACCCCGGCGTTGAGCGGGTGCGGGCGACTGGCCCCGTGGCACGCCGCCCGCCGAGTAGATGCGCCGAGCCTCCTCTGCCTGGCGTCGGGCGCGTGCAGGCGAGATGACCTCTGGCGGGTTCACTGCGGTGATTGCAGTCGGGCGGTTATGTGGTCGATGCATGCGCAGAGCGCGGCCACGTCATCGGGCGGGATGGCGGGGAACAGCGCGATCCTCAACTGGTTGCGACCGAGCGCCCGGTACGACTCGGTGTCGACGATGCCGTTGGCCCGCAGCGCCGCGGCGATCTGGTTGGCGTCGGCCACCTCCGCGTCGATGTCGATCGTGGCCACCGTGTGGCTGCGCTGGGCAGGCACGGCCACGAACGGCTCGGCGTACTCCGACGCCTCGGCCCAGCCGTAGACCGTTGCCGCCGAGGCGTCGCAGCGGCCGGCGGCCCACTCCAGGCCGCCGTTGGCGCACATCCACTCCACCGTCTGCAGCGTTAGGAAGATCGTGGCCAGCGCCGGGGTGTTGTAGGTCTGGTCGGCGGCGGAGTTCTTCACCGCTAAGGGCAGGCTCAGCGTGGGAGGGCACCAGCGCCCGCTGGCGCCGATCTCGGCGATGCGCTCCAGCGCGGCGGGCGAGCAGCACGCCACCCACAGCCCGCCGTCGGCGGCGAAGCACTTCTGCGGCGAGAAGTAGTACACGTCCACCTCGGCGGGATCCCAGCGCAGGCCCCCCGCAGCTGACGTGGCGTCGGTGGCCACCAGCCCGTCGGCGGCGGCCACGCCCGGCGGGCGCCGCAGCGGCAGCTGCACGCCGGTGGAGGTCTCGTTGTGGGTGAGCGCGTACACGTCCACCTCCGCGGCGACCGGCTCGGGGTGGGTTCCGAACGGCGCCTCGATGATCTGCGGCGCCTCGAGGTGCGGGGCGGCCTGCACCGCCCGAGCGAACTTGGCGGAGAACTCCCCGAAGGCCAGATGCTGGCTGCGGCGGCGGATCAGCCCGAAGCCGAGGCAGTCCCACAGGCCCGTAGCGCCGCCGTTGCCGAGCACCACTTCCCAGCCGGCGGGCAGCGAGAACAGCTCGGCGAATCCTGTCCGCAGCCTGCCGACCACGCTGCGCACCCCGGCGCGCCGGTGGCTGGTGCCCAGGTATCCGTCGGCCGCTTCGGCCAGGGCGGCCACCGCCTCGTGGGGGACCCGCGACGGCCCGCTGCCGAAACGCCCGTCGCTCGGGCGAATCGCCTCGGGCAGGGAGATATCGGCCAGGGAGATATCGGGCAGGGAGATATCGGGCAGGGAGATGCGGTCCACCGCGCCGCCGGTCATTTTTCGCCTGCCGGGCTGCCAGACTTCAGCCGTGAACTCCTCGTCAGCACCCTCAGCATCCTCCGCACCTCCCGATTCGTCTGCCTCATTTCTAGCCGTCTCGCGGGCGGTGGCGGCGATAGCACCGTCGGCCACCGTCGGCACCGACGCCAAAGCCAAGGCGTTGCGAGCTGCCGGCGAGCCGGTCATCGGCTTCGGCGCCGGCGAACCCGACTTCCCGACGCCGGCGCACATCGTCGAAGCGGCGGTGCGCGCCTGCCGTGACCACCGCGACCACCGCTACAGCCCCACGCCGGGACTGCCCGAACTGCGCGAGGCCATCGCCGCCAAGACGCTGCGCGACTCGGGGATGGAGGTCTCCCCGCAGCAGGTGATCGTGACCGCCGGGGGCAAGCACGCCGTCTGCAACGCCCTGCTCACGCTGCTGGACCCCGGCGACGAGGTCATCCTGCCCGCCCCCTACTGGCCCACCTACCCCGAGCCGGCGGCGCTCGTGGGCGCCCGCACGGTGGTCGTGCAGACCGACGTGGCGGGCGGCTTCCGGGTCACGCCGGAGCAGCTCGAAGCGGCCCGCACGCCCCGCACCAAGCTGCTGATCTTCTGCTCGCCGTCCAACCCCACCGGCAGCGTGTACCCGCCCGAGGAGGTGGAGGCCATCGGGAACTGGGCGGCGACGCACGGCATCTGGGTTCTGACCGACGAAATCTACGAGCACCTCACCTACGACGATCACCGCCACGTCTCGCTGCCGGTGGTGGCGCCCGCCGCCGCCGAGCGCTGCGTCGTCATCAACGGTGTGGCCAAGACGTACGCCATGACCGGCTGGCGCGTCGGCTGGCTCATCGCCCCGCAGCCGGTGACGTCCGCCGCGGCGGCGCTGCAGTCGCATCAGACCTCCAACGTCTGCAACGTCGCGCAGCGGGCGGCGCTGGCCGCCGTGTCGGGACCGCTGGACGACGTGGCGGCGATGCGCACGCACTTCGACCGTCGCCGGCGCACCATGCACGGCCTGCTGGAGCAGATCCCCGGCGCGCACTGCGCCTTGCCCCAGGGTGCGTTCTACGCCTTCCCGTCGCTGCACGGCGTGCTGGAGCGACCCGTCGCCGGGCGCCGCGTGGCCTCCAGCCTGGAGCTGGCCGACCTGCTGCTGTCGGAAGCGAAGGTGGCGGTGGTGGCGGGCGAGGCGTTCGGCGCCCCCGGCTGCGCCCGCCTGTCCTTCGCCCTCTCCGACGAGGACCTGGCCGAAGGCGTGGGCCGCATCGTGGACTTCCTGTCCTAGAGGTGAGCGGATTGGCGCCCTACGGGGCTTGGCCGTCGCCGGTCACGCCGGAGTCGCTGGCGGCGGGGAGCGTGCGGATCACGACCCTGGCCGCCGACGGCGACGACTTGTGGTGGTCCGAGACGCGGCCCGGGGCGAAGGGCCGGACGGTTCTGATGCGCCGAAACCCCGACGGCTCGCCGCGAGAGATGACCCCGCCGGACGCCAACGTGCGCAGCCGGGTTCACTCCTACGGCGGCGGCGCCTGGTGGGTCGAGAACGGCGTGTGCGTCTACTCCGACGACAGCGACTTCCGCCTGCGTCGCGTTGCTCCCGACCGCAGCGGCGCGGGCAGCGGGCCCGTGCTGCTCACGCCGGACGGCCCTGACCGTGCCGCGCTCTACGCCGACGGGCGCTTCAGCGCGGACGGGCAGTGGTTCGTCTGCGTGCGGGAGCGGGTTGCTGACCCGGAACACGTCAACGAGATCGTCCGTGTGGCCCTCGACGGCAGCGGACAGGCGGAGGTGACCGTTCGGGGGGCCGACTTCTACTCCGACCCGCGGCCTTCGCCGTGCGGTCGCTGGCTGGCCTGGCTGCAGTGGGACCACCCGAACATGCCCTGGGACGGCTGCGAGCTGCGTGTCGGGCGCCTCGACGGCCCGCGGCTAGTGGCGTCGCGCCGCATCGCCGGCGGCCCCGAGGAGTGGATCTTCGGCCCCGCCTGGCGTCACGACGGGGCGCTGAGTTGGGTGAGCGACGGCTCGGGCGCCTCGACGCTGTGGCTGCTCGAAGGCGACCCGCTGGCACAGACTCCCGGCCCGCGCCGTTGGGTGGACCTGAGCGACGGGGAGATCCAGACGCCGCCGTGGGTTTTCGACGTGAGCCGCTACGCCACCTGGCCAACCCCCGGTGGCGGCAGCGCCTTGGGGTACGCCGTGTCTCGGCACGGAGGCGCCGAGCTGCGACTCGCCGAGGAACCGCCGCCCGCGGGGCAACCCCGCTCCGAGGTCGCAGGCGTCGCCGCTGCAGAGCCGCGGACGGACCGAGGCCGGGCGGCCAGCTACAGCGGGCACACGTCGTTCAGCGTGCTGCGGGCTTGGCGCTCGGGGGTTGTGGCGGTGGCAGGCTCCGCGACAGCAGAGAACGAGATTGTGCACGTCAGGGCTCTTCGGCGAGCGGGGGCCACGGGACCGGTGGCTGGTCAGTCGGAGGCGAACGAGATCGTGCATGTCACGACTGCTGCCGCGGGCGGGACGGCGCAGGCCCGCGTGGTGTACGCCCCGCCGGCGCTGAAGCTGAATCCGGGGTTCACGCCCGAGCCCGAGGCGATCACCTTCCCCACCAGCGACAGCGCAGTGGCGCACGCCCTGCTGTACCGCCCGGCGAACCCCGCCTGCGCCGCCCCCGCCGGCAGCGGGCCGCCGCCGCTGCTGGTCATGGCCCACGGCGGCCCCACCGGCGCGGCCCGCACCGCCCTGCACCTGGGGCTGCGCTACTGGACCAGCCGGGGCATCGCCGTCGTGGACGTCGACTACCGGGGCAGCAGCGGCTACGGCCGGGCCTACCGCCGGGCTCTGGACGGCGGCTGGGGCATCACCGACGTGGCCGACTGCGTGGCGGCGGCGCGCTGGCTGGCCGGCCGCGGCGAAGCCGACGAGGACCGGTTGGCCATCATCGGCGCCAGCGCCGGGGGTTACGCCGCGCTGCAGGCGCTCATCGACTACGACGTGTTCGCCGCCGGGCTCATCCGCTACGGCGTCACCGACCTCGAGGCGCTGGCGCGGGACACCCACAAGTTCGAGAAGCACTACATGGACCGACTCGTCGGCCCGTACCCCGCCGATCGGGCTCGCTACATCGAGCGCTCGCCGATCCACCGGGTGGACCGCATCTCCTGCCCCATGCTGGTGCTGCAAGGAGACAGCGACCCCGTCGTGCCGCCCGAGCAGGCCGAAGCGCTGGTGTCGGCCCTGGAAGCCAAGGGGCTGCCCTACGCCTACCTGCTGTTCGAGGGCGAGCAGCACGGCTTCCGCGGTGCCGAGGCGATCACGGCCGCTGCTGCTGCCGAGCTGTCGTTCCTGGGGCAGATCTTCGGCTTCGAACCTGCAGGCGACATCGACCCCGTAGCGGTGCGCAACCTCTGAGCACGCCACGCGCCGCTTCCTGGGGAACGAACGCGGGAACGGTTCGGCCCCCTCGAGCGTCTGAACAGGTAGACAGGCGCGGACGCCGTCGCTGCCCGGCCTGCTTCGGCCGGTAGCGTGCGGATGGCCCCGCCAGATGACCTGGCTAGGCAACGGGGAGGTTCGACAGTGAGAGCGAGCACGAGAACCCGGACGGGACGCCGCGCCAACGCCGCGGGACGAACCACCCGCCTGACCGTGGCGGCCGGCATGTCGGTCCTGATGGTCGCCGCGGCGTGCGGCGGCGACGACGGCGGGTCGGTGGCCGTCGACGGGGGAACCCCGCCAGCGCCCGCAGCGGCGACCGAGCCTTCGCCCGCCGATCCACAGCCCGCGCCCGCGGCGGCGCCTTCCGGTGACAGTGCCAGCTCGCCAGCAGAGTCCGCGGCCGCACCGCCAGCATCCAGCGAGCCGGCTGCGGTCGATCCTCCGGCGCCGCCCGCCGACGCCCCCGAAATCTCAGGTGGCGAAGAGGCCGGCGGCTCCGGCTCCGGCGGCGGCGCCGGCCCGCTCGACCCCGAGCAGGCGCTGCGGGCCGCGTTGGCCTTCCACGAGGCGGCCGCGTCTGTGGAGTACCAGGTGTCGCTCACGATGGAGATGGGCTTCGCGGGGGCCACCATGGTCTCGATCGACGACGCCTTCCTGGGCGTGGTGCGGATCGTCGGTCCGCTCACCTGGACGCAGTACGACATGGCGGCCATCGCCGGACTAGCCGGTCCGGCCTCGCCGGGCGCGGAGCTGCCGCTGCTGGAGTTCGTCCGGAACTCCGAGACCGGCGAGTTCTACACCAAGCTCGAGCCGCTGCTGGCCGACGCCCCGCCCGAGGAGGTGCCGCCCTGGGTGACCGAAGCCGTGGCCGACTCCGGCGGTGACATCGGCGACCTGTGGCTCGACGCCGCCGCGCCCGGCGTGTCCGAGCAGGTTCCAGTCCTGTTCGGCTTGCCCGAGGCCCCCGATTTGGCGGAGTTCTTGCAGCTAGCCGAAGCGGCGGCGGACGACGGCGCGGTCACCGAGCAGCAGCACCTGGGGTCCGGCGAGGTGTCGGGAGTGCCTGTCGAGTCGTATCGGTTCGTGCTGGACGTGACGCAAGTCTCAGACGACGTCCCCGATTTCGTGGGGTCCTTGCTGGGCGACGGGGAACCGACCGAGGGCGAACCGACCGAGGGCGCCGAGGAGCTGGCGGCGATGCTCGCGCAACTGCCGGCGCCGCTGGAAGCCCACCTGAGGATGGCCGTCGGCGCCGGGGGAGAGGCTCGGCGCCTGGAACTCGAGATGGACTTGGCGCCCCTGATGGCCGGGCTGCTCGGGGCGTTCGGCGACATGGCCGGCGACGCTGGCGACATGCCGGACGTGGAGTGGCGCATCGGCACCCGACTCGACATCACCGCGGTCAACGATCCGACGCTGACGGTGCCGCTGCCCGATCCGGCGAACGTCATCGCACCCCGGTGACGGACATGACCGCCCCCGCCTGCCCGCCCGCACGGGTCCTCGTGGCCGAGCGCATCTCCGCCGGCGGCCTGGACTTGCTCCGGGTGGCCGGACACGAGGTGGACGTGCGCCTGCGCATGAATCCCGCCGAACTCATCGAGGCCGTGGCGGGAGCGCAGGCGCTGATCGTCCGCTCAGCGACGCAGGTGACCGGCGAAGTGCTGGAGGCTGGCGCAGACCTGACGGTGGTGGGCCGCGCTGGCGTGGGCGTGGACAACGTGGACCTCGCCGCCGCCGCCCGGCTCGGGGTGACGGTCGTGAACGCCCCGCTGTCCAACGTGCTGTCGGCGGCCGAGCACACCGTGGCGCTGCTCCTCGCTCAGGCCCGCAACATTCCCCAGGCGCACGCCGCGCTGGTGGCGGGGCGCTGGGAGCGGGCGCAGTGGGAGGGCGTCGAACTGGCGGGCAAGACCCTCGGGGTGGTCGGTCTGGGGCGGGTCGGACGCCTCGTGACTGAGCGCCTGGCCCCGTTCGGCATGGCCATCGTGGCGCACGACCCCTACGTGTCGTCGGAGCAGGTCAGCGGGCTGCCCATCGAGTTGGTGAGCCTCTGCGAGCTGCTGGCCCGCAGCGACTTCGTGACCCTGCATATGGCCAAGACGCCTGAGACGGCTGGGCTTATCGGCGCCGAGGCGCTGGCGGTGGCCAAGCCGGGCGTGCGCATCGTGAACGTGGCCCGCGGCGGGCTCATCGACGAGGCGGCGCTGGCGGAGGCGCTGCGCTCGGGCAAGGTGGCGGGCGCCGCGCTGGACGTCTTCGACGGTGAGCCCATCGAGTCGTCGCCGCTGTTCGGGCTTTCGGGCGTGGTGGTCACGCCGCACCTGGGGGCGAGCACGGTCGAGGCGCAGCGTCGGGCCGGGGTGGACGTGGCCGAGCAGGTCAACGACGCACTCGCAGGTCGCCCGGTGCGGTTCGCGGTCACCCCCCCAGCAGCCGCGGGCTGAGGCTCAGGTTGCGAGCGGCTCCTCGGCGGCGTCGCCGGCGGGCTCGTCGCCTTCCAGAGGCGGCCACGGCTCGATCGATCCGGGATCCTGCTCGGCGTCGTCACCCTCTCGCTTGTTCTTGAACCACCGGAGGGCGGCGGCCGCGGCGCCAGCGATCAGCGCCCACTTGATCAGCCGCTTCAGGAATCTCAACATCGACAGCGAGTATAGCAAGCCCCGCGCCCGACCGGCCCACCGCCCGAACCACCTGCCCGGACGCCTGCTGGCACTCGGGTCGGAGCTGATCGAAGCCGCCCCCGCCCGGCGCCGACGTTGCCGAACCGCCCGCCTTCTGGCATGCTGTAGCTCGATGCGCAGTCTCGTGTACCTGCTGCTGCTTCTTTAGGGCGAGCGCCCGCATACCGGCGCTCGTCGACGGACCTCCTGCCCCGGGGCAGGAGGTTTTTCTTTACCCCGACAGGAACAGGAGCAAG
>VXNF01000077.1:1013-5529 GCA_009840735.1 Acidimicrobiia bacterium | reverse complement strand
ACCTCCTGCCCCGGGGCAGGAGGTTTTTCTTTACCCCGACAGGAACAGGAGCAAGCCATGCCGGCACACAACCCGGATCGAGTCGTCATCTTCGACACGACGCTGCGCGACGGCGAGCAGTCGCCGGGCATCTCGCTGGATCAGAGCGAGAAGCTCGAGATCGCCGAGCAGCTCGCCCGGCTCGGCGTGGACGTCATCGAGGCCGGCTTCCCGATCGCCAGCCAGGGCGACTTCGAAGCCGTGCAGGTGATCGCCAAGTCGGTCCGCGGCCCGGTGATCTGCGGCCTGTCCCGCACCGCCTACAAGGACATCGACCGCTGCTGGGAGGCCATCGAAGCGGCTGAGCGCCGCCGCATCCACGTCTTCATCGCCACGAGTGAGACCCACATGCGCCACAAGCTGCGCATGACCCCCGAGCAGGTAAAAGCGGAGGCGGCCTCGGCGGTGGCTCGGGCCCGCGGCTACACCGACGACGTGGAGTTCTCCCCCGAGGACGCCTCGCGCAGCGACTTCGACTTCATGTGCGAGGTGCTGCAGGCGGCCGCCGACAACGGCGCCGGAACGCTGAACATCCCCGACACCGTCGGCTACGGGGTGCCCGAGGAGTACGCCGCCAAGCTGCAGCGCATCCGGGAGCGGGTGCGCGGCGACTATGTGCTGTCCACGCACTGCCACAACGACCTGGGCTTGGCGGTGGCTAACTCGCTGTCGGGCGTGCTGGCCGGCGCCCGGCAAGTGGAGTGCGCCGTCAACGGCATCGGAGAGCGGGCCGGCAACGCCGCCCTCGAGGAGGTCGTCATGGCGGTGGTGACCCGCGACGACTTCTTCGGTGGCCTCGAGGTGGGGATCCGCACCGAGGAGCTGCACAAGACGAGCCGCCTCGTCAGCCGCCTCACCGGCTACCCGGTGCAGTACAACAAGGCCGTCGTGGGGCGCAACGCCTTCGCGCATGAGGCCGGCATCCACCAGCACGGCGTGCTCAGCGAGCGCAGCACCTACGAGATCATGGACCCCCAGGCCGTGGGCCAGGAGGGCAGCCAGATCGTGCTGGGCAAGCACTCGGGTCGCCACGCCTTCTCGGACCGCCTCCAGAGCCTCGGCTTGAACATCAAGGGCGACGCCCTGAACGCGGCGTTCACGCGCTTCAAGGAGCTGGCGGACCGCAAGATTGAGCTGACCGACGCCGACCTCGAGGCGATCGTGGCCGACGAGGTGGGCAGCGCGGTGGAGCACGCCTTCGAGCTGCGGGTCCTGGAGTGCCACGGCGGCAGCGTCGGCACCGGCACGCCCAGCGCCACGGTGGTGGTGTCGGTGCATGGCGAGCCGCGCACCGCCCGGCAGGAGGGCAACGGAATGGTCGACGCCGCCTGCAAGGCCGTCAAGGAGGCCACCGGCCTGCAGGGCCGCCTCACCGACTACAGCGTCACGTCGGTGACCGGCGGCGTGGACGCCCTCGCGGACGTGGCGCTGCGTTTCGAGTCCGCCGACGGCGTGACCGTCGCCGGTCGGGGCCTGTCCAGCGACGTGGTGGAGGCCTCGGTGCGGGCCTTCGTCAGCGCCTTGAACAAGGTGGCGAGGGTGCGGGCGTCCGGCGAGAACCCCGACGCCATCGACCGCCCCGGGCGCCTCTTCGTGGCGTAGCAGCGCGCCGACCAATCCACCGGCACCGCCGGCCAGGTGGCTGAACTTAAGATTCGGGCCGCGGGTTGAGTCCGGGGCCCCAGTGCTGGGCTCCGTGGAGCGCTGCGGACTCCCTTGCCGTGTTCGCCAACCATGCGCGCTGGACGCTCGTTCTTGGCACAATTCGTAAGGATAGCACGGGCCGATCCAGACACGATCGTGGTGCTGGCGGGGGTTGGCTTAGGCTGTGGGGGTGGCAGTTGTTGCGCCGCTTGCTGGGCCGAGTCGGGCTGATGCGGCTGCTGCGGCGGAGGTCTTGATCGACCGGGGGGTTGCTGAGGTGCTGCTGTTCGGGTCGGTGGCCCGCGGTGGCGCCGGCGCTGGCAGCGACATCGACCTCGTGGCGATCTTCGCGGACTTGGACTACTCCGAACGCGAGCATCGCCGCCGCGAGTTGGAGGCCGCCGCCGGGGCGGTCGTCCCCTGGCCGGTGCAGGTGCATGTGACGGACCGCCCGGAGTGGCGCGCCCGCGTCGAGCAGGTGTCCACGTCCTTCGAGCGGCAGGCTTCGACCGAGTCGGTTCGGGTGGCGTCCGCGGCCCGCGACGGACCTGTGGATTGGGGCAAGGAGATGGTGCTGCCCATGAGTGACCCCCTCGAAGCGCTCCGCTACTTCGACGCCAGCGTGTTGCCGAGCTTGCAGGGCGTGGCAGCGGCCTCCATTCGCACTGATATCGAGAACGTCCCGCACGAGTCGTCGGTGCCGGTCGAGAAGCGCCGACTCAATCGGATGGTGAGGCTCTGCGCCGACGCCGCCCTCGCGGCGGAGACTTCCGTGAAGACGATGGCGAAGCTCTACAGCAGCCCGACGCCGACCGACAAGGAGCTGAAGCGCAACGGTCACACCATCGACGCGGTCCTCCGGCGCCACGTTCCTGAGCCGCAACGCGGCGAGATGCAGGCGGCGTTCGATCGCCTCGGCGTCGACCTGGCGGAACTGTCGTCGTGGCGCAGCAAAGCGGCCTACGCCGACGACGCGGAGGTGGTACGCGCCGAAGCGGACCGACTCGCCCCCGCGTACGCGATCATGGCGGCAGAGATCACCGGCCTCGTCGCGGCGCACCTGCGCCGCTCCCTCGGTGCCGCCGCCGAGGAGGCAGCGGCCGAACGAGACTCGCTAGCCGCGGTGATCGCACGCCAAGACACGCGCCTCGGCCTCCCGGCGCAAGGATGCCTCGACAGCTAGCTGTCAGGTGGCGAGGTAGTCGGTGTCGTCGCGCACCTGTTCGAAGTGCTGCAGGCCAAGGCGATGGTTCCAAAGACGCCGGTCCGGATGGATGTGCCCCATCGTCGGCGGGTCGCCGGCTGGGTGGGGGGTTAGGGGTTTTGCCAGAGGGTTTTGATTGGGCGGAGGTGGAGGCGGTCGCCGACGGTTAGTTGTTCTTCGCCGGTGTGCAGGAGGAGGCCGGCTCGGAAGGCGCCCGGGGCGGTCTCGTCGAGGCGGTCCCTCAAGTGGCCGACGTGGCGGAGTTGGTCGGCGCTGGGCGAGCCGGTCGCCTTGATCTCGATGGCGACCACGGCGCCGTCGGGGCGTTCGATCACGAGGTCGATCTGGCGCCCGCGATGGTCGCGGTAATGGTAGAGGCGCAGCCTCTCGGAGGACGCCGCGAGCCCGCGGGCGATCTCGTTGACCGCGAAGGTCTCTAGCAGCGGTCCGGTCGCCGGCGCGGTGGGGGCGTCGAGGGCGTCCGCGTCGAAGCCGAGCAGGCCCGCGGCGAGCCCCGTGTCGGTCACGTGCATCTTGGGGCGACGCACGGCGCGGGCCGACGGGTTGCGTGACCACGCGGGCAGGCGGTGTACGAGGAAGACGGTCTCCATCCAGGCCAGGTAGGAGGCGAAGGTCGCCCGGTCCAGGCCGACGCGGGCGGCGGCGGCCTGCACGTTGACCTCGCGCGCCGTGTTGGCTGCGATCCACTGCAGCACCGTCGGCAGCAGGTCCCGCCGGCGCAGGTCGCCGAGCGCTAAGACGTCGCGCTCGACGACGGTTTGGGTGTAGCTGTCGAACCAGTCGTGTCGCAGGTGAGCGGGCAGGGCCAAGACCTCGGGGTAGCCGCCCCGGCAGGCGAGCTCCAGGTAGTCGCGGCGCGAGATCCTCGGCGGGGCGGCGCAGCGAGCCGGTGCCGCGGGCGCGTCGCTGCCCTCGAACCAGGCCCCGAGCCCCGCCGGGGCGGTACCGGCGACTTCGGCTTGGGAGAGCGGCCAGAGGCGCAGCAGCTGGATCCGCCCGGCCAGCGTCTCGCTGATCGTCGGGACGGTCAGGAAGTTCGTTGAGCCGGTCAGCAGGAACCGCCCCGGTGCCGGGTCGGCGTCGACCACCTGTTTGAGCGCCCGCACCACCCTGTCCCCGCCGAGTTGGATCTCATCGACCACCAGGGGGTGGGCCTGTTGCAGCAGGAACCCTCGCGGATCCTCCAGGGCCGCCTGACGGACGGCGTCGTTGTCCAGCGGCGCGTAGGTGCCGCGCCGCTCTTCGGCCACCAGCCGGGCGAGCGTGGACTTGCCGCATTGTCGGGCACCGTGCAGCACGACCACCCGGAAGTGGTCCAAGGACTCCTCGATGCGGGCTTGCATGAGCCGCGCGACGGTGCGCACAGCGTCACAGTAGTACTAATCGACAGTTTGCCGTTGCACTAATCGACGGTTTGCCGCTTCGCTATTCGACAGTTTCTCCCTGCACTAATCAGCAGTTTGCCGAAGTGCTGACCTGCTGGCTGGGAGGCTGGGAGGGGGTGGCTGGCGCTGGACGCGGCTGGGGGGGGGCGGGGCGCGCGCGGCCGGGGGGGGGGGGGGGGGGGGGGGGTGGGGGGGGGGGTGGGGGCGGGGGGGGGCGCGGAGA
>VXNF01000077.1:0-1003 GCA_009840735.1 Acidimicrobiia bacterium | reverse complement strand
CCCCCCCCCCTTTTTTTTTCAACCCCCACCCCCCCAACCCCTCTTGCCTCTTGTGTCGTGGGCTCGGAGATGTGTATAACTCACAGGCCCAGGGTGATTGTGCGGGTGGGGGGTTACGAGTCGGCGGGTGCGTACTCGACGAGGTAGCAGCGGCTGGTGTGTGAGTTGAAGTCGCCCTGGACGGCTTCTTCCCACTCGTCGAAGGGGATGCAGCTCCAGAACGGCTCGCCGGAGGCCTCGAGCTTATCGAGTTCCTTTTCGTAGCGGGCCCATTTGGCCGAGTAGCGCTCCATCTCGCGGTCGTAGGCGTTGAGGGCGTTGATTTCGAGCCGGTCGAGGCAGAACCGGTCGCCTTCGCAGCGGTCGATTTGCTGCTGGGTGGGCGGCTCGTACGTGGGAAGGCTCTGCTCCGGTGAGGTGATGCTCGGATGCCGGGTCTCGGTGCTGCTGGGTGCGTACTCGGCGTTGGTCTTGGGGATGACGCACTCCCGCCCCTTCCACTGGAAGCCGTAGGGGCAGCTCTGCAGCAGCGGCCGCGTCGCGGGCGCGTTCACAAAGACGGTTACGTCGCCGCCTGGGGTCGTCTCCGTGACCGTCCGGAGCTCGCTGATATTCCGGACGCCGTCGTTGTCGTTGTCGTCCCACTCGAGCTTCACGGCGCCGCGCTCGTCGATCAGCTTGCAGCCGATCGGAGCGCCGCGGTCGGCCAGTGTGCTTATTGTCTTGTCATTCTCGGCGTACACCTCGGTGTAGCTCCGCCTGAACTCCTCGAACTGGAGCACGGTCAGGCGCGACGGCGACGGGTCGCCGACTATGGTGGTCCAGTCTGTCGGGTAGTTCTCGCGGTCGGTCGGCTCGAAGTCGTGCATGCCGCAGTGCAGCAGCACCTGGTCTATCTTCCCGTCGGGGGTGCGGTCCACCGTGCGGGCTCGCGGGTTCGCCTGGACTGTGCCGACGGGGTTGGGCGCCCGGGCGATCTCCCGTTCTACCCGTTCCCGGTCTT
>VXNF01000032.1 GCA_009840735.1 Acidimicrobiia bacterium | reverse complement strand
CCCGCGCCCCGGCCCGCCCCGCCACCTGCTGCGGTTACAGTGATCGCTGGCCTGTAGGCGGCTGCGGAGACCACATGATCGCCACGTCGATTCTCGCCCACCAGGGCGGCTGGGACGAGATTCTCATCATCATCGGCCCGATAGCCGCCATCGTCGGGGTCGTGGCGCTCGTCCGCCGTCGCCTGAGCCGCGAGGCCCAAGAGGCGGCGAGCGAACAGGGCGAGACAGCGCTCCAGTAGCGGGCCGAGCGCCATTCCGGGCCTGCGCGGTCCCCGGGACGGCACCGGGGCTCGGGTCGCGGGGTCTCTACCCTTCCGGCACCCAGTCGACGTCCGCGCCGAGGGACTGCAACTTGCCCACGAGGTCGTCGTGGCCTCGGCTGATGTGGTGGGTGCCGCGGACGATCGTCTCGCCCGCAGCGCCGAGGCCAGCGACCACCAGAGCCGCCCCGGCGCGGATGTCCGTCGCCCGAACCGGGGCGCCGGAGAGCCGCTCGCGGCCCCGCACGATGGCGCAGCGCCCCTCGACGCGGATGTCCGCGCCCATGCGCAGCAGCTCGCCCACGTAGCGAAAACGGTTGGCGAAGACGTTCTCGGTCACGAGGCCGACCCCTTCGGCGAGGCTCAGCATCGCCACGAGCAGGGGCTGGTAGTCGGTGGCGATGCCCGGGTACGGCAAGGTGACGATCTCGGCGGCCCGCAGCCGGTGCGGCGCCATCGCCCACATGCCACCCTTGACGGTGGAGGTGCGCAGGTCCATCTCGCCGAGTTTGTCGCAGAGCATCCGCAGGTGGCCGGGCTGTGCGCCGCGCAGCGTGACCTCGCCGCCGGCGATGCCCACCGCCGCCAGGAAGACCGCCGTCTCGATGCGGTCCGGGATCGGGGCGTGATCCACCGGGGCCAGCGGTCCGCCGCCGTTGATGGTGATCGTCGGGCTGCCGGCGCCGAGCACCTCGGCGCCCATGCGGTTCAGAAACGCCGCCAGGTCGGCGATCTCGGGCTCCCGAGCGGCGTTCTCAATCACGGTGCGCCCGTCGGCGGCGACGGCGGCCATCATGACGTTCTCCGTGGCGCCCACGCTCGGCCACTGCAGCGTCACCTCGCCGCCCTTGAGCCTCGGCGCTCGAGCCTGCACGTAACCGTGGCTCACTTCGACGTCCACGCCCAAGCGCTCCAGGGCCGACAGGTGCATGTCGATCGGACGGGCGCCGAAGTCGTCGCCGCCCGGAAGCGCCACCGTGGCTTCGCCGCAGCGGGCCAGCAGCGGGCCCAGCACGGAGATCGAGGCCCGCATCCGGCTGACCAGCTCGTAGGAGGCGTGCGGCGTGAGCCGCTCCGGCACCTCGACTTGCACGACATGGCGATCGCTGAACCAGGCCCGGCAACCGAAGCTCGCGAGCAGTTCTGTCATGGTGGCGACATCGGCGATGCGGGGCACCCGGCGCAGCGTGAAGCGACCCGGCGCCAACGTGGTGGCCGCCAGCAGCTTCAGGACGCTGTTCTTGGCGCCGCCGATCTCCAGTTCACCCGCGAGGGGTTCGCCGGGCCGCACGCGGATCGCCCCGGGCACCGCAGCACCCTTCGGCGCCCCTCGGGCGGTGTCCTGGCGGCCGGCGGCGACCGCTGTGGTGTCCCCGGTCGGATCCATCGCCTCAAGTATGCTCGGCGCATGCCCGGGTTCTGGCGATAGGGGCTCGGTTGCCTCGCCTGACCTGCACCGCCGCGTGCAGCCCGGAGGATTTGCAGCGCCTGCTCCACCCTCGATCCGACGTCGTGGTCGAGGTGATGGACGATTCGGCCCATGGGGAAGCGCCGCCCGATGCGCCCGCTGCCGAGGCGGCCTTCGGGGCGGTGGATGGACCGTTTGATCACTACCGGCGCACCGTCCACATCCTCGAACGCGGCGACGAGGAGTGCCTCGTCCGCCAGCACATCTCCTACCGGCTGTCGGTGCCGGTGTGGGGCTGGTTCATCACACCGCTGGCAAACCGGGAGCTGCGCCGGCCCCGCCGTGACGGGACACAACCCTTCTGGGCCCCCGCCGAGCGGCTCGATGCCCGGTCCGGGCAGGTCCTCGGGGTGCTGTGCTTGCTCTCGGTGGTGGCCGGCTATCTGGGCACGCTGCTGAGCCAGACCATCACGTTCGCCTTCGACGAGTTCGACGCCGGGCTGGCCACGCAAGGCAACACTCTTGCCGCGGTGCGCGTGGGCGTGCTCATCGCGCTGGCTCTCGTCGTCGTAGCGGATCGCCGGGGGCGGCGTCCGATCCTGCTGTTCAGCGCGACGGTGGGCTGCCTGATCGCCGCCGCCGGCGCCGCCTCGGTCGGCGTGTGGAGCTACGGCGCCAGCCAGATGGTCTCCCGCAGCCTCTCCACGGCGATGTTCGTGCTCCTCGTCGTCATCTCCGCGGAGGAGGTCCCCGCCGGCGCCCGCGCCTACGCGGTGTCGGTGCTGACCCTGGCCGCCGGTCTGGGGTCAGGCATGGTGGTCTGGCTGCTGCCGCTCGCCGATCTGGGGCTGCGGGGTTGGCGCACCCTGTTCTTGACGCCCCTGCTGGCGCTACCGTTGCTGTTGTTCTGCGCCCGCCGGCTCCCGGAGAGTCGACGGTTTCGACGGCCCCAGGCGCCTCTCGGTGACTCCGCCGCCCCGCAGCCAGCGGCCAGCACGGACCGGGGACCCGGTGTGCATGGAGGGGGTCCCGGCGAGGCTGCCACCGGCACGGGCAGCGCTGATCGGCCCGTGCCCGGACCCGGCGCCCAGCGGCGGGCGAGGCGGACCCGGCGCCTCACCCTCCTGGGGGTCGGGGCACTGCTGTTCTCGATGTTCTCGGCACCTGCGTCGCAGTTCCTGAACGAGTTCCTGCGCTCCGAGCGCGCCTTCTCCGCCAGCGACATCACCGTCTTCCAGCTGTCGATCAACACGCCCGCGGCGATCGGCGTGCTGATCGGCGGGCGGTTCTCCGACGTGCGGGGGCGCCGCCGGATCGGTGCGGTGGGCCTCGTGGCCGCGGCGGTGTTCATCGTGCTGCGCTACGCGCAGGGCGGCTGGCCGATGTGGATGTGGGGTGTGCTGGCGGGCATCTTCGGCGCCGCGACGGTCCCGGTGATGGGCGCCTTCGGAGGGGAGCTGTTCGGAACGGCCAGCCGCGCCCGATCAAACGGCCAGATCACGGTTCTGGGCGTGCTGGGCTCGGTGATCGGCCTGCAGATCGTGGGTCGCTTCACCGACGCCGGGGGCGACTTCTGGCAGGTATTCGCCATGGTGGCCGGCGCGCCGCTGGCCTTGGCGCTGCTGGTGCTGTGGAGGTTCCCTGAGACGGCCTCGCGGGTGCTCGAGGACCTTAACCCTGAGGACCGGGACGCCGAGCCTCCACCGAGCGCCGCCGGCTGAGGCGAGCGGGTGCCGGCGACGTGAGACAGCTCAGCCGGCCGGGCCCGCCAGCCAGCGGCGCACCGCCGCGACCACCGCATCGTCGTCGCTCGGACGGGTGTCGTGGCCGCGGCCGGCGAGTTGCACGCGGGTGACTGCACCGGGAATGGCGGCTGTGTGGGCGGCGAACTCCTCCGGCGTGCCGAACGGGTCCCGGTCGCCGCTCACGAACAGGCATGGCACCGTCAGGCGGCCGAAGTGGGCCACCCGCAGTTGCTCGGGCCGCTGGGGCGGGTGCAGCGGGTAGCTGAGCAGGATCAGACCGGCCGCAGCCAACCCGTCGGCCACCGCCAGCGAGCAGACGCGGCCCCCCATGGAGCGCCCGCCCAGCACCAGGCTGGCCGGATCGATGGACTCCTCGGCGCACAGCGCCGCCGCCTGCTCGGCGATGTGCGGCACCAGCCGTTCGGCCCGCGGCGGTGGCACCCGGCGGCCGCCGCTGCGGTAGCCGAAGCCCACGCGTCGCACCGGCAGCGGCTCCAGCGCCCGCTCCAAGGCGACGAGGGTGTGATGGTCGGGGTCGCCGCCGGCGCCGGGCGCCAGGAGCACGCCCCTGGCGGCGCCCAACGCCTCGCTCACGACAGCAGGATCCGCCGCGCCTCCACCAGGTCGCTGATCCGTGCGCCAGCCTCGCCGTCGGCGCCGCCGGTGTCGGGGTGCGCGGTGGCGACGAGGCGCCGGAAGCGCTTCTGCACATCCGCTGCGACGAGTCCGTCGAGCGATTGCAGCTCTAGGACCCCCAGGGCCCAGGTTCGGTCCTCAGGCACCGACGCCGGCGCCTCTCGATGCCCGTCCAGGAAGCGCAGCAGTTCGCCGTCGCTGCCGCCGGGCCAGGCGAGCACGCGCCGCACCGCCGCCAGCGCCTCGTGGCGCGCAGACTCCGGCAGTCGGCGGGCGGCGTAGGTGGCACCCAGCACGTACTGCGCCGCCGAGCCGCCCCGGTCGCTGAACTCGAAGCACGTCTGGCCGTTGCTCAAGCGCACGAGGCGGTGGCGGCTTCGGGTCAGTCCTATGCGGTCCTCCTGCAATCGGTGCCGCAGGCGGGGCTGGCGGATGCGCTCGCCGCGGGCGATCTGTCCGATCAGCAGGTGCAGGTCGTCGAGAGAGTCCTCGTCGAGGCCTTCGAGGTGTCGCCCCACGACGCCGGCGAGCAGCACCGCGCCCGGACGCAACGGCGGATCCAGAGGCAGCTTGCTGTCGCCGACCGCCACCCGCCGGGTTGGCACCACCGCCCGCGAGTGGAAAGTCACCAACTCCGCCAGGATCACCGCTTCAAACTAACGGCCCCCGCTGACGTGCGGTGCCTAAACCAGGTCTCGCAGCACGGCGCGGGTCGCTGCGGCGGCGGCGGCGATCTCATCCTGCGTGGCGTCGCTGCCGGCGATGTCGACCAGTTCGTTCACCTGGTTCAACACGGCCCGCCAGGTGCGGGCCTCGAAACCGAACGGCAGGGCGAGTTGGCGGATCTCCTCACCGCCGCGGGCCAGGTTGCGGTTGCCTTTGCGGTCGCGGGGGTTGCGCTGCAGACGGTCACTCGCCACAAAAAGAAGCGACAGCACATCGTGGGCGTCTGTCCCGTCGAGTCCTGGACCGAACTCGCCCGTAGACGCCTCGCCGTCATCGCCCTCCAGCTTGTCGAAGAGGCCCTCCACCCGAGCCTCGTCGGCAGCGGCGACCTCCAGATCCCCGTCCTCGTCGAATCCGTAGGCGATGCCGGCGGCGTCGAGAGCGCCGGTGAGGCGGCTCACGTAGTCGTCGTCGAAGTCGGAGAGTGCGTAGCCAACCCGCGGGGCGTCCTCCGGCAGCGCCGGGGCGGCAGCCTGGTGGACGGCCTCCACGAAGCCGTCCACCTGCTCCTCGTCGGCCTCCCGCACGACCAGCACCGCGCCCTGCCAGGCGTGGGGCACGGCGGCGCCCAGCAGCAGGCTCGCCATCATCGACCGGGACTGCGAGGAGTACTCGTGCAGGTCGTACTCGAGTTGGTCCTCGTCAGCCGCGCCAACGTCAGCCACCTCGGTGGGCGGCTCGGGGACCGTGGCGACGCCGCACTCCACGCAGGCTGCCACCTCCGCCGCGTAGCCGGCCCCGCACTGGAAACACCACGCCTGCGGTTCGGGAGAGCTGGGGCCGCTGCTGCAAACAACCATGTCCCCCATGCTGACACGCCCGGCGCCGTTCCCCAACGCACCTCCGCCAGCAGCAAGGCCCCGGAGCCTCCCCGGGCCCCAGAGTCTCGCCGACTGCCCCCGGGCTCCCCCGACGGCGCTGGGCCGGGTCGGTAGTGTGCGGGCGTGGACTTCCAGCCGGGGCGCAACCTGGCGCTCGAACTGGTGCGGGTCACCGAGGCGGCGGCCATCGGGGCGGCCCGCTGGATGGGCCGGGCCGACAAGATCGGCGTCGACGCCGCCGCGGTGGACGGCATGCGCCGAGCCCTGAGCGACGTGCACATGGACGGCGTCGTGGTGATCGGCGAGGGCGAGAAGGACGAGGCCCCCATGCTGTTCAACGGCGAACGGGTGGGTGACGGCTCGCCGCCGCTGTGCGACGTCGCAGTCGACCCCGTCGACGGCACCACCCTCGTCTCGCTCGGCCGCGGCAACGCTCTGGCGGTCATCGCCGTGTCGAACCGCAACTCGATGTACGACCCGGGCGCCTGCGTCTACATGAACAAGATCGCCGTGGGCCCTCAAGCGGCCGGGCACATCGACATCGAGGCGTCCCCGACGGAGAACCTGCGCCGGGTGGCCGCCGCCACCGGTGAGAGGATCACCGACCTGACCGCCGTGATCCTCGACCGCCCGCGCCACGACGAGCTCATCGCCGAAGTCCGGGAGGCGGGGGCGCGCATCCGCCTAATCCCCGACGGCGACGTGGCCGGCGCGCTCAGCACCGCCTGGCCGGAGTCGGGCGCCGACATCCTGTTCGGCATCGGCGGGACGCCCGAGGGTGTGATCTCCGCCGCTGCGCTGAAGTGCATGGGCGGCGACATGCAGGGCAAGCTGTGGCCGCGGGACAGTGCCGAGCGGTCCGCCGCCGAGGCGGCCGGGTACGACCTCGAGCAAGTGCTGGAGATCGACGACCTGGTAGCCGGGGACAACTGCTTCTTCGCCGCCACCGGCGTGACCAACGGCGACCTGCTGCGGGGCGTGGACTTTCACCCGTGGGGCGTCTCGACGCAGTCGCTGGTGATGCGCTCACGTTCTGGCACGGTCCGCCTCATCAACACCCGCCACCGCCCGACCGGCATCGACCCAGACGCCTGAGCCGGCGGTCCGGTCAGACGTGCGGCACCAAGTGCAAGCCCCCGCCCATGGCCCCGACGAGGGCCGACGGGGACTTGGGAGACGCGACGCCTCCGGCTAGCTGCGCCGGCGGAGCCAGCGCACCAGGGCGACCACCAGCGCGGATATCGCGAGGAACTTCACGAGTTCAGTGTGCCACGGAAGCCGCGTCTTCCGCCGGCGCGCCGGGCGCGCCGGCGAGCCCGGTCGGTGGCGCCCCGGCGGGCACGCTACGCCGGGTTGTCGCCTGCGGCCTTGGCGGGCCTAGCCGCTGCTCGCCCACCGGCCTGCGGCCGCGCCTGGGCGCGCACGATCATCGTCAGCGACGCCACCACTACTGCCATGGCGAGCATCTGCCACCCCGAGAGAGCCTCCTCAAAGACCAGCCAGGCCAGCGCCGAAGCCACCACCGGCGTGAGCAGCGACAGCGTCGAAGCCAGCCACAGGGGCACATGCTGCAGCGACCAGTTCATGGCGTTGTGGCCCAGGATCCCCATCCCGAAGGCCAGCACCGCGAGCCACATCCACTCCTCGGCGGCGGGCCACGACAAGTCCTGGCCGGCCAGCGCCGCCGCGGGCAGGCTGAGCACCCCCACGTAGATCGCCACGCACACCGTGTACTGCTGCGTCGGCACCTGCATCTGGGCGCGCCGTGTGGCGAAAAAATAGAACGCCCAGCCCCCGAGCGCGCCGACCGCTGCCAGGTCGCCGCCGAGCGACCAGTTCTCGTCGCCCGTCGATCCGAACGCCACCACCGCCACGCCGCCCATCGCTAGCACCGCCAAGGCGATGTCGCGCCGGCGCATCCGCTCCCCGAGGAACAGCGCGGAGGCCGTCGAGACCACCACGACGTGAAGCGCGGCCATGATGGTGACGTTGGCGATGGTGGTGCGCTGCACGGCGACGATGAACAGGCCCGTGACCGCTCCCAGCGAGAGGCCGCCCCACAACGAATGCCGCATGCCCGCCCAAGTGACTGGCGTCCGCCGGGCCGCCAGCAGCACCGCCATCACGACCGCATAAAGCAGGTACCGGTAGGCCATGATGGCCAGCGCGCCCATGTCCAAGAAGCGCACGATGATGCCCGAGGAGCCCCAAGCCGTCACCGCCACTGCCCCCGCCGCGATCCCCAGCGACAACTCGCTGCGCCTCCCCGCGTCCGCCGCGGCCTCCGCCACAAGCGGCGCTTCACTCACCACCGAACTCTACGCCCACCCGACGCCGACCCTGAGGGGATGCTCAACCTAAGATCGCGTTCTCGAATCCCGGCAAGCAACCACCCTGATTCCTGAACCTAAGGTCCAAAGTCGCCCAACCAGGAACGAAGCTCGCTCGTACATGACCCGCTGAGGTCGGGTGGCCGAGCCCGATGCGGATCACGTTAGCGGTGCGGCGTCTCAGCCTCGGGACGGCGCGATTGACGCCGCGGGATATACGACTGGTGACACCGGCGAGGGCTGGGCAGCACAACGATCGGCTGTGCAGACATGGGGCCAGCAGATCAGCATCACGGCGACCGATCGGCCGACGATGCGGAACGCCATCGTGACACCAGATAGCTCGGGTTGTAGTGCAAAGTGCATGGAGCTATGCTGATTGCATGACCTCCTTGCAAATTCGCAATGTGCCCGATGAACTCCACCGCCAACTGAAGGCTCGGGCCGCGCTCGAAGGCCAGTCGCTGTCGGAGTACGCGCTCAGTGAACTGCGGCGCGCCATGCGGCGACCCACCACACGGGAACTCGCCGAACTCGTAGCCAGCTTCGATCGAGTTTGCGTCACCGAGTCGGCTGCCGACGCGGTGCGCGCCGAACGCGACGCCCGGTGATCGTCCTGGACTCCTCGGCGGTAGTCGAGTGGTTGCTCGGCCTACCGCAGGCGGACGCGGAGGAACCTCGTGGGTGAGCCCACCGTGCGGGACCGATTTCGGGGTTGCCTGCTGGGCCTGGCGCCGGTGCCGATGTACTTCGCCGCCGACGCCGACGGCCTCCGCGACCAGGCCTCTAGCGGCGGAACAGCTGCTTGAGGTGGCGGACGGCAGGTGTCCACAACCATTCGGGCTCGACGAACCGGCGGTAGTTCTCGTCGGGCAACCCCATGGGGTCGTAGTAGCGCTTGTCGGAGGTCTTGCGCAGGCGGTTCGTCCGCCTCAGTACCTTCAGGTAGGCGTAGGCGGTTCCCGTGTGCGTCCAGCCCTGCCGCAGGTAGTTCCAGTTGTCCGGCGCCAGGCGTTCCGCGGTGGCGAAGTGCCGCCGCGCCCGGGCGCTGTCGCCGGTCGCCTCGAAGTGCAGCGCCAGCTTGAATGTCGCCTCCGCCAGCAGCGTGTCGTCGTCGACGGGCTTGAGCCGCTCGGCCAACCCCTCCCTCGACCAGACGTGTTCGCTGTCGGCTCCCCGCTCGATCCAGTCGCGGGTGGCCCGGGCGAAGGCCTTGTCGCCGAGGCGGACCTTGCCGATACCGAACCTGTAGGTCGTCTCAGCCGGGTACACCCCTTCGGCGCTGCGAACGATGCGCCCGTCCTCGTCGATCCACGCGGCCGACGGCACGTTCACCCAGCCGAACAGCGAACTGATCTGGTGTGTCGGGTCGACGACGCACCGGTAGGTCGGCGAGGCCCGGTCGAACCACTTGTCCACAGCCTTGGGCCCGCCGGAGTCCTCCGCCACGCTGATCAACTCGAACCGGTCGGGGCCGATGGATTCGTACAGTTCCTGCCAGACCGGCAGGCTGATGCGGCACCCTCACCACGACGACCAGGTGAACAGCACCACCTTGTGGCCACGCAGGTCCGAGAGCCGCAACGTGTCGCCGTTGCGCTCGATCACCTCGAAGTCGGGGGCGATCGCCGATTCCAGCCCGGCGCGACGGACTTCGGGCACCGACCCGAGGCTCCACACGTCGCCGTCGCGCACGTGCTTCTGGCCGATCATGTCCGCGAACTCCGAGTAGCAGAACCACACCCAGTCGTCGGCGTCGGCGATCCAGTCCTCACGCCTGTTCGGCGGCAGCGGAACGCACAACTCGCCCAGGCACGCGCCTTCCGGCTTCATCTGCCACCCGGTGGCGCCACGCAACTCGTCGAGCCGCACCCACAGAGCCCCGTTGGCATCGGTCCGCTGGGCGACCTCGTTCGTCTTGCCGTTTGCGAGGATGATCAAGGTCACTCCCCCAGAGCCGAGTAGCCCAGCCTAGTGAGCACGTCGCCGGCGCTCAGTGGCCGAGCAGCATCCGGAGCACGTCGGTGACGCGGCGGCTCCCCTCGATGTCGATCATCCCAAGTCGGTGGACGAGACGGTCGCGGTTCACCGAGCGGACGAGTTCGCACTGCACGTAGCTCGTCTCGGCAAGTCCGGTCTCGGGGGACGCTTCGACCTCGATGTGGAACGAGAGTTCACGCCGGGTGGAGGTCAACGGCAACACGATGACGAAAGGGAACGCAGATCCGAACACCTCGGGCGGTCCGACGACCAGAGCCGGACGGTGGTGTGCGGGTTCGGCCGGATACGGCGTGCCGAAGTCGACCAGCCAGAACTCGTCAACCGACGCCATCGCCAACCGCGGAGGACTCCGCCTCGCCCAGATAGTCCTCCCAGGCGGCGGCATCCTCGCGCAGCGCGGCAAGCTCGCCGACAGCCCGACGAGCAAACCGCTCCCGGCGAAGCGCCTCAGCCGCGGCCCGCACCGTGTCGATCAGCGACATGTCCGCATCCCGGCTCAAAGCCTGAAGCTGCGCATGCGTCCCACTATCGACCCGGATCGTCGTCGTCTTGGCCACGAGAAGAGTCTACAAAATGTAGACATCCACTGCTCCCCGGACCCAGGACGTGCCACGGGTCGCGGATCAACCGGAGTTCTGCACGGTCCACCGTCACTTTTCGGCGATTTCTGACAAGAGGTCGTCAAAACTGCACCACGCCGGCTAGATCCGGGCGTCGAGACAGCTGGCCCCGGTACGTCCGGTCGCCCAGTCCAGGATCTTCCGGTCGGAGGTGACGAGTTGGCGGCGCGCAACGATGGCGCTCGCCGCGATCAGCTGATCGGCAGGGCTCCATCGGGATCGGAGAGCACCTGCCAACGCGCCGGAGTACTCCGTTACACGGCGTTCACTAGGTCTGCGATACGGTTCCGAAGCCTCTGTCGGCGAGTGTCGTAATAGTCTGCGAAGTCCTTGATCACTCTCGGAACATCGCCCAGCAAATGACGGTCACAGTAATCCTGCCGGGCTTCATCATCCGGGCAATGGGCGTCCAGCCAGTCCGCCGGTAGTGTAGCACGCTTCTCGTTGTTGACGGAGCGGTCCAGCAACTGGAGATTCGCCAAGCGGTCGCAGCTATCCCGGAATGCTTCAATCTGATCCTCTGCAATGCATGCAGTCTTCAGACGACTTGGAGTAAACCTGCTCCTTGGGAACACATGGTCAATGTCAGAACCGTCTCGGGACTCCAAGCGAGGGAATAGCATGGTCAACAACGGAAATATACGCCGGTCTCCCAGCCTCATATCTGCCAGATCTTCTATTTCTTCCTCGACAAAGTCCAGCGTTTTGCCCCTTTGGGCCATCACTCGGCGAAGTGCAGAAGCAGGGAAGTCCGACCCTCCCGAATCACGGATCACCTCCCGCAGTGCGGTCAGTAGGGTATCCAATCCACTGCCCCATATCCCCGATTCCTTGAGGATGGAACGGGTAAGCCAACCCCGAATGACTCTACGGTCATCGAGAAAACGGTCACTTGTTTCAAAGTCTCGCGGCGCGCCTTTCAAGTAGAGGTAGTATGCAATAGGCAACAGCGAATTAGTGGCCTGGATCGTCCGGCTGTCGAAACCGAAGCTATCCACCAGTTCTACAGTTTCTAACAATGTCTGACGGATATCTTGCCAATTCTTCTCCAAGATAGCCATATTCTCGTGTGTGAAATTCTCAACCTTGAATCCCACGCTAGCGATGTCGGTAAGCATTAGTCCAGCCTTCAGAACGAAGTCGGCGTTGAAAAGCAATCCGGCCCTCACCTTGTTCATTTCATCGACTAATCCGTGGACTTCACTCCTCGCGTCAAGGGTGTCCCATTGCGACACCGCGATGCTCAAGAGAAGGTTGGAGTACGAGAGGGGTGTCCCACCACTATTGCACCGTATGAATATATTGAGGACTCGCTCAACGTCCTGGCTCTTTTCTTCATAGTATGCGACGACGGGGTCGACACAGATGGCTTGGTGGAGTCGATTCAGCGTGCGAAAAGCTACGCGCTGTCGCTCACTGTCGAGGCCTACGTCAGATATCCAATCAAACATGTCTGGGCCGGGGTTCTCCGTAGGAAAGCTCATGATGTCAGACACTCTGAACCACAAGTGAGTGTCCCTCAAGCCGATGCGGTCCTCATTGACGAACTCGAAGACGTAGCGGCTGCCTTCTTCATCAGGGTCAGGAGGCGCCAACAAGTCAAGTGCCAGCACCCTCTTGGGAAAGGCATCCGAACTATTCCACCACTTGTAGGGCAGTTTGATAGCCATAGAACCGCGGAGGCCGATGTTGAAGGCTGTCAACCGCTGTTGGCCATCAAGCACGGCAGTTAATGGCTTGTCGTAGATTGGTCCGAGTTCAGGGCAATGCGGATTGTCTCTTTGATGGTAGTCTCGAACAAAGTCGTACCAACGGTATTGACCGGCGTTCTCCGCCTCGACCCTCCAAAACATGAATTCCCCAAAGGGGTAGCCCTGCATCACGCTGTCAAAGAGATTGCATACTTGCTCTGGCCGCCATACAAACTCCCTTTGGATTGCTGGTAATACGTAACCACGCGAGGCGATGCTCTCCAATGCCTCCTTTATTGTGCCGCCCTGTTGGTGCACTTCTCCCCCTCAACTCGAGACGTGGCTTGTGATGTTTGGCAACCGAACTTCATGGGCGCTTCGGTTGTCAGCGGGGAATGATATACCCCACCTGCGAGCGCAGTGTCCGCGAACACGGAGACTAGTCACCAGATTCGCAGCCAGCCTCGGCTCTCGTCGCCCTACTATGGCTCATGCCTGTGACAGCGCCAGCGACGAATTCGGGGTTGTCAATAGATGGTGTCCCGCTGGCGCGGGATGTTCAGACCGCCTCAGGCGACTCGCACCGCGTCTTCCAGATGGTCGGGCATCTCGGCTGGGAACGACAGAACCAGGTGCCGCCCCAGCGCCGTCGCGACCCGGGCGAGCGTGTCGATGCGATTGCGCACGCCGCCACCCTCCTCAAGCCGCGAGATCACCGACTGCGTGGTCCCCATGCGCTCAGCCAACTCACGCTGGCTTAGCCCTGCCGCCACACGCAGGTCGTAGATGAGTTGCCCCAACGCAAGGTCCTGCTCGATCCCCGCCCGCGTCTCAGCGGACGGCTGACCGCGCCTGCTCTTGACGTCCTCCCACCGCGAGCGATTCGCCATCATCTCTCCCTTCACGGATCGCTGCGTCCGCATCTCTCAGCAACACGCACCATGATCGCACAAGAGCGATCATCAGACGGAGGTCATGACCTAGACACGGCGCCCCGACCCGAGTGCGATTTCATTGCTCGCTATGCTCTTCCGCCGCTGGGCCGCATAACCCGGAGATTGCGCTTTGCGCACGCGTGTCAGCGAGTTGTCTCGCTGTCTCTCAATTGATCTTGAGGTCACCAAAGACACCGGGCGCATCCACGCGTTCGCCGGCGAACGACCTGACAGCGGCGGATCCGTTGTGTTCCCCCAGCAAGGCCGCAGTCGCGATCAAGTGCTGGCCGACCTCGACGATCTCGCCGACGGGGCGAGCTTCGTGCTCGGCCACAACCTCATCAAGTTCGACCTTCCCCGTCTGCAGGCGGCCAGCCCCGGACTGCGGCTGCTGAAGATGCCGGCAGTAGACACGCTGTGGCTCAACCCCTTGGCGTTCCCGCGTAACCCGTATCACCACCTCGTCAAGCACTATCAGGACGGGCAACTCAAGCGAGACCGCCGCAACGACCCGAAACTCGACGCGATCCTCGCCTTGCGGGTGTTCGAGGACCAGCAGAAACAGCTACTCGAGACTCCCCCGCACCTGATCGATGCTTGGCACTGGCTCAGCACAGCCGACGGCTCGCCGGGCTTCGACCTGGTTTTCGAGACCCTCCGCGGCTCGCCCCGGCCGGACATCACTGAGGCGCGTGACGCCATCCGCACCTGCCTGAAGGGGATCGCCTGCCACTCCCAAGCCCGCCACCTCATCGCCGACGCCGCCGAGCACGGCTGGCCGCTCGCCTATGCGCTGGCGTGGCTCTCAGTGTCGGGGGACAAGTCGGTGATGCCTCCGTGGGTGCGTCATCAGTTCCCGGAGGCGGCGCGGCTGGTGCGGCGCCTACGGGACGACGCCTGCGCCGACCGGGACTGCTCCTGGTGCCGGGACCACCACGACGCTGCCCGGCAACTCAAGCGCTTCTTCGACTTCGACGGCTTCAGGTCCAAACCCGCCGACGAGGACGGGCGTTCTCTGCAGCAGACCATCGTCGAGGCCGCCATGCAGGGCCGCGACGTGCTCGGGATCCTTCCGACGGGCACCGGCAAGTCGCTTTGCTACCAGATCCCGGCACTGTCCCGCTACGACAACACGGGCGCCCTGACCGTTGTGATCTCGCCGCTGGTGGCGCTCATGGCGGACCAGGTGGCGGGGCTCGAGAAGCACGGAATCACCTCCTGCGTCGCGGTCAACAGCCTGCTGTCAATGCCCGAGCGGGCCGAGGCACTGGAGAAGGTTCGCCTCGGCGACGCCGCCATCCTGCTGATCTCCCCAGAGCAGTTGCGCAGCCCCTCGCTGCGCCGGGCGCTGCAGCAGCGCGAGATCGGCGCCTGGGTGCTGGACGAGGCCCACTGCCTGTCGAAGTGGGGCCACGACTTCCGCCCCGACTACCGCTACGTGGGGCGCTTCATCCTCGAGAAGGCCAATGAGTCACGTGTGCCGCCGGTGCTGTGCCTGACCGCCACCGCCAAGCCGGCCGTGACCGAGGAGATCCTCGACTACTTCAACAAGAACCTCGGCACCGAGATGAAGAGGTTCGACGGCGGCAGCAAGCGCACGAACCTGGACTTCGACGTGGCCAGGACCACCAGTGCCATGAAGCACCACGACATCCACGGGATCCTGACCCACTACCTGCCGCCGGAGGCCGACGGCGGTGCGATCGTCTACTGCGCCACCCGGAGGGCGACCGAAGACGTGGCCCACTTCCTCAAGCTGCTGGAGGTCAACGCCGACCGCTTCCACGCGGGGCTGCAGCCGGAGGAGAAGAAGGACATCCAGCAGCACTTCATCGAAGGGCGCTTGCGGGTGATCGCCGCCACTAACGCCTTCGGGATGGGCATCGACAAGCCCGACGTGCGCCTGGTGATCCACGCCGACATCCCGTCGTCACTGGAGAACTACCTGCAGGAGGCCGGTCGCGCCGGAAGGGACCAGGAACAGGCACGCTGCGTGCTGCTCTACACCACAGACGACGTGGAGCGGCAGTTCGGCATGTCCGCACGCTCCCGGCTCACCCGACGCGAGATCCACGGCGTGCTGCGGGCGCTGCGGGCACTCAACCGGCGCGACCGCTGCGGCGGCGAGGTCGTGGCCACCTCCGGTGAGATCCTTGACGAGGACGAGGAGAAGGCTTTTCGACGGGACTCGGCCACCGACGACACGCGGATGCGGACCGCGGTGGCCTGGCTCGAGGAGGCGGAGTTGCTAACCCGCGAGGAGAACGACGTTCGGGTCTTCCCGTCGTCGCTGCGAGTCAGTTCCCTAGAGGAGGTCCAACGACGACTCCGGGGCAAACCCCTTGATGCGGAGTACCGGCGCCGCCTGACGAGTGTCGCCGCGGAGTTGATCAACGCCAAGGCCGACGAGAGCATCTCGACGGACGCCCTAATGGTGGCGTCTGGGCTCAACTCCGAGGACGTACAGGACGCGCTATACGATCTCGAGCGGTTCGGAATCGCCACGAACGACACCCAGTTGACAGCCTTCGTCCACATCGGCGTGCGCAACCCGTCGAGCAGCCGGCTCACCGCAGCGATGAGGCGGGAGCGGCGCCTGATCGAGCTGATGCAGGAGATGGCGCCCGACCTCGACGCCGGCGAGCGAGCGCCCCTAAACCTGCGCGTGGCCGCCCAGCGGCTGCGTGACGAGGGCCTAGGAGACTGCTGATTTATTCGGCCGGAAAGGCTCGCGTTTTGGTTCGGGG
>VXNF01000115.1 GCA_009840735.1 Acidimicrobiia bacterium | reverse complement strand
GGACAGTGACGAGTGGGGTCTGCATGGAGTTCGCTCCTGGCGCGAGATTCGAATGTGGGGTGCCTTCGGCACCAACATGCTCCACAGAGCGCCTTTAGTTGAATGCAGCGGAATAGATAGGAGATAGCCAAGCGTTTGTCAAGGGGTGAATTCAGAAAGATTCGCGTAAGTTGCTCGCGCCGAATGGCCGGGGAGACGATTCCCGACTGAGTTGGTAGGCTTTTGGTCGGGATATCTGGACCGCTCAAGGAGCCGAAGCGATGGCCACATTCCGCGACCTGCTCGTCGCCGCCAAATCGAGCATCACCGAGATCGACACGTCGACCGGTGAGCGCCTGCGCGACGCCGGCGCGGCATTCCTGGACGTGCGCGAACCCGACGAGGTCGAACAGGGGGCGATCCCCGGTGCGATCCACATCCCGCGCGGCCACTTGGAGGCCAACATCGAGAACCGCCTGCCGGGGCGCGACACGCCGATCGTGGTGTTCTGCGCCGGGGGCGTGCGCTCGGCCTTCGCCGCGCAGACGCTGGAGTCGCTGGGCTACGCCCAGGTGGCCTCGATGGACGGCGGCTTCAACCGCTGGAAGGACGAGGGCCGAACATGGGCGGTGCCGAAGGTGCTCAGCCCCGAGCAGCGCAATCGCTACCACCGACACCTGCTGCTGCCCGAGGTCGGCGAGGAAGGCCAGCTGCGCCTGCTCGACGCCCGCGTCCTGTGCCTCGGCGCCGGCGGCCTGGGCTCGCCCGCGGCGCTCTACCTCGCTGCCGCCGGGGTGGGCACGCTCGGCATCGTCGACATGGACGTGGTCGACGCCTCGAATCTGCAGAGGCAGATCTTGCACAACCTCGACCGGGTGGGTGACCGCAAGGTGGACTCGGCCAAGAAGACACTCACGGCTCTCAACCCCGACGTGAACGTGGTCGCCCACGACGTCCGTTTGGGGGCCGACAACATTCTCAGCGTCATCGACGGCTACGACGTGATCGTGGACGGCGCCGACAACTTCCCGGTGCGCTACATGCTGAACGACGCCTCGGTGAAGCGGGGAATCCCCGTCGTACACGGGTCGATCTTCCGCTTCGAGGGGATGGTGACCGTCTTCGATCCGCGGCGCGGGCCCACCTATCGCGACCTGGTGCCCGAGCCTCCCCCCGCCGAGTTGGCGCCCAGCTGCGCCGAGGCCGGTGTGCTGGGCGTGCTGCCGGGCATCGTCGGCTCGATTCAGGCCCTCGAGGCGCTCAAGGTCATCTTGGACTACGGCGACGTGCTGCGCGGCCGGCTCCTGACTTTCGACGCTGCCGAGATGAGCTTCCGCGAGTACCGCGTGCGGCCCGATCCGGCCAACGAAGTCACTTGGGAGAACCGGGACCGCATTCGGGTGGTCGAACTCGAAGGCCTCTGCGGTCCGGCCCCGCTGGAACCCCCGCCCGACCGCTGAGCGAGGTCGCCCGTCGTCGCTACCAGGCGTCGAGCACGTCGGCTTCGGCCTCCTCGAGGCCGTATCGCTCCTCAAGGCTGTCGCGCCGCCGCCGGGTCACCACGAGCAACGCGGCGATCAGCACCAGGCCCACAGCTGCGAGGACCACGACCGCGGTCTCGGCGTTCGCCGCGTCGTACCAGGCGCGGCTGCGCGACGGCGCCGGTTGAGGCGCCGCTGGCAGTGCGGCAGGCGGCGGTGCGGCCGCCGTCGCCGCGTTGCCGATGGAGATGTCCGGCGTCGCCGCGCTCGGTGGTGCCAAGGCGGTGGTGACCGTCGTGGCGGGCCCTTCGGTGGCGGTGGCGTGGTGCGGCGTCGCCTGCGCCGACAGCGGGGCCTGCGAGGGGCCCGTCTCGTTGTTGGCGAGGATCGTGACCGTGTAGGCGCCGCCGCCGACGAGCCCCTCGATGGTGTGGCTGGTGTGGGTCGTCTCGATCGCGGTGGCCGCCCCGTCCGGCGCCACCCAGGTGAGGGTGTAGGACCGAACCGGCAGGCCGCCGTCGTCGGTCGGAGGCTGCCAGGCGACCAGCAAGCTCTCGGCGCCGATGGCGATCTCGGCGTGGGCCACGGGGCCGGGCGGCCGCGCCGGGGTCGCCCGGACCGGGTCGGCGTTGACCGAGGTGCCGACATCGTTGGTGGCCGAGACGGTGATGCCGTAGGTGGCGCCGTTGCTGAGGCCGTCGATGGTGTGGCTCGTGGCGGTCGTATCCGCCGAGCCGGTGGCGCCGTCGGGTGCCACCCACTGGAGGCTGTAGCCGGTGACCAGCAGGCCGCCGTCGTTGGCCGGAGGATCCCAGCTCACGATGATCCGGGAGTCCTCGCGGGCAGTCCTCACCGCCGTCGGTGCCCCGGGGATGTGCGCCGGCTTGCCGCTCGCTCGCTGGCTGGGGGCCGAGGTTCCGATCTCGTTGGTCGCCGTCACCGTCACTGTGTAGGTGGCGCCGTTGGTGAGGCCGTCGATGGTGTGGCTCGTGGCGGTGGTCTCCGCCGTGCCGGTGGTGCCGTCGGCGGCGGTCCAGACGACGGTGAAGCCCAGCACCGGTTTGCCGCCGTCGCTGGCGGGTGGCTGCCAGGTCACGTTGAGTCTCCCGTCACCGCGGTCCACTGTCACGGCGTCGGGGCTGGCAGGCGCCGCGGCAGGCGTGGCGCTCGCCGGACTGCTCGTCGGGGAGCGGCCAGCCTCGTTGACAGCGCTGACGGTGACGGTGTAGGTGGCGCCGTTTAGGAGGTTCTGCATGGTGTAGCCGCGGCCGGCGGTCTCGATGGCCCCGCTGGCGCCGGTGGAGGAGACCCAATCAAGGACGTACCCGCTGACCGGGAGGCCGCCGTCGCCGAGCGGCGGCGCCCAGGAGACCTCGACGATGCCGTCGCCGCGGACGGCGCTCACGCTCACGGGGGCGGTCGGGACCGCGCCGGGCCGGCGGCTGGCGGGCTCGCTGTGGGCGGAGTCGCCGATCCTGTTGCGGGCCGTGACGGTGACGGTGTAGGTGGTGCCGTTGGTCAGCCCGCCGATGGCGTGTTGGGTTCCTTGCGCCGGTTCGGTGTTCGTGACGCCGTCTGGTCCGGTCCAATGCACGCTGTATGACTCCACCGGCGCGCCGCCGTTGCCGGCGGGGGGCGACCACGAGACGACCAAGACGCCGTCGCCCCTCCTCAGCGACACGTCGGTCGGCGGGCCGGAGATCCCCCGTGGCGAGGCCGTCGCCGTGACCGACGGCGACGTTCCGCCCGCGTTGGAGGCTGCGACGCTGACCGTGTAAGTGGCCCCGTCGGCCAGGTTGCGCAGCGTGCGGGTGGTGGCGGTGACCGGGATCGTGCCCGAGGCTCCCGTGGAGGAGACCCACGTGAGCAGGTAACCGGTGATCGGGCCGCCGCCGCTGTCAGTTGGCGGTCGCCAACTCGCCACGATCTCCCTCGTTCCGGGCGTCAGCGACAGCGCCGTCGGCTCACCGGGCGGGGCGATCGACGGGCTCGTGGGCGTCGAGGCGTCAGTGATCGACGGCGGCAGCGACCCGCGCTGGCCGAAGACGAACAGCGTCGACAGCAGGTGGCCGCCGCGGCCGACGGCGTTCGGCTGCGGACCCCAGCCGTCTGCTTCGGCGCCCTTGTTGAGCACGAACACGAAGCGCGAGCCCGACACGGACTTGGCAGAGCCCGAGCCGACGAGGCGAACCGTGGCCCGGTCGATGCGCCCAGACACGCTGATGTTGCCCGACACCTCGATGCGCCGCAGGGTGCCGACGTTGGTGTCAGGAACTCGGGCGAGCCAGCGGCTCAGGGCCTCCACGCTGTAGGTGCGGGTCCACGGCGTGTAGGGATCGCCGGCGGTGAACGGATCAGGGGCGGCGAGGAGGTAGGGGTGCTGCTCGTTGAAGGCGTACCCGCTGTTCTCGGTGTAGCCGCCGCCGGAGGTGGTGAACAGCGTCAGGGCTGGCTCGCCGCCGTAGGTGAGGACCTGTCCGGCGGTGTCGGCGATCGCTTGCAGCCACGGCCCGTTGTGCGGGGAGAGTTCACGCGTGTTGCCGTTGTAGACCTGGCTCATGGTGGTGGAGTGGAGGTCGTACGGGGCGTGCCAGGTGTCGCTGCCGCGGTTCTCGAGGGCGACGTAGAGGGCGTAGCTGCGCGAGGCGACGGCCTGGGCGCGCAGCGCCTCGCTGGGCCAGTCGGGCGGGACCTCGGCCACGCCGCGCAGGTACCGCTCGAGGTCCAGGTTCGTCAGCACGATCCGGTACCAGGTGTTGCCCGACAGCTTCGTGAGGGTGATCTGCCCGCGCGAATAGGAGTGGCCGGTGGCGGAGGTCTCAACGGCGGTGCCGTCGGCGGTTCTGATCTGCAGCACGTCGCCGTCGCAGATCCGCCCGGGGCAGAGCGACGCCCCGCCGTTGGTCGTCACTTCCCAGCCGCCGCCGGCTCGAGTGACGGTGAACAGTTCGGTCGCCGAAGAGCTGTACACGGCGGTGCCGTCGAGCACCAACTCGAAGGATCCGCGGGGCCGGAAGCGGCTGCGACTGCCGGCCGCCAAGTGGACTCGCAGGTCGTCTAGCGTCCAACCGCCGCTCAGCGCCGTGCCGGGGTAGTAGGCGGCCAGGATGTCCCCGGCGGTCTGGCCGGCGAGGATCCTCGACGGCAGGGATTGGTGGCTGAGGCCCACACCGTGGCCCCAACCGGCGCCGCTGAAGGTCACGTCATCGTCGGCGGCGAGGGTGGGGGTGCTGAAGCCGGCGCTCTGGGCGACCGCGGGCCAACTCGGCACCACACTCCACGCCGCAGCGGCCAGCAACGCCGGCACCGTGGCAGCCAGCGCGGCGCGGCGGCCAGGCCCGAGGGCTCGCTGCTGCCGCCCGACGCCGCGCCGCGAGCGGCAGCCCGCGGGGAGCGAACGGACAGCCGGCGCGCCGAGCCGCAGACCCAGCAGGGCTCTGGGCACCAGCGCGCCCAAGAGTCGGGGCACAGCGAGGGTGCGTCCGGCGCAAGCCGTGCGCCGGCGGCGATGTCGCATGAAGAGTTGTTTTCCGAAGTCGTCACCGCCCCTTGCCACACATATCATCGCCCACATTCGCCACTTTCGCAACAGGCGGCACACGCTCCCGCCGCTAGCGCCCCACCGGGCGGCCGCCGCGGCGAGCGCGGCGCACACGGCCGCCGGCGGGGGAGCGACGCCCCGGCGGGAAGTAGAATCGGCCCGTGCCCACTGCGCTCGTCACCGGCGTCACCGGCCAGGACGGTTCGTATCTGGCGGAGTTTCTGCTGGCGAAGGGCTACGAGGTGCATGGCACGACGAGGCGCACCTCGCTGGACAACACCGGCAGGCTGCGGGGCGTCTTAGCCGATCCAGCCGCAGCGGGGCGGTTCTGCCTGCACACCGCGGACATGACCGACGGGGCGTCGCTGGTGCGACTCCTCGAGGCGACCCGGCCCGATGAGATCTACAACCTGGCTGCGCAGAGCCATGTGGCGGTGTCCTTCGAGGTGCCCGAGCAGACCATGCAGACCACGGGGCTGGGTCCGCTGCGGCTGCTGGAGGCTCTGCGGTCCGTCGGTGGGTCCGCCCGCTTCTACCAGGCTTCCTCCTCGGAGATGTTCGGCTCCGCGCCGGTCCCGCAGAACGAGCACTCCCCGCTGCGACCCCGCTCTCCCTACGGCTGCGCCAAGGCGCTGGGCCACTGTCTCGTGGGCAGCTACCGGGAGTCCTACGGGCTGTTCGCCGTCAGCGGCATCCTGTTCAACCACGAGAGCCCCCGGCGCGGCGAGACCTTCGTGACCCGCAAGATCACCCGCGGGGTGGCGGAGATTCTGGCGGGTCGGACCGGCGAGCTCCGACTGGGCAACCTCGACGCCCGGCGCGACTGGGGATTCGCCGGCGATTACGTCGAGGCGATGTGGCTGATGCTGCAGCAGGACGAGCCCGAGGACTACGTCGTCGGCACCGGCGTCGCCCATTCGGTGCGCGAGTTCTGCGAGCTGGCCTTCGGGCAGGCCGGCCTGCGCTGGGGCGACCATGTGGTCTCCGACCCTCAGTTCGTCCGGCCCGCCGAGCTGGACCACCTCGTGGCGGATCCCACCAAGGCGCAGCGAGACCTCAGCTGGAAGCCCAAAGTGGACTTCGAGGGTTTGGTGTCGATGATGCTGGAGGCCGACCGCTCCGCGCTGGGCGTCTCGGTAGTCTGAGGCCGTGCGGGCGCTGCGATTCTGCATCGTGGGCGGTGGCCCGGCCGGCAACTCCTGCGCGTCGGTGGCGGCCCGGCTGGGCGCTGAGGTCACTCTGATCGAAAAGGACGTGCTCGGCGGCGCCGCCAACCTATGGGACTGCATCCCGTCCAAGGCGATGATCGCGGCGGGAGGCGTGATCTCGTTCGTGACCCGCGCCACCGGCATGGGTCTCGATCCGGTGACACCGACGATGGACCTAGACGGCCTGCGGGAGTACATCGAGTCCACCCAGGAGCAGCTGAACCGGTCGCTGCGGGAGATTCTGGAGAGCCAGGGGGTCACTATCATCGCTGGCAGCGGGTCGCTGGCGGGGCCGAACGAGGTGGTGGCTGAGACGCCCGACGGTCGCCAGGAGATCACCGCGGACGTGATCGTGCTGTCGACCGGCAGCCGCCCGCGGGTGCCGGAATGGTGTGCGCCCGACGGTCAGCGGGTGCTCACCACCCGGCAGGCCTACCCGCCGCCCGAAGTGCCCCAGCACCTCATCATCATCGGCTCGGGCGTGACCGGCGTGGAGTTCGTACACATGTTCAAGAGCTTCGGCAGCGACGTGACGCTGATCGTGAGCCGTCAGCAGGTGCTGCCGGGCAAGGATCCCGAAGTCGCCGCGGTCCTCGAGGAGAGCTTCCTGACCCGCAAGGTGAACCTCTACAAGGGGGCGCGGGCCAGCGAGGTGGAAGTCCTGGAGGACGGCGTCGCGGTCCACTGCAATGACGGGCGGGTCGCCCGCGGCAGCCACGCCCTGTTGGCCGTCGGCGCCATCCCCAACTCCGAAGGTCTCGGTCTCGAGGCGGCCGGCGTGCGCGCCGAGGGCGGCTATGTGGCCATCGATCGCAACTGCCGCAGTTCGGTGCCGCACATCTACGCCGCCGGTGACCTCAGCGGCAAGGCGCTGCTGTCGTCGGTGGCGGCGATGCAGGGGCGCAAGATCGCCGAGCACGCCATGGGGCTGCACCGCAACCGTCCGCATCGCCATATCGATTACGGCCAAGCCGCCTCGGCGGTGTTCACCGAGCCGGAGATCGCCGAGGTGGGCCTAACGGAGTCCGAGGCCACGGGCCGCAAGATCCGAGTCACCAAGATGCCGTTCTCGGTCACGCCTAAGGCCCTCATCAACAACGACCCGCGGGGCTTCCTCAAGCTGGTGTCAGATCCCGCCACCGGCGTGGTGCTCGGCGGGTCCATCGTGGGCGGCCAGGCCGCCGAGTTGATCTCCGTGGTGGCGCTGGCGGTGACCGCCCGGCTCACCGTGAACGACGTCTCCGAGACCCTCTTCGCCCACCCGACCCTCTCTGAAGCGCTCGGCGACGCCGCCGAGTGATCGACGCCTGAGCCCCGGCGTCACCAACTACGTCGTCGTACTCTCGGGGCCAGCGACACCCGAGCCGCCGAGCAGCACCCATGGTCGACCCACCGTTCCCGAGCAGCACGCCGCACGAGACGCCCGAAAATGGGGAGCAAGCGGAGCAGGCGGGGTCCGAGCCGCCGGAGTTCCTGCTGCGGGAGCCGCTCGGCTCGGTGCTGGCGCGGTTGTCCGCCCGGCTGTTGGACGCTGCCCTGATGCTTCTCGCGGTGCTGGCGGGCGCCTCCCTGTCGAACGCGGGTCGCATCGCGCTCCTAGTTGCGGTGCCGATCCTCTACGAGACCGTCATGGTGGCCACAGCCGGCAGGACGGTGGGCAAGATGCTCCTCGGTCTGCACGTCGTGCGCCGCTCCGACGGCGCCAAGCCGGGATGGCTGCCGGCGCTGAGCCGCGGCACGCCGTCGGGCATCCTGGCCGCCGGCCCGGTCCTCGCTGCCGTGCTGATGGTGCTGTCCATCCTGCCGATGGTCGGCGACACGCGACTCCAGCGCAGCCTGCAGGATCGAATCGCCGGCACTGTGGTCGTCCAGCGCCGTCGCCCGTGGGGATCCGACCCGCCGCACGGCCCGGCCCCGGCGCGCCTTGGCCCCGAGTAGCCGAGCGGCCGCGGCGCCCCTGCCGTTCAGCCGGTGTATTCGTTCTTCTGCGAGCCGAAGATCGTGGGTGGTCCGGTGCGGGAGAAGTCCGGGGCGCCGTGCATCGGACGGCCGTTGATGGTGAGCGCCTGGGAGGCCTCGCCGCCGCAGACGCGCCCGCCGTGGGAGTCGAGGACGCTGTTGAGCCCGATCTGGGCGACGGGATAGGAGTCGATGGCCGAGTAGGTCTGCAGGAGCAGCGGGCGGGGTCGCTGGGAGGCGTTCGGCGGCGAGCCGTGGATCGTGCAGCAGTTGTGGACGGTCACAGACCCCGCGGGGCCCTCGAGGTACACGACGCGGTCGAGGTCGAGCCCCGCCGCGTCGGCCTCGCCGATGGCGCCCGCCCAGGATCCGTCGGCGGCGTACTGGTCATACAGCGGGCCGCGCTGGCTGCCGGGCAGCACCCCCATCGGCGCCATGTCGGCGTCGACGTCGCTGAGGTACACGCCGACGGTGAGCGGTGTGAAGTCGGTGTGCGGCCAGAACTGGATGTCTTGGTGCCACTTGACCTCGGCGCCGCCGCCGGACCACTTGAAGTTGAGCTTGGAGTGGTGGTACCGCACGGGCCCGCCCAGTAACGCCGCGGCGAGCTGCGCGGGCGGACCCTCGAACGTGAACCGGGCGTACGTCGGGTGGCGGTCCACGGGGTAGTTGAGGCGCCGCAGCCTCGGCGCGTCCGCGGTGTGCGACGGTTCGAGGTCGAACTCGACGCCCGATGAGGTCTCGGCGCGGCTGGCCTCGACGAATTCGGCGGTGACGGCGTTCAGTTCGTCTAGCCAGTCCGGTCCGACGAAGCCCGGCAGGCACAGGTAGCCGTTCTCCTCGTACTCGGCTCGTTGGGCGTCGGAGATGAGGCCTGCGGTGTCCGGCGGTGCTTCTGCGAGTGTCATGCCGAAACCCTACCGGCGGGCGCCGTGTGGAACCCGTGTGCCGATCGACCGCCGCCGGCAGCCGGCGGCGGTGCCTGCGGGGTCGCCGTGTCGACTACTTGGAGGACGGTGTTTTCCTCAGTAGAGCTGATGGCGGTTTGCCTCGTCCTCGGAGGCGTCGATCGCAGCAGCGTCGGCGCCGGCGATCTGGTCCGCTAGCACCTGGCCGTACGTGGGATAGGCCTTCCGGTCGATCTGCGCTTCGGGATCCCACAGCCGCGAGCGGATCAACGCCCGACCGCAGTGCAGGAACACCCTGTTGACGGTGACCCGCAGGGCCGAGATGGGTGCCCTGCCGCCCACCGAGAGTGGTTCGAGCGCCGCGGGATCGGCGGTGATCTCGGCGGTGCCGGTCACCCGCAGCGTCTCGTTCATGCCCGGCACGAAGAACAGCAGCCCCACGTGCGGGTGCTCCATGACGTTCGTCAGGGTGTCGACCACGTTGTTCCCGGGGCGGTCGGGGATCAGCAGCGTCTTGTCGTCGGGGATCGCCACGAACCCCGGTGGGTCGCCGCGGGGCGAGGTGTCCGCACGGCCGTCGTTCCCGGTGGTGCCGATCACGCAGAAGGGTGACATCTCGATGAACCTGCGGGAGTGGCCATCGAGGTGGTCGAGTTCTTTCTGGAAGGCGCGAGGGATGGGTTTGCGGTAGACCGTGCGCATCTCGGTCTCGTTGGTGACGAGATCGGCGTCTTCGGTCACGGTCATTCTCGACTCCCTGTCCGGACGGTCTGCGACAGCGTCGACGGCGATGCCCGGCTCGATGTTGTGCTGTGCTGCACCTTGCACGCTACCACTCGTTCGTGCGAAGAATCGAACGACACCTGGTTCGAAACCCGGGAACACCTAGATGCACCTGGCCATGACGTTGGCTACACGTTGGCGGGGCTGGGGTCCTTGACCCGCCACTTGCAACCACTGGGTCAACCGCGGCAACTCGACGCGCTCGCACCCGCGGCGGCAGCCGTGTACACAGCGCGGGCCGATCGATCAGCCAGTCCGGCTGCAGATAGCTCCCCACCACGGCCGTCGGCAACAGCACGCCGCGGAGCCGAACGGACGCGCCCGCCCGGCTCGGACTAGTCGAAAAGGCTCGACTCGGGCGCCGACGATGGTGGATCCCCTCGGAGTGGTACCCCGTAGCCGGCCTTCGCGGCTTCAAGCAGCGCTGATTCGAGTTCTTCGAGTGATGTGACCGGCACCGCTCCACGCTCAGCGAGTACCGCGTTTCCCGGACCCTCGCCCGGCCCCCGCCACACCGCCACCCGGCCGAAGCCACGCCTCAGCGCCTCGGCGGCACCCGACCAGGAGCCGCCGGTCTCGGCGTCGGCGGCGACCACGACCGTGAGATCGGACAGGGCGTAGATGAGCTTGTTGCGCCCCATGGCGTTGCCGACGCTGAAGGGTGCCTCGGGGCTGTACGGCGTACACGTCACGGCGCGCCCCGCGAGGATCGCCCGGCGTATGTCTGCATTCCGCAGCTTGCGCATCAGCGACTCCGCCAGAACCCCCACGACAGCGCCGCCCGCCTCGAACGCGGTGTTCATGGCGATCTGATCGACTCCGCGCGCACCCCCGGAGATCAGCGGTGCCTCCAGCCGTGCCGCGAGTTCGGCCGCCGCCCCGGCCACCTGGGCGCCCTCCGGTGACACGTCGCGGCTTCCGACGACCCCGATGCCCCCCTCGCCGAGCAGGTCAACGGCGCCAGCGGCGTACAACAGGACGGGTGCAGACGCTTCGACCCGCTCGACCAGCCGTCGGGGATAGTGCTCGTCGAACGGCGTCAACACCGAGATGCCAGCCTGTCCCAGGCGCTCCAGTTCGAAGGCCATCGCGGTCGCCCGGTCGAGCAGCGCCACGACCCGGCCCGCCAAGGCCGCCTCCAGCCCGTGATCGGCCACCAGTCGTTCCTCCGCGGCACCCAAGAGTTGGGACGGTTCAACGACGATTTCACAGAGCTTCCAGAACTCCGACGCTTTCAACGGCCTGACACCGTCGCCGGGAAGCCGCCCGACCAGCAGGATCGTCGCCAGCGAATCGTCGGCTCTCACGTCAGCGACTTCCCGACAATCCCAACTCGACCCAGCCGAAGAATGAGCGGACTCCGGTGCCGTTTCTCACTGCACTGACCTTCCCGCGGTGTCGGCGAGGGCGAACGGGAAGACCGGTCCCGCTCCCGCGGCCCGAAGCTTCCCGCCAATGGCGGTGAACGTCCAGCGGGAATCCACGATGTCGTCAACAAGTAGCACCGGTCCCGAGGGTACGGCACCGCGCACCTCGAAGGCGTCCCGCACGTTGCGGTGTTGCCCGAAGCTGTTGTGCATTGCCTTCTGCGGCTGGTTGTCGCGAACCTTCACGACTACCGGTTCGCACGGGATCCCGAGTGCTGCCGCCAGTCGCTCGGCGAAGTCCGCGACTAGCGACGGGTGTCGCCGGGATGGAACGAACGTGACCCAGGTGGGGGACGGCACCGGCCGCCAGCGATTTCGGATGAGGTCGGTCGCGGCGCTGACGAGTCGCTCGTCGAACAGGTCCTGCGTCTTCTTGCCGTCGCGCACGAGTCTGCCCCACCCGCTGTCGCCCCAAACCGCCAGTGCCTGTCCTGGCTCGAGGCATCGCTCGAAAGGGATCCATCGCCGGTCGGGAAACTGCTTGCGGGGTTCGATCCTCCGACCGTCGCGGCGGATGTGATCGATGGCTCGCTGCACCGTCGCCGGATCGAACTGCGCTGCGAGACTGTCGCCGCTGCAGTTGTCGCAGACTCCGCACGCCGCCCTGGTCGGGTCGTCCAGGTAGGAGCCGAGGAGCCGCATGCGGCAGGCGTCGGTACCGATGTAGCCGAGCATCTGGCCCTGTTCGATCCTGCGCAGGTTGGTCACGTCCTCGACGCGGCGCGCGTCGAACGACCAGTCCGTGAGAGTCCGCTGCCAGCCTCCACGGACGCGTTCGACTGCGCCGTCCACCTCCAGATTCTTCAGGAGCTTCTCCAAGGTGCTGGGCTGCACGTTGAACAGTTGGAGCAAATCCGAGACGGGGAACGGCTCGGCCGCTCTTTCCAGCGCCGCCACGACCTGCGTGGCCAGTTGAGCAGGCGGGAACGCCGTGCGGATGAAGAAGTCCTGGATGTCGGCGTCCTCGCTGCCGCAGAGCAGGATTCCCCAGGACTCCCGGAGGGCTCGCCCGGCGCGCCCGACCTGCTGGTAGTAGGCGATAGGCGAACCGGGCGACTGGTAGTGGATGACGAAAGAGAGGTCGGGCTTGTCGAACCCCATGCCGAGGGCGGAGGTCGCCACGACCGCCTTCACGTCGTTCGCCAGCAGGGCCTGCTCGGTCGTCACCCGCAACTCCGACTCTGTGGCGCCGCTGTAGTCGACCGCCCCGATACCGACTGTGCGCAACCAGGCCGCCACCCGCCGCGTGTCGGCGATGGTGAGGCAATAGACGATCCCGGTCCCGGGCAGGTTCGGCAGCGCGTGGGCCAGCCAGGTCAGGCGCTCGGCCTGCGAAGGGATCTGGAGCGCGTGGAGCCGGAGTCCGGGCCGAGGGAGCGGGCCCCGTACCCGAGAGAGACCCGAACCGAGTTGGGCTATGACGTCATCGACGACGCGATCGTTCGCCGTGGCCGTGCAGCAAAGCACTGGAACACCGGCAGGCAGAAGCCCCAGAACGCGCGTGATCCGCCGGTAGTCGGGGCGGAAGTCGTGACCCCAGTCGGAGATGCAGTGGGCCTCGTCCACGACCAGCAGACCGCTGCGACTCCCGACCTTCGGCAGAACGTCGGAGCGGAACTCCGGATTGGCCAGCCGCTCAGGCGAGATCAGCAGAAGATCGACGACGTCCCGGTCGAGTCTGTCCAGCACCCGGTACCAGTCGTCGCGGTTGGCGCTGTTGATCGTCTCGGCCCGCACGCCCATCCGCCGCGCCGCCTCGATCTGGTTACGCATCAGCGCCAGCAGCGGCGACACGAGCAGAGTCGGCCCGCTGCCCCGGTCGCGCAGCATGCGGGTGGCGATGAAGTACACGGCGCTCTTGCCCCACCCTGTCCGCTGAACGAGCAGCACTCGCTCCCGCCGTCCCACGAGCCGTTCGATCGTCTCCAATTGGTTCGGGCGGAAGTCTGATCCCGGATCTCCGGTGAGCCTCCGCAGCAAGCCCAGTGCCTCGCCAGCGAGCCTCGGTGCGCCCACCCGATGGCCGCCTGCGCTAGTTCCTGCTGGGCGATCTCCCATGCTGCGAACCCTAAGACTCGGGTGTGACAGCCATGACGCGGCGGCCCAATGCACGAGATGACGCCCACTCGATGTACAGAATGCAGGACCCCCGATGTACCAGATGTCGAACATTCGATGTACCAGATGTAGGTTCCCTCGGCGCGGCTCGTTCGAGGCGCCGGCGGTAGCGTCGTCGTCATGGCGGACCGCAGACTCGACATCCCTCGGTTCTGGAGCTGGAAGACGGGCGAGTCGAAGCGGCACGACCCTCCGATCCGCCCAGCCGATGTCTACGTGTTCTGCCTCGTCGTCTCGGTCCACTCGATACCCGAACGATCCGCCACGGCCCTGCTCCTAGCTCGAAGATCCACAGCCCCCATCGTAAGAAACGGGGCAAGCTCTACCGGTGGTTGCTGGCGCCGCCAAGTTGGCCCCTTCGTTTTAGCGCCGTGGAACCGAGCGCTTATCAGTCTCTGGTGTACTCACCACCTGCGGCGGTCTCGGTGGTGGCGAGGCTTTCGGCGAGGATTTGGATTTCTTGTAGGGCGGCTTGGAGGTCTTCGGCGATTTCGGCGGCGAGTACGGCGGGGGGTGGGAGGTTGTCGGTGTCGGTGAGGCTGTCGTCGCGGAGCCAGAAGATGTCGAGGCTGACTTTGTCGCGGGCCAGCAGCTCGTCGTAGGTGAAGCGTTTGAAGCGTTCGGAGGGCTCGCGGCGGTGGGGTTCGCCGGGGCGGTAGCAGGCGACGAAGTCGTCGAGGTCGGATCGGCGGAGGGGGTTCTGCTTGCGGGTGAAGTGCTTGTTGGTGCGCAGGTCGTAGACCCACAGCTCGCGGGTCCAAGGGTGCTCGGCGCCGGGGCGGCGGCGGAAGAACAGCACGTTGGCCTTGACGCCCTGGGCGTAGAAGATGCCCGTCGGCAGGCGCAGCAGGGTGTGGACCTCGCAGTCGGCGAGGAGGCGGCGGCGGATGGTCTCGCCGGCGCCGGCCTCGAACAGCACGTTGTCGGGCACCACCACCGCCGCTGTACCGTCGATGCGCAGCAGGCCGGCGATGTGCTGGACGAAGTTGAGTTGCTTGTTGCGGGTGGTGGCCCAGAAGTCGTCGCGCTCGTAGCTGTCCGAGGAGGACCGGCCGAACGGCGGGTTCGTGAGCACCATGTCGAAGCGGGCGCTGGGCGAGTCGCGGAGGGCGTCGTCGACGTGGATGGGCGAGTCGGACTCGGGGCTCTCGATGCCGTGCAGCAGCAGGTTCATGGCGCACAGCCGCGCCGGCAGGTCGGCGATCTCCCAGCCGGTGAACGCCCCCGACCGCAGGTGCGCGGTCTGGTGCGGCTCGAGGTGCGGGAACCGCTGGAGGATCGACTGGTAGGCGCCGAGGAAGAAACCGCCGGTGCCGCACGCCGGGTCGCAGATGCGATCGTCAGGGCCGGGCAGCATCACGTCCACGATCGCCGAGATCAACGCACGCGGCGTGAAGTACTGGCCCGCCCCCCGGGCGCCCTCCTGCGCGGTCTTCTCGATCAGCCCCTCGTAGGCGTCGCCCTTCAGGTCGGCGTCCAGACTCAACCACTCGTGGCGGTCCACGAACTCCTTGATGAGCCGCTCCAGCTTCGCCGGATCCTGCACCCGGTTACGGGCCTTGCGGAAGACCACGCCCAGCATGTCATCGCCCGCGCCGAGCTCTTCCAGGATGGTGCTGTAGTGCTGCTCCAACTCGACCCCAGAGCGCCGCAGCAGCGACGGCCAGCCGAAGCCCGCGGGCACCACCCGCTCGCCACCGAGCTGCTCGAACTGCTCGTCGGCCATCTTCAGGAACAGCAGGTAGGTGAGCTGCTCCAGGTACTCGCCGTACGACAACCCGTCGTCACGCAGAACGTCGCAGAAGTCCCACAGCCTCTGCACCAATGCCCTCGGATCGGCGGTCATGTTCTCGCCCTCCGGCGCGCTGGCTTCGCTGGCCGGGACGCGGCGATGCGATCGAGAAGCACCGACGCGGGCTCATCGTCGGGATCCTGCGACACCAATCGTCCGGCGAATCCCGCCGCGAGAATCGATCGACGCAGTGCCTGAGTCTGAGTTGCCACGCCGTCGAGTTGTTGCCGCATTCGCTCGTGTGCCTCTTGGATGACGCCAATCTTGGCGATCACTTTCTGTTGATGACTCAGCGGCGGGACCGCGATCTGGACGGTTCTGAGCTGTGAACCGGAGATACCCACTTGGCCAGCCGTCGTCTTCAACCGCCGCTCAATCTCACGGCGACCTTCTCCGGCAGTCAAGTACGCCGCGATCCACTCAGGAAGAACGCGGTCCCTGTTGACAACGACGCGGATCAACTTGTCTGGATGAAGAATCCCAGCGCCTTCCCGCGGTACAACAGCGGCTGCGCCGACATAACTCGGATTTCCGCTGTAGCGGGTAAGCAAGATGTCTCCGGTCTGGACCTCGTAGGCGTCTGCCCTCTCGGGAGTCGGATCCGCATACCTGACATCGTCGACCCGCAGACACAAGGGGCGGACAGCGCTGATCCGGAAGATCGGCGATCCCGGGGGCTGCTTCGACGGTCTCGACACGAACACGCCATTCTTGAGTGACTTGATGACCTCCGAGAGTCGTGCCCTCGGCCACGGTCCTCGGCAGATCTCCAGGAGTGTCGACCTTGAGGTCGCATCAAGCTTCCGTCGAGCGGCCTCCAGTGCCGCTTCGGCGGCGTCGAGGCGGGAGAAGTGTTCTTCGACGGCGTCCACGATCCGCTTCTGCTCCGCACCAGGAGCAATCGGGATCGGGAATCGGGCGAGGCCTTGCTTGCCGAGATGCCGGATGTTCACGCCCCGGCCGGCATCGCCGAAGCGACCACTTCGGGCCGATAGATGGCAGTACCAGTACACGTATCCTCGTTCGAGTTCGTGCGTCTGAAGGCGTAGCAGCGTGTTCTGGAAGCAGCAGCCGTCGATCTCGCCGCCCCAAATCGCGGGCTTGCCAACTTCATTCGGACTGCCGGATGCCTCATTGAGTAGGAGGTCGCCAGCCCGGAGCCGGTACTTCTCGAAGTCAGCATCGTCGAAGTTCATTTCCTTGACGTCGCCAAGGTCGATCCCGCTCCAAGTGACGTTGGCCGATCGGAGGTACGGGCGCATCTGATCACCCGTGTGGTGTTGCGGAGACCGCTGGCGGCCAAGCTGTACTTCAGCAACGTCGGACATCGTCGCCCATGTCCAGCCTGGCGGCAGTTTGTCGCTCACGCCACCAGCACCTCCATCAGTTCGTCCATCAGCAGCGGCAGTTCTTGCCCGAACAGTTGGCGGGCTCGGCCGAGGCCGCCGTGGGTGCTGAATGGTGGGCTTTGGAGATCGGGCGGAGCGATCGC
>VXNF01000100.1 GCA_009840735.1 Acidimicrobiia bacterium | reverse complement strand
GCCCCTCTCCCCCGCCTGCAGCTCCGCCCCAGCCCACCGCTGAACCGGTCTACGGCGGAACGCTGACCTTCGGCGTGGAGGCCGAGACCCCCGACGGCTGGAACCCCGCCACGACCCAGTGCGCCGTCTCATGCCACGCGGTGATGCGGGCCATCTTCGACCCGCTGGTGATCGAGGACGAGACCGGGGCGCCGCAGCCCTACCTGCTGGAGTCCTTCGAGGCCAACGAGGACTACACCACCTGGACCTTCAGGATGCGCCCAGGCATCTTCTTCCACGACGGCGCGCCCGCCGACGCCCACGCTCTCGCCAGGCACCTCGAGCAGGTCATGGCGAACCCGCTCGCCGGGCAGGTGTTCAATCGGGTAACGGGCTGGGAAGTGCTGGACGACCTCACCCTGGACTTCCACAGCAGCGCCCCGTTCGCGGGCCTTCCGGCGGGCATGACCGGCCAGCTCGGCTACTTGGCGGCGCCCAGCCAGCACGACGACCCCGACGGGGCGACCAACCCGGTCGGCACCGGGCCCTTCGTGTTCAAGTCGTGGACCCCCGACGACGAGCTCGTCGTGGAGCGCAACCCGAACTACTGGCGGACCGACGCCGCCGGACGCGCCCTTCCCTACCTGGAACGCATCGTCTACCGGCCCTACGTCGAGCCTGACGCCCGCCGCTTGGCACTGGACACCGGCGACATCACCGTCACCCATTACGACCTGGGCCTGGACTTCGAGCACTACCGGCAGAACTACGCGACCCTCGAAGAGCAGGGACTGCTCCAGACGCTCTACGTGCTGCTCAACAACGACAAGGCACCCTTCGACGACATCGCCGCCCGCCGAGCGCTGGCGCACTGCACCGACTATGAATCCTTCAACCTGTTGCGCACCGGCGGCAACTTCGACACCGCCAACGGCCCCTTCGGGCCGAACACACCCGGCTATTTGGCCGACTCGGGCTTCCCCGCCTACGACCCCGAAGCCGGGCGGGCGCTTTGGGCCGACCTCCCCGAGCCCGGCACGATCACCCTCGGCACCACTTCTGACGCCCACTACCGCACCGGCGCCGAACTGCTGGCCCAGATGTGGTCCGACTGCGGCATCGAGGTGCAGATCCAGCAACTCGATCAGGGCGCCCTCATTCAGAACGCAGTGCTAGGGAACTTCCAGGCGCACATCTGGCGCAACCACAACGGCGCCAGCCTCCAGAACGAGCGTGTCTGGTGGGACTCGGAGTACACCGGATTCATTGCGGTCAACATGGGGCGCATCCGCAACCCCGAACTCGACGCCGCCTTGGACCGGGCCAGCCTCACCGACGACCGCGAGGAGCTGCGCCGCATCGCCGAGGATGTCAACCGGATCCTCGCCGACGGCGTCCACAACGTGTGGCTGCACTGGGTGCGCTGGCTGATCCCCCACCGCGAGGAGGTCCAGAACCTCGGCCGCATCACGCTGCCGCCACCGGACGGCCGCTCGGTTCTGAACATGCTGGAAGGGCGGACGTTCCTCACCGAGACCTGGCTTAGCCCGTGAGGGCCGACCGCGGCGCCGACGGGGGGGCTTCCGGCGCGCAGGCCTGAACGACATGGCGGCGCTGGGGCGGCTGGCCAGCAGGCTGGCGCAGACCGCCGCGGTGGTGCTCGTCGTCAGCTTCGTCACCTATTGGATGCTCAGCCTGCTGCCGAGCGATCCCTGCTTCCTGTCCGTCGGCACCGGCGCCACGGAGGAACTGCTGGCCGAATGCCGACAGCGGCTCGAGCTGGACCGCGGCCTGCTAGCGCAATACGGGGCCTGGCTGGCGAACATGCTCACCGGCGACTTGGGCGAGTCCTACCGCAACGGCATCACCGTGACCGAGAGCCTCGGCCAGAAGCTCCCCGTCACCGGCTGGCTGGTGCTGTACACGACGGTGCTCAGCGCCGCGGTCTCGCTGCCGCTGGGGTTGTGGAGCGCGGTGCGCCGGGACACCTGGGTTGACCGCCTGATCTCCGGCGGGGCGTTCTCGCTGCTGGCCCTGCCCTCGTTCATCCTGGGCGTGGTGCTGGCGCTGGTTTTCGCCGCCAAGCTGCGCTGGTTCGACCTCGGCGGCTACGTAGGGCCCACCGAGGACCTGCTGGGGCACTGGAAGTCGCTGCTGCTGCCGGTGGTGACGCTGACTGCCGGCATCATGCCGTTCTTCCTGCGGCTGCTGCGAAGCGACGTCATCGCCACGCTGCAGGAGGACTACGTGGAGGCGGCACGAGCCAAGGGGCTGCCCCGCCGCTGGATCCTGGCGCGCCACGTCCTGCGGCCTTCGAGCTTCACGGTGGTGACCGTGGCCGGGCTGAACGCCGCGCAGCTCGTGAACGGCGCCCTCGTGGTGGAGATCATCTACGACCTCGACGGCATGGGCACCTACCTCATCTCGGCAGTCTTCAACCAGGACTTCCTCGTCGTGCAGACCCTTGTGGCCCTGATCGCCGCAGCGTTCGTCGCCACCAACATGCTGGTCGACGCCGCCTATCCGCTGCTGGACCCCCGCGTGCGGGAACCGAAGCGATGAGCGGCCCGCGACTTCCCGGCGGGCGCAGCCTCGCCGTCCTGCGCGGTCGGGCCACGCCGGCGGGCGACGGCAGCGGGCGGCGGCGCCTCGCCCGGCAGCCCGTGGGTTTCTGGCTGGCGGTCCTCTGGCTGGGGGCGCTGAGCTTCTTCGTGCTGTTGGCGCCGGTGCTGGGGTTCCTGGCCGACCCCGAGGCCTACTCCCGCGACGTGCAGCAGGGCGTCGGCTGGTCGCACTGGTTCGGCACCGACGAGCTGGGCCGGGACATGTTCGCCCGCGTCGTCTGGGGCGGGCGGCTGTCGCTGATGATCGCGGCGATCTCAGTGGCGGCGGGGATCCTGATCGGCGGATCCATGGGGCTGCTGGCAGGTTTCTTCGGCGGTTGGGCAGACACGCTGCTCAGCGCCGTGATCAACGTCCTGCTGTCGCTGCCGGCGCTGATCCTGGCCCTATTCATCGTCACCGTGCTGGCGCAGAACACCCGCAACGTGACCATCGCCGTGACGATCCTGGCCGCACGGGCCGTAGCGCGCATCGTCCGGGCGCAGACGCTGCGCTTCCGGCAGCGGGAGTTCGTGACCGCGGCGCGCTGCATGGGGGCGCGCACCTCGCGGCTGATCTTCCGGGAGGTGCTGCCCAATCTGGTCCCCGTCGTGGTGGCGTTCGCCTTCTTGGCTCTCGGGCTGGTGATCGTGGGCGAGGGCAGCCTCAGCTTCATCGGCAAGAGCGTCCCGGCGCCGGCTATCACCTGGGGCGGCATCTTGGCCCTCGCCAAAGGCAAGCTGGCCGCCGCCCCGCATCTCACGATCTACCCCGCAGTCGTGATGTTCTGCACGCTGCTGGCGGTGAACTACATCGGAGACGTGCTGATGCGCCGCTTCGATGTCCGGCAGTCGCTGCTCTGAGCGCCCACCGGCGCCGGGCAGCGCGCCGCTGGCATTCCCCACACTGAGCGGGCACCCGACGGCGCGGAGGTTGGCCCGATCAGCCCTGCTCGGCGTGCTAGTTTCGCCTCGACCGGTCAAGGTTCTGCGTCGCGCGATCAGCCAGCAGCCGCGAACTCGACGGCGGCGGCGTGGAGCCCCCTTGCGAAGGAGGACGCATGCTGAAATCGCTCAAAGACCTGAACGGAACCCAGATGACAGGACTGATGCTCGCCGTGGGCATCGCCGTCGTGTTCCTCTCCGGCATCTTCACACCCAGTGTGCTGATCATCGACATGGTCTCGGGCACCGACCTGACCGCCGTCGAGGACAAGCTCGTCACCAAGGTCGACAGAACCGACGCCACCCTTCTCGCCGGAACCTTCTACCTGCTCGGCCATGTGCTCTTGCTGGGCGGACTGGTCGGCCTGTGGCCACGCGGCCGCGGCGGGTCCGGCGTTGACGCTGTGACGCGGACGGGGATCCTGGTCGTCGGCGTCGGCGCCCTCAGCGGCATGGTTTCCGCCCTGCTCGACTGGGCGATGGTCCTCACCGATCGCATCTCGCGGGACGCCGGAATCGCGTTAGATGACTACTGGCGGTTCGCCCAGAACTTCAACGCCATGGATGCGCTGGTCGAGGCCATGCTTCTGCTGGCGCTGTACCTGGGTTACCTGTTCGTGGCGTGCGGTCTGGCTTGCCGGTTCTCCGGCCGGCGCAAGTCGGCCGCCATGGGGATCGCGTTGGTGTGTCTCGTGGCGCTGCTGCTGACGCTCATCGGCATCAACGCCGCGGGCGCCGAAGTGCTGATGGCCATCGCTGCCATCGCCATCTTCCCCATCTCGCTCTGGGTGTTCGCCCTCGGCGTGTGGCTCTACCGGGAGGACCCCGAACTCACCGGCGAACCGGCGAACGCCTGAGCCGCCGGCGCCCCGGGGGTGCCGCCGCTCTGATTCGATCTGCTCCCGGCGGGTTCGGCCGAACTCGTCGGGGGCCGGCGACCGGGGCCGGAGGCTAGAGCAGAGGAAGGACCTCCTCGCCGATGCGCAGGACGTGCTCGGCGGCCGCGTCGTAGGTCTCACCGGGGAAGTTCGGGAACAGCGTGAGGTGCTGCAGGCCGCCGAGCGCCTCGGCGTAGCCGGCTATGCCCTCAGCCACCTCCTCGGCCGTCCCGACAAGCCAGACCTTCTGGTCCAGCGACTCCTCGAGGGTGGGAATCAGTCCCGGTGCGGCGGGACGCCCGTCGGCGGCCATGTAGCCGCGGCTCCACCCGTAGGGGCCGAGGAACTTCCAGAACTCGTCGTGTCCGTCTCGGGCGTCCCGCAGCGCCTGCTCGTGCGTGTCGGCCACCCGCACGTTCAGCACCAGCATCCGGTTCTCGCCCGGCGCTAGGGCACGTCCGTGCTCCTTCTCGTAGAGATCACCGAAGCGGCCCCACCAGTCCGCCATGAACTTGTGGTTGCGCAGCCAGAACACGCCGCCCCAGCCCCGCCGCGGCACGTACTCCAGCGTGGGCGGTGAGGTGACCGCCTGCCAGATGTCATAGGGGTACAGCGGGCGCGGCACCAGCGTGAGGTGCTGCACGGTGCCGCCGCGGTCGGGGATGCCCGGCGGCGGCAGGTCGAAGTACTTGCCGTGGTAGGCGAACGTCTCGTTCTCGAAAGCCGCCACGATCACGTCGAGCGCCTCGTCGAACATCTCGCGGTTGACCTGGTCCGCCTCCGCCTTGTCGGGGTTGTCGAAGCTGCCGACGAAGGTGCCGAGCGGCTCGGCCTCCCGCGGCACGGTGCCCCGCCCGACGCCGAGCACGCCCCGACCGCCCGAGAGGTTGTGCATCGTGGCGAAGTCCTCGGCGAGGCGCAGCGGGTGCCACTGCGGCACGATGTTGAACAGCGCCCCGATCTTGATGCGCTCGGTGCGCTCGGCCAGCACAGCCCCGAACAGCAGCGCGTTGGGCAGCACCTCATAGCCCTCGTACTGGAAGTGGTGCTCGGTCAGCCAGAACACGTCGAAGCCGGCACGTTCGGTCGCCACACCCATGTCGAGCATGCGCTCGGAGGCGTACCACATCTCCTGTTGGGTGTAGCGACGATCCGTCGGCGCCGGCGGGCCGGCCCCCACGTCGTCCATCTCCACCGCGCCGAAGAAAAAGACGCCCGTCTCCATGCTGCCTCCTGTATCGGTGATCGTCTCCCGCAGCCCCGACCGAGGCCGGCTGGGGCCCCGCGGAGCCCCGACTGCGGGTCTCAGTCGTGGTCGAAAGAACCCCGCAGCGCCGCCGACACGGCGCCGGTGAGCTCCGCGAACGCCGCCTCGTAGCGCAGCTGCGGCGCCCGGGGATACTCAAAGGGAATGTCGAAGCTCGCGGTGATGCGCCCAGGCCGGGGCGACATCACCAGCACCCGCGTCGAGAGGTAGACGGCCTCGTAGATGGAGTGGGTGATGAACAGGGCGGCGAACTGCTCGCGCATGAACAGCGAGATGGTCTCCTCGTTCAGGCGCTCGCGGGTGATCTCGTCCAACGCCCCGAATGGCTCATCGAACAGGAACAGTGGCGGGTTCAGCGTGAGGGTGCGCGCAATGGAGGCGCGCATGCGCATGCCGCCCGACAGCGCCTTGGGGTAGTGGCCCTCGAACCCTTCGAGGCCGACGGTGCTGATGGCGGCCCGCGCCAGGCGGCGCCGCTCCTCTCGTGAGTGCCCGTGCAGTTCGCCCAGCAGCTCCACGTTGCCCAGCACCGTGCGCCAAGGCATGAGCGTGGCGTCCTGGAAGATGTAGCCGATGCGGTCGCGGTCCACCTGCACCGTCCCGCCCGTGGCGGCGTCGAGGTCCGAGGCGATGCGCAACAGCGTGGACTTGCCGCAGCCAGAGGGCCCCACCAGCGTCACGAACTCGCCGCGGCTGACCGAGAAGCTCACGTCCTCGAGGGCGTGGGTTCCGTCGGGGAACACCTTCGAGACCCCCTCGAAAGCCAGGACAGCACCGGCAGCCTCCTCGCCCGAAGAGCCCGCGCCGGATAGGTCGGTGGCCGAGGTGCCCATAACGCCGCTCAGCCTACCGCGGCGACTCCAGCTCGTTCCCGCCGGCGCGGCAGCGGGACGGTGGTGCCCTTCGTGTGCGGCGGTTCTGACCGCCCGGTTCGGCGGCGCAGGTCCCGGTTGGGTGCCGGTCCGTAGACTGGGAGTGTGACGGTTCCCGCGGCGGCGCCTTTGATGGCCGATGCTCGGCGTGCTGGGGAGGCGTTGCTGGGCGAGGGGGTGGCTGAGGTTCTGGTGTACGGGTCGGTGGCCCGCGGCGACGCCGACGAGCGCAGCGACATCGACCTAGTGGCCGTCTTCGCGGACGTCAACTACGCCGAGCGCCGCACCGTCAGGGCGCGCTTGGAAGCCGCCGCCGGGGCCGCTGTCGCTTGGCCCGTTCAGGTTCACGTCACCGACCTGCCAGAGTGGCGAGCCCGCGTCGCGAACGTCACCGCCTCCTTCGAGCACTCCATCAGCCGGTACGCGGTGAGGGTCGCCACAAACGGCGTACACTCCGCGCCGCGCTGGGATAAAATGATGGAGAAACCAATGACTAACACCGAAGAGGCTTTGAAGTATTTTTCGGAGCGCGTCATGTCGAAGTTCAACGCGCTGCTGAGATGCTGCGCCGAATCTCCGAGCGAGGCGCATCCCCCCACGTCCGAAGGCGGGAGGGAACGGGTTCGGCTGATGCGCATGGTGGAGGTTTGCGAGGACTCGGCGATGACCGTGGAGTTGTGCCTGAAGGCGCTGGCGACCCTGCACGGCGTCCACCCGCCCTCGGAGAAGGAACTGACGAGCGCCGGTCACGACATCGACCGCTGCCTGGCGCTCGTCCCGCCGGAGCCGCGCCGTGCCGTCGAACAGCTGATCCGACGGCGGGGATTGGATCTGGCGTCGATGTCGAACTGGCGCATCCTGGCCACCTACCCCGACGACGTGGAGGCGGTGCGCGCCTCCGCCGACGACTGGGCCGAGGACTACGTGTGGACCGCGCTCACCGTCTGCGAGCACACGCTCGACTCCATTCGCCCTGCCGGCGGCCACGGCCCCGACCTCGCGAGCGTCGAGGACGAGTGGCGGCATCACGCCGACCTGATCCGCAGCTACGACATCCACACGGGGCGCCATCCCGTCTCCAAGGGAGCGGACGTGAAGCCTGACGACCGGTCGAGCGGAAACTGAAGCTTAGGACCCGCCCGCGTCGCGTTCGGCGCGACTGTTAGCGCAGGTTCTGCTCTCGCCAGGCGGCCGTGGCTGCTACTTGGTTGAACGTGAAGATGTGCAGCGCCCGAATGTCTAACTCGACCAAGTGGGGGCTCAACGGCACCAGCAGGTCGTTGGGGTCGTAGTGGGGCGCGGTCAGCAGCCGGGTCACGGCCCGACGGTTCTTGCGCAGGTAGCGCAGCGACTGGCCGATCCCCAACCGCAGGCCGATGCTGAGCAGCTTGGCTCGATCCACGACGCCGGCGATGCCAAGATGGAGCGGCAGATCCATACCCCGCCGCCGCTGGCGGCGCAGCCAACCCGCGATCCGTTCCGGATCGAAGCACATCTGGGTGCTGCTGTAGCCCGCCAAGCCAGCCTCGGCGAGCATTAGCTGCTTGTCGGTCAGAGCCGAGTCGAGGGTGGCGGGATCGATGAGCGGATGCCCGTCGGGATAGGCCGTCACACCGACACGACGCAGCCCCGGGTCGGCCTCCAGCAGGTCACCGAGGAAGCTGAGCGCGTCGGGGTAGCGGCCCGGCTCGGCCACGTCGCCGCCGACGAGGAAGATCTCCTCGATCTGCGTCGAGCGCAGCCAGGCTGCCAGGGCGCGGGTGTGCGTGCGGTCGCGCACCAGGCGGGCGGAGAGGTGCGGGACGGCGGCGTGGCCGGCGGCGTTCAGCTGCTCGGTGATCTCCTGGGTCGCCGCCAAACCCTTGGCGGGAGACGCGGTGACCGACACCCGCGAACCGTCGGGCAGCGCCTCGACGGCAGCGTCAAGGCTGCGCAGCGGGATCACCTCGAAGCTGCTTGCCTCGATGACCGCCGCTCGGGCAGCCCGATGCTCCGGCGACTCACCGGCCAAGCGCCGCCGACGCGGGCTGCCGCCCATCAAGCCAGACCCCCGGGCGCTGGAGCCGTCGGCGTCGCACCCGCGCCTGACCGCAGCCCAATCAACTCAGGCCCCCGGACGCTGGAGCCGTCGGCGTCGAACCCGCGCCTGACCGCAGCCCCATCAACTCAGGCCCACGATGTTTCCGTCGGCGTCGATGTCGATGCCCTTCGCCGCCGGCGCCCGCCCCAGGCCCGGCATGGTGCGCATCTCGCCGCAGATGGGGTACACGAACCCGGCGCCCACCGAGGCACGCACTTCCCGCACCGGCAGGGTCCAGCCCGTGGGCGCGCCCTTCAGTGAGGCGTCCGAGGAGATCGACAGGTGGGTCTTGGCGATGCACACGGGCAGGTGCCCGAAGCCCGCCTCGCTGTAGGTGGCGAGCTGCTTGGCGGCCTGCGCCGAGTACTCGACGTCGCTCGCCCCGTAGACCTTGGTGGCCACGGCATGGATCTTGTCGGTGAGCGACGCCTCGTCGGGGTACAGAACCGAGAAGCTGCTCTCCTCCTCGGCGGCCTCGGCCACCGCTTCGGCCAACTCGGCGGCGCCGCGGCCCCCGTCGGCGAAGTGGGTGGTGACCGTGGCCCGCACCCCGAACTCGGCGGCGATCTCCCCCACCGCCGCCAGGTCGGCGGCGTGGTCCTCAGGGAAGGCGTTGACAGCCACCACCGGCGTGCAGCCGTGCAGCTGGATGTTCTGGATCTGCTTGCGCAGGTTGTCGCCCCCGAGATGAACCTCGTCGGGGTTCTCCGCTAGCAGCGCCTCCGGCAGCGGGCGTCCAGCCACGATGCGGTGGCGGCCCGAGTGCGCCTTGAGGCCGCGCACCGTGGCGACGAGCACCGCGGCGTTGGGCGGAAGCCCCGAGTAGCGGCACTTGATGTTGAAGAACCGCTCAGCGCCCATGTCGGCGCCGAAACCGGCCTCGGTCAACAGAAAGTCGCTCATGCCGATTCCCACCTGGTCAGCCACGATCGAGGAGTTGCCGGTGGCGATGTTGCCGAACGGCCCGGTGTGAACCAGGGCGGGCGTGTTCTCCAAGGTCTGCATGAGGTTGGGCTTGATGGCCTCCCGCAGGATGACGGCCATGGACCCGGCGGCGCCGATCTCCTCGGCGGTCACGGGGTCGCCGCCGCGGGTGTAGCCCACGACGATGCGACCCAGCCGGGCGCGCAGGTCGGCCAGGCCGCTGCACAGCGCGAGGGTCGCCATGACCTCCGAGGCGGCGGTGATGTCGAAGCTGCTCTCGCGGGGGACGCCGTCGAGCCGCCCGCCGAGGCCGATCGTGATGTTGCGCAGCGCCCGGTCGTTCACGTCCAGCACCCGCCGCCAGGTGATGTTGTGGATGTCGAGGCCTGCTTCGTTGCCGTGGTACAGGTGCGCGTCCACCATGGCCGAACACAGGTTGTGGGCGGCGGTCACGGCGTGCATGTCGCCGGTGAGGTGCAGGTTGAACAGCTCCATCGGCACGACCTGGCTGTAGCCGCCCCCCGCAGCGCCCCCCTTGATGCCGAAAGTGGGGCCCATCGAAGGCTGGCGGATAGCGATTGTGGCTGTGCGGCCGATGTGCTGGAAGGCTTGACCGAGGCCCACCGTCGTGGTCGTCTTGCCTTCGCCGAGCGGTGTGGGCGTGATGGCCGAGACCACCACGTAACGGGCGCGCGGTCGGTCCGCCATCGCCGCCGCCGCGGCGAGGTCCACCTTGGCGGCGCCCTTGCCGTAGAACTCCAGGCACTCCGGCGGGATTCCGGACTCGGAAGCGACGTCCTCCAGCGGCCTCAGCTTGGCTTGCGACGCGATCTGGAGATCTGACGGGAATGCCATGGGACCACCTCCGGTGTCTGGCCGCAGTTGTTTGGAGCGTAGGTCCCGCGCCTGCCGCTCGGGGCGTCAGCCGCTAGAGTTTACCGATCTGCGTTCCGCATTCTGGAACGATTCCGCATGGCAGAACGCAGGCAACGGAACGAACAGAGCAGAACGCCGGGGCACCGTCGGGCGCGGCAGAATGAATTTCCGCCTTAGCTGGCCGCGAGCCACGGCGACAGCGGCACGGGAGAGGCGCAGAGGGCGCTCGCGGCGGCGCCCAACTGACCGCGGAGGCACGACGTGAGCGAAGTACCCGCCGAAGCCCGCTGCGTGGTCATCGGCGCCGGGATCGTCGGCAACTGCCTGGTCGGACACCTGGCGAAGCTGGGCTGGGATGATCTTGTCCTGCTCGACAAGGGTCCCCTGCCGAACCCCGGCGGCTCGACGGGCCACGCCTCTAACTTCATCTTTCCCGTGGACCACAGCAAGGAGATGTGCCTCCTCGGCGCCCAGAGCGCCGATCAGTACCGCCACTTGGGGCTCTCGGTGGACTCTGGGGGCATCGAGGTGGCCCGCACGCCCGAGCGCATGGACGAGTTCCAGCGGCGCATGACCTCGGCCACCGCTTGGGGCATCGAAGCCCGCCTGTTGAGCCCCGCCGAGGTGGGCGAACTCGTGCCTTACATCAACACCGCCGTGATCCTCGGCGGCTTCTACTGCCCGACCGTCTCGGTGGTGGACTCCCTCGAGACGGGCACCCGGATGCGCCGGATCGCCAGCGAAGCCGGCTGTCGGGTGTTCGCCAACACAGAGGTTCGAGACATCACCACCCGCGACGGGCCGCTGCCGGGCGTGCGCACCGTGGAGGCCGTGGTGACCGACAAGGGCACCATTCGGGCCGAGTACGTGGTCATCGCCTGCGGCGTGTGGTCGAACCGGGTCGCCAACATGGCCGACGCCTACATCCCGCTGGTGCCGGCGGTGCATCAGATGGCCGACGTGGGGCCTATCGACGTGCTGGCCGCCACCAACAACGAGATCGGCTACCCCATCGTGCGGGACATGGACACGTTCTGCTACGAGCGGCAGTCGGCGGGCTCGATGGAGGTCGGCTCCTACGCCCACCGGCCGATCCTGCACCACCCCGACGACATCCCCTCCAACGACGAGGCGGCCCTGTCGCCCACGGAGATGCCGTTCACGCCCGACGACTTCGACCAGCAGATGGAGGAGGCCATCGAGCTGATGGACATGCTGGGCGACGCCGAGATCCGCTACGCCATCAACGGCCTGCTGTCGCTCACCCCCGACGCCATGCCTTGCCTGGGCGAAGTGCCCGAAGTGCGCAACCTCTGGTCGGCGGCGGCGGTGTGGGTGAAGGAGGGTCCGGGCATGGCCCAGGCGGTGGCGGAGTGGATGACTTACGGCTACCCCCGTGTCATCGACACCCACGGCGCAGACGTGGCCCGCTTCTACCCTGAGGAGCGCAGCGACACCCACATCTGGGCCCGCTCCGCGGAGCACTTCAACAAGACCTACGGCATCGTGCATCCCTTCGAGCAGTGGGAGAGCCGCCGCGACCTACAGGTGAGCCCCTACTTCAGTCGCCAGCAGGCCCTCGACGCGGAGTTCTTCCAAGCCCGCACCTGGGAGCGCCCGCAGTGGTTCGCCTCCAACGCCGACCTCACCGAGCGCTACGGCCTCCAAGACCGGGAAGTGGAGTGGGACGCCCGCTGGTGGAGCCCTATAACCGTGGGCGAGCACCTCAACCTGCGAGAGAACTGCGGGCTGGTAGACCTCAGCGCCTTCCAGATCTTCGAGCTGTCGGGTCCCGGGGCGGTGGCCTACGCCGACCGGCTGGCGGTGAACCGCATCGACGTGCCGACAGGTCGGGCCGTCTACACCCCCTGGCTGACCCCCGACGGCGGCTTCCGAGCCGACCTCACGATGATCCGCACCGGACACGAGACGGTCCGCATCGTCACCGGCGTCTTCGACGGCGGGCGGGACGAGTTCTGGGCGCGGCGGCACATGCCCACCGACGGCTCGGTCCGCTTCGCCAACATCACCGAGCAGGTAACCACGCTGGGCCTGTGGGGGCCGAACGCCCCCGAGGTGCTGAGCGCCCTGAGCGATCACCGGTGGGGGGATGCGCCCTACGGCTCGCTGACGCCTGTGTCGCTGCGCTGCGGCGACCGCACTATCGAGGCTGAGTTGTTGCGCATCTCCTACGTGGGCGACACCGGCTGGGAGATCTACGCCGCCTGGGACGACGGGCCGCGCCTGTGGGACGCCCTCATGGCCACCGGGGCGGATCTGGGGCTGCGGCCCACCGGGGGCGGCGTCTACGGCACCTCGGGTCGCCTCGAGAAGGGTTACCGGCTCATGGGCGCCGAGCTGGAGAGCGAGTACAACCCGCTGGAGGCCGGGCTGGCCCGCCCTCGCCTGAAGGCCGCCGACTTCATCGGCAAGGAGGCCTATGCGGCCGCCCGGGCGGCCGGGCCGTCGGAGGTGCAGATGTGCGTGCTGACCGTCGAGGACCACAGCGACCGAGCGGGCCGCAAGCGCTACATGCAGGGCGGCAACGAGCCGATCCTCACCGCCGACGGCAAGCGGATCACCGACAGTCACGGCCGCGTCTCTCGGGTCACCAGCGCCGGCCCCGGCCCGTCGGTAGACCGGTACCTGCTCATGGGCTACCTGCCGCGCGAGCTGGCCGGGCCGGGCAGCGAGCTGCAGGTGATGTACATGAACGAGCTGTTCCCGGTGCGGGTGGCCGGCACCGGGGCGGTCTTCGACCCCGAAGACCGCCGCCTGCGCGGCTGACCGTCGCGGCGGCGGGCCGGGGCCAGACCGAGGGAGGACGCGGCGGTGCGCATCTGCTGTTGCGTGAAGCGGGTGCCCGCGCCGGGTGCCCGCATCAACGTGACCGCTGACGGCCAGGCGGTGGATGTCGCCCACCTCGGTTTCGCTGTCAGCCCCCATGAGGAGTGCGGCGTGGAGGCGGCGGTGCAGCTGACCGAGGCTCACGGCGGCGAGGTGACGGTTCTGACCCTGGGAGCCCCCGAGGCCGCCGAGCAGTTGCGGTACGCCGCCTCGGTGGGCGCCCACCACGGCGTGCTCGTGCCCACCGACGGCTCCGGTTGGGATCCCCAGCGCACCGCGTTGGCGCTCACGGCGGCGATCCGCACCCTCGAGGAGGCGGGCGGGCCGTTCGACCTGTTGATCTTCGGCAACGAGTCGGCCGACTCCGGGGGCTTCCAGGTGGGCATACGGGTGGCGGTCGCTCTCGGTCGGCCCATGGTGGGCGGGATCAAGGGAATCGAGATCGACGGACCGACGGTTCGGGCACGCCGGGAGACCGATGCTGGCTTCGAGGTCTACGAGCTGCCGATGCCGGCGGCGGTGGGGGTCAAGGAGGGCATCAACCTGCCCCGCTACCCGACGATGCGCGGGCGTCTGGCCTCGAAGCGCCTGGAGGTCGCAGAGCTGGCTGGCGACGCCCTGCCGGGCGGTCAGGCAATGCGCCGGCTGCACCGCCCCGCCGAGGCAGCCTCCGAGACGGTGATCCTCGGCACCGGTCCGGGGGCCGCCCCCTCCGTGGTCGACGTCCTAGCGGACCTCGGGGTGCTCTGATGCTGCTGGCAGTGCTCGAGCACGACGGCGCCGCCATGGCCGAGGCGGCACGTGAGGCGCTGACCTTCGGGCGCGCCTTGGCGGGGCGGATGGGCGTCCCGATGCACGCCGCCCTCATCGGCAACAACGAGGGCGCGCTGGTGGCCACCGCCGGCGCCCACGGCGCCGAGGTCGTGCATACAGCGCTCCACCCGGTCCTGTCGGATTACGGGCCCGAGGCCTGGGGCGAGGTGGTCGCCGCCATGGTCCGACGCCTTGCGCCCGGTGCAGTGCTGGCCGGCGGCAGCGACCGAGGCAACGAGGTGCTGGCGCAGGCCGCGGCCCGCCTCGACGTTCCCTTCGTGGCCAACTGTCTCGACGTCGATCCCGCTGACTGGTCCATCACCCGTATCCAGTGGGGCGGTTCGCTGCTGGAGGACGTGTCGCTGTCGGCCGAGGTGCCGTTGTTGACCTGCGGGCTGCATTCGGTGGCGGCGGAGACGGCCGAGACGCCGGCTGCGCCCACTGTGGAGGAATTCGCCGTGGATCTCGACGCGGCGCTGGCGCGCACCGCCGTGCGCGACCGGGTGGTCCTCAGCGCCGGCGTGACCCTCTCGACAGCGCCGGTCGTGGTGGGCGGAGGCCGCGGCGTCGGCTCGGCAGAGGGATTCGCGCCGCTGGAGGAGTTGGCCGAACTGCTCGGCGGCAAGGTGGGCTGCAGCCGCGCGGTCACCAACAACGGCTGGCGGCCCCACGCCGACCAGGTGGGTCAGACGGGAACCCGAATCGCCCCGCAGATCTACATCGCCGCGGGCATATCAGGCGCCATCCAGCACTGGGTGGGGGCCATGGGCGCCAAGCACATCCTCGCTGTCAACCTCGACCCCGAGGCCAACATCGTGACCAAAGCCGACTGGGCGGTGATCGGCGACCTGCACGAGGTCATCCCGGCGATATCCGCGGAGATCCGCGCCCGCCGCTAGCGGCAGGCCCCGACACCCGCTCAGGCGTTGAGTTGCGCCGCCAGTCCCGCTGCGGCGCGCGCCACCGCCAAGCCGAAGTCGTGGGCCCGGTCGGGGTCGGGGAAGCGGTACGCCGGGCCGTGGACGTGCAGCGCCGCCACCGGCGCCCCTTCGGGCCCCAGCACCGCGGCGGCGACCGAGTGGAGGTCTTCCACGAACTCCCCGTAGACCCACACGTAGCCGATGCTGCGGATCTGCTCCAGCCGAGTCCTGATGGCGTCGGGATCGGTCATCGTGCGTGCTGTGTAGGGCTCTAAGGTGCTCGCTAGGTACTCCTCCCGCTCCGCTGGCGCCATGTGCGCCAGGACGGCCAACCCCGAGGACACCACGTGCAACGGGATCCGCTCGCCTGTCCAATCGCGCACCTGCACTTCGGACAGCGACTCGGTCTGGTCGAGGTAGTACACCTCGCCCCGGTCGGGAATCGACAGTCCGGCGATCTCGTCGAGCTCTTCGCCGAGCTCGAGGAGGTAGGGCCGCGCCGCGGAGACCAGATTGCGCCCCGGCGCCACGGTCCCGGCAATGTCGATCAGCCCAGCACCGAGCCGGTAGAGGCCGCTGGCGGGCTCCTGCTCGACGGCGCGCTCGTTCTCGAGCGCCGCCAGCAGGCGGGCGACGGTGCTCTTGGGAAGCTGCGCCCGATCCGCCAGGTCGGTCACCCCCAGAGGCCCGAGAGCCAAGAAGCGCAGCAGCACGAAGGCGCGTTCGATCGACTGGACCACGATCCCGCAGACTACGACACGACGCGGCGCGCCCGGTCGCACCCCGCCAGAGCGTTGCTCGCCGGATCGCGACACGCCCGCGGACGCCACCCCGGACGTGACCGATGGCCGGTGTGACATCTGGCCCGCATCGCGGAACGGTACCACGATCCGGAACAGCGTCTCGGTAGATTGGGTTGATTCGAGTGCGATAGCCGGGGTCGAGTCATCGCCTCGGTCCGAGAGACGGGACGGGGCGCAGGTGAACGGTCCATCGGTTCGCAGCGGCAAGGCTGTCCGGACCTTGCTGGTCGGCATGGCGTTCGTGATGGTCGGCAACGGCTTGCAGGGCTCGGTGCTGGGCGTCCGCGCCGAACTCGAAGGCTTCGGCTTCGCGGTCACCGGCGGTGTCATGGCCTCCTACTTCGTGGGCTTCCTGTTCGGCACGGCGGTGGCGGTGCGGTTCGTGGCCGCGGTGGGCCACATCCGGGTCTTCACGGCGCTGGCGTCGCTGGCCTCAAGCGCCGCCGTCCTGCACGCCGTCTGGGTTCACCCCGCCGCTTGGGCGCTGCTGCGGCTCACCTTCGGGCTGTGCATGGCCGGCCTGTACGTCGTGGCCGAGTCGTGGTTGAACGACATGGCCACCAACGCCAACCGAGGCCGGGTCCTCGCGGGATACATGGTCGTCATGCTGGGCGGCCTCGGGTCGGGCCAGCTGCTGCTGTCCGGCGGCGACCCGGCGAGCTTCGAGTTGTTCGTGGTCGTGTCGGTGCTGATCTCGCTGGCGCTCGTGCCTGTCGCCCTGTCGGCCACCACCAGTGCGCCGCAGGTGGTGATCGAGCCGCTCCCGCTGCGCCAACTCCTCGCGACGATGCCGACCGGTGCGGTCACGGCCCTGCTGACCGGCGCCGCGCACGGCACGCTGCTGAGTCTCGCCGCGGTCTACGGCTCCTCTGAGGGGCTTTCGGACGGGCGGATCGCGCTGTTCACCGCCGTCGCGCCGCTGGGCGCCGTGGCGTTCCAGTTGCCTATCGGCGCGCTGTCAGACCGCTTCAGCCGGCGCGGCGTGCTCGGCGTCACCGCCGTCGGCGCCGCCGCCGCCGCCGCCGGGTCCCTGCTGGCCGAGCCGGGCTCGGCGCCCTCGCTGGCGCTCATGTTCCTCTTCGGCGGGTTCACCTTCCCGCTGCACTCCCTCGCGGTGGCCCTCACCGTCGACCGCGTCGCCCCCAGCCAGATCACCTCCGCGAGCGCCACGCTGGCGCGCATCACCGGCACCGGCGCGGCGATCTTCCCGGCCGTCACCGGCGCCGTCATGGGCGCCGCGGGGACAGCGGCGTTCTTCGTGGCGCTGGCCGCCGTCCACGCCCTCATCGCCGGCTACGTGGGGTATCGGGTCATGGCCCACCCCACCATCCCCGCCGCCGAGCAGACCGACTACCTGTGCGTCCCCGCCCGCGGCACCGCCGTGACCGCCACCTTCCACCCCGACCTGGCCGCCACGCCCCCACTCCCCGCCGCCGACGGTTTTGATATTCGTACGGGCTACATCCAGAGCTACACCTCCGCCGACAACACCGACC
>VXNF01000112.1 GCA_009840735.1 Acidimicrobiia bacterium | reverse complement strand
GTGTATAACCCACTCGCCCAGCCCAGCCCAGCCCAGCCCAGCCGGTCGGGATCGGACCGGACCTTCCGCCTGTGGGGGATCTGTGGCCGTGGCAGTGGCGCAGCGGCGACCCGGCCGAGTACGTGGAGCTGCCGCCGCCGGGCGAGGACCTTGCCCTGCCGGGCGAGCGCTGGTGCGACGTTGTGTACCGCCGCGAGCGCTACGCCCGCCTGCTGGGGATGCTCTCCGACAGCGACCGCCCCTGGAGCATCGACGACGCCGTCACGGAGAACCTTGACCTCCCGGAGCTGCTGAGCGACTACCTCCGCTCGCTGCCCGACGCAGCGGAGTGCCAGCGCGCCTTCGAGGTGCTGGCGTCCCTCACGGTGTGCGACCCGACGGTCGGCTCGGGCGCCTTCCTGTTCGCCGCGCTCGACACCCTCGAGCCGCTGTACGGCACACTGCTCGCCGCGGCAGAGGAGCTGGAGGCCAAGGGCCGTCCGACTCCCGACTACTGGGCCGAGGCCAGCCGGCACCCCAGCGAGGCCTACTGGGCGCTGAAGACGATCTGCCTGCGCAACCTCTACGGCGTCGACATCATGGCCGAGGCCCCCGAGGTGGCAAAGCTGCGGCTGTTCCTGAAACTGGCAGCGCAGATAGAGCGGGTCGAGGACCTTGAACCCCTGCCCGACCTGGACTTCAACATCAAGTGCGGCAACCTGCTCGTGGGCGTGCGCGACCGCCACGACGCGCTGGACCGCCTCGCCGCCGCCAGCTCCAACGGCCAACTCAGCCTCGCCTCAGTCGGACGCCTCGACGCCCTCGACGCCGTCGCCAGCGAGATGGCCTCCGCCTACGACTCCTTCGTGAAGACCCAGTCCAGCAGCGACCACACAGGCGCCGCCGAAGCCAAGTCCGCCCTGTCCGCCCGCAGCGCCGCGCTCGCCGCCGACTGCGACGAGCTGCTGCACGGCCTGCGCGAGGAAGACGCTCCCGTGGAGGCGTGGCGGGACTCGCACCAGCCGTTCCACTGGTTCCTGGAGTTCCCCAGCGTCTGGCGCAACGGCGGCTTCGACGTCATCATCGGCAACCCGCCCTACATCCAGACCAAGAACGTCACAGGCTACCGCTGGGTCGGCTACAAGACCGCCAAATGCCCCGACCTCTACGCCGCCTGCGTCGAACGAGCCTCCACCCTCCTCAACAACAAGGGCCGCTTCGCCATGATCGTCATGCACAGCCTGTGCTTCAGCCGTGAGTTTGTGGATCTCCGAGAGTTCACAGAATCTACACTCCATGAACTTTGGATTTCGTCATTCAGTCGAGCCTCAGATAGTTTGTTCTCGGGAGCCGCGAAAGTAAGGAACTCCATTCTCATCGGTAGCACCACTGGCTTTAGGAAAGTGCGAACCTCACAATGCCATCGTTGGCTTGTTCCAGTACGCCCGCGATTGATGCGAGAGATTGAGTACACAGAGCTTGACGAACGCCTGCAAAAGGGTTGCAGCATTGCTGCGTGGCCATTCTTGAACTCAAGGCCAACAACGGCCACCTTTTCCAAGATGATACGCGACAATTCGGATATCTCTTGTTCTCTGGTCAGCACCTCAGACATTCGACTTGGATTCAAGACTACAGCCACGAATTGGCTGGCAGTATATCTCGACGAACCCCCAACTGTGGATCCAAGCACGCATCAGCCCACAACAACGAGTTCGAAGCGATCGGGCTGGTTCAGCTTTCGGAACGAACGCCACCGCGATCTTGCGATAGTGATGCTCGCGGGTAGGTGGGGCTATCTATGGTGGCTGACGTACGGCGACGAGTTCCATGTCACCCGCGGCACGCTTGCCGCGTTCCCGGGTGACATCGAAAAGGTTTCCAACCGTGCCGCGGGTGACATGGAACTCGAGAGTCTACTGAGCCTGTCAAATGAGCTGGTCGACCGGATGCCCGGGACACTGGATTACCACCTCAGGGGGAGCGGTCCGCGTCGGGTTCGGGTCGGGCGGTACAACATGTTGAGGCTGCGCCATCTTACGGATCGGGCGGATTGGTTGCTGGCGCGGGCTTGGGGGATCGGGGACGCGTTCGAGGCGGCGGGGAATCTGCGGGACCGGATGGTCTTCGGCAACAGGGAGTAACCGGCGTGCCGAAGATTCTGGACAACATCGACGCGTTTCTGGGCGAGGAGCTGCTGCGAACCCTGGAGTCGTCGCGCAGCTTCGACGCGGCGGTGGGCTACTTCAACCTGCGGGGCTGGCGGCTGCTGGCCGACGCGGTGGACGGCCTGCCCGGCGCCGGGCGCGCCAAGGCGCGGGTGCTAGTGGGGATCACCGAGGGGCCCGAGGCGGAGATGCGCCGCCTGGCGGCCGGTCGGGCGGCGCGGCCGGTGGACCACCGGACCGCGGAGGCGTCGCGTCGGGCAACCGTGGACGGGTTCCGCCGCCAGCTTGAGGTGGGCGTGCCGACCGCGGCGGACGAGGCGGCGCTGCGGGCGCTGAAGCGCCAGATCGACAACGGGGCGGTGGAGGTGCGGCTGCACGCGGCGCACCGGCTGCACGCCAAGCTCTACCTCTGTCACCGCGGCGACACCGCGGCGCCGCGGGTCGGCTACGTCGGCTCCTCGAACCTCACCAGCGCGGGACTGCGCGAGCAGGGCGAACTCAGCACCGACGTCGTAGACGGCGACGCCACCGCCAAGCTGGCGGCCTGGTTCGAGGCCCGCTGGAACGACCCGCTGAGCGTGCCGGTGGACGTGGCGCTGAGCGAGGCCATCGCCGCCTCGTGGGCCGCCGACGCCGCGCTCGACCCGTACCTGGTGTACCTGAAGATGGCCTACCACCTGTCCGCCGAGGCGCGGGAGGGGCTGGTGCAGTTCGGGCTGCCCGCATCCATGGAGGCCGAGCTGCTGGCGTTCCAAGCGGCCGCGGTGAAGATCGCGGCCCGGATCGTCATGGGCAAGGGCGGGGCGATGGTCGGCGATGTCGTCGGGCTCGGCAAGACGCTGGTGGGCACCGCCGTGGCGCGGCTGCTGCAGGAGGAGCACGGCTTCGAGACGCTCGTGGCGTGCCCCAAGAACCTCGTGGGTATGTGGCAGGACTACCTGCACCGCTACGAGGTGCGGGGTCGGGTGGTGTCGCTGTCGATGGTTCACCGCGAGCTCCCCGACGCCCGCCGCCACCGCCTCGTCATCGTCGACGAGGCGCACAACCTGCGCAACGAGGCCCGGCGCGACCATCGGGCACTGCGGGCCTACATCTCCGACAACGACTCGCGGGTGCTGCTGCTGTCGGCCACCCCGTACAACAAAGGCCTCGGCGACCTGGCCGCGCAGCTGGCGCTGTTCATCGATCCCGACGCCGACCTGGGGCTGCGGCCCGAGCGGGCCATCGCCGCCCACGCCAGGGGCGCCGCCGGCTACCAGCACGACTGCAAGGGTGCCGAGTTGACATCTCTGGCCGCCTTCAAGCGGTCCGGCGAGCTGGCCGACTGGCAAGCGCTGCTGTCGCAGTACCTCATGCGCCGCACCCGCAGCTTCGTCGAGGAGCACTACACCCGCGCCGACGAAACCGGGCGGCGCTACCTCACCTTCGGCAGCGGCCAGCGCTTCTACTTCCCGCGCCGGCGGCCCGTGCCGGTGGAGATCCACGTGCCGCCCGGCGACGCGGCCGCCCGCATGGCCTCAGACGCCACCCTCGACGTCATCAAGGCGCTGCGGCTGCCGCGCTATCAGCTCGGCGACTACCTGCGCCACGGCTACCGGTCCGACGACGCCGACGAGCAGGCGCTGCTGGAGGACCTGGCGACCGCCGGGCGGGGCAACCTGTCGGGGTTCACCCGGATCATGATGTACAAGCGCCTCTCCTCGTCGGGCCCGGCGTTCCTGGCCACGCTGCGCCGGCACCGGCTGCGCAACCAGGTGGCGCTGCACGCACTCGACGCCGGGCTGGCGGTCCCCGTCGGCCCCGTCGACAACGCCCTCTGGGAAGCCGAAGCAGACTGGCGCAGCGACGACCTCGACGCCGACACGGGCTTCGACACCGGCGGCCCCGAGGGTGCCAGCGGCGGGTCGGGAGGCGGTCCGGGCGGGGCTGCGATGTTCGAGCCGCAGGAGACCGCCGCGCAGCGGGCCTACGACGCGCTCGCAGCGGCCGGGTCGCGCCGGGTGCGCTGGGCGCCCGCGGACGCCTTCCTGGACGACCTGCGGGCGGAGCTGGCCGACGACGCCGAGGCCATCGCCGGGCTGCTCGGCCGGTTCGGGCCGTGGGACCCCGACCGCGACACCAAAATGGACGCCCTCGAGCGCCTAATCACCGACGCACACGGCGGCGAGAAGGTGCTGGTGTTCACCGAAGCCGCCGAAACCGCCCACTACGTGGCCGGCGAGCTCGCCCGGCGCGGCGTCGCCGCCGTCGCCGCCGTCACCGGAAGCTCGGAGAATCCCAGCGAGCTGGCGCGGCGTTTTTCGCCGCGGAGCGGACGAGCGTCTGTGATCGGCGCCGACGAGCTGCGGGTGCTGGTCTCCACCGACGTGCTCTCGGAGGGCCAGAACCTCCAAGACGCCCGCATCGTCGTCAACTACGACCTGCCCTGGGCGGTCGTGCGCCTCGTGCAACGCGCTGGGCGCGTGGACCGCATCGGCCAGCGGGCCGCCGAAGTGGTCGTGTACTCGCTGCTGCCCGCCGGCTCGGTCGAGGACGAGATCCGCCTGCGCGGGCGGATCCGCGAACGGCTGGCCGAACAGGCCGCGCTCCTGGGCTCCGACGAGCAGTTCTTCGGCGACCCCACCGAGCGGCGCCGCCTCAGCGCCCTCTACGACGAGCACTCCGACTTCGAGGCCGCCGACGGCGCCGAAGACGTGGACCCCGTGTCCATGGCTTATGAGATCTGGCGGCGCGCCAGCGAGACCCACCCCCACCTCGCCGAGGCCGCCGCCGCCCTGCCCGACGTCGTCCACGCCACCAAGGCCGCGACGGCGCCCGAGGCCCCGAGCCCGGCCGCAGCCGGCGACGCCGAGCGCGACACCGGAGACGCGACCGCCCCGCAGCCCCCCACTGGGGACACCACCGACGCCGCGGCGCGGCCCGCGGTCGCCCCGCAGCCCCCGGAGGCGCCCGGCGACAGCGTCGTCGTCCACTCCCGCACCGTGACCGGCAGCGACGCCTTCGCCGTCGTGGCCGCAGCCGACGGCGAAGCGCGCCGCATCACCCCCCAAGAGGCGCTGCGCCTCGCCCAATGCGAACCGGACGAACCCGCTGCGCCGCGCCTAGCCGACCACCACGAACTCGTGGCGGCGGCGATCGGCGGCCCGCTGCGCCACCAACCCGGCAGAGCCACCGGCGCCCTGCAAGGCGTGCGCGGCAAGCTGTGGCGGCTGATCTACGACCACCGCGACACCTTCGAGGACAACCTGCTCTTCACCGCGGCCGACCTCCACGCCGCCCACGACGCCATCAACGAACGCCCCCTGCTGGAGTCCGCCACGCAACGCTTCGCCAACGCCCTCCGAGACCGCACCCCCACCGACGTGGCCGCCCTCCTCGTCGAGCTCTGGCACGACGACCGGCTCTGCACAGCCCCGCCCGACGCCTCAGCCCAAGCAGAGCCGTCGATCATCTGCTCCATGGGCCTCCGCCACCAGCACCCCCACTCATAGCCGCAGATTGCAAACCTCCGAACAGGTCATTTGCAAATTACCTAATGAACTCACTGCATAATCACTAGTGGATTCCTTGCAAATTCTCTAGTAGATTCATTGCAGAACAACGAATTGCAGCGGGTCGTCACCGGACGACCCGCTGGCCGGGAGGCTCTGTGAGCGTTTTGCCGAGAGGATTCGAGTACCGCGACCGGGTGGTCGACGTCGAGGCGGAGCGACTTCTGGGGCTGCTGCCCACCCTGGTCGTGGAAGGCACCCGCGGCTGCGGCAAGTCCACGACGGCGCGCCGATTGGCCGAGCGCGAATTCCTGCTCGACTCCGACCCCGCCGCCCGCGGCCATGCCGAGCACAGCACGCTCCCGCTCGGCGACGGCCCGTACCCGCTGCTGATCGACGAGTGGCAGCTGGCGCCCGCCGCCTGGAACGCGGTGCGACACGCCAGCGACCTGCTGCAGGGGCCGGGCCGCTTCATACTCACCGGATCCGCCACCCCCGCCGACGACGTCACCCGCCATTCGGGCGCCGGCCGAGTGGCTCGCCTGCGGATGCGGCCCATGTCGCTGGTCGAGACCGGCGACTCCAGCGGCGTCGTGAGCTTCGCCTCCCTGCTCGACGGCGGGCCGTGCTCGGCGCTGCACGAACGCGGCTCGGAGCCTCGCCATCCCGACGCCGCACTGCGCCGAGTCATCGACGCCCTCTGCCGGGGCGGGTGGCCAGCCTGCCGGAACAGCTCCCCCGCCGAGGCGCAGGAATTCCTGCACCAGTACCTCGACGAGCTCTGCCGCGTGGACGTTCGCAACGCCAACGGCACTCGGCACGATCCCCAACGGGTGCGCCGCGTGCTCGCCTCGCTGGCGCGCAACGTCGCCGGCTCGCCCTCCGCCGCCACGCTGGCCGCAGACGCCGGCGCGGGCCGGCCGATCAGCCCCGACACCCTCACCTCCTACCTCGACGCCCTGACTCGCGTCTTCGTTCTGGAAGATCAGCCGGCGTGGACGCCGCTCCTCCGTTCCCGGGCGCGGCTCCGATCGGCATCCAAGCGCCATCTCGTGGATCCCGCGCTGGCGGTGTGCGCCCTCGGCGCCGGTCCCCAGCAACTGTTCGAGGATCGGGAGACGCTCGGCCTGCTCTTCGAGTCTCTGGCAGTGCGAGACCTGCGCATTTACGCCCAGAACTCCGGCGCGTCCGTCTACCACTACCGCGACGGCAACCAACTCGAGGTGGACATCGTCGTGCAGCGACGCGACGGAACGTGGCTGGCCGCGGAGGTGAAGCTCGGCCGCCCCAGCGCCATCGACCAAGGCGCCGACTCGCTGGCGAGGCTCAGAGACCGCATCGATTACGACCGCATGGCCGAGCCCGCCAAACTGCTCGTCATCACTGCCACCGGGCACGCCTACGAGCGCCCCGACGGCGTCGCGGTCGCCCCCCTCACCCTCCTGGGCCCCTGAGCGAGGCCTGCGGTCGGGCCGGTTGGGAGGTCAGGTGAACGGGATGGGCGTCTGGACCCACCAGGGCCGGTCGCTTGTGCGAATCTCCGTCACCCACTTCACCCACCAGAGCCCCCGCCGGCCCGGCGCAACCAGGCGAGCCGGGAAACCGTGGCCCCGCGACAGCGGCTCGCCGCCCACCGAGTGCGCCAGGATCAGGTGGCGGGCGTCGCTCAGCGGGAAGCGCCGCGCGTAGCCGGTGGCCGAGCGCACCTCGAGGCTGCGCCCCGACACCTCCTCGGCGCCGAGCAGGTCGGCCAGCGCCACGCCTGTCCACGTCTGGGTGCTGTACCAGCCGCTCGTGCAGTCCAGCGTGGCCTCGGTCGTGGCGGCGTGGCCGATCAACTCCTGGTAGTCCACGTCTCGGTCCGTCGAGCCGCGCAAGCGCAGCACCCAGTCCTCGGGGCGGATCGTCGGCGGGGAGTCGTTGAGCCACTGCACGACGGGCATGCGCCGAGGCTCGCCTGAGCCAACCTCGTGGGAACCGGTGAAGCGCCGCTCGGCAGCGACGAACCGCTCGAAGCCGCCGCGGGCAGCCAGCGCCACGCCTGCCACCGCCAGCGCCTGCAGGGCGGTGCGCCGCGACAGGTCCACCGGTCGGATGCGCTGCGGGCGACCCACGACGTGCCACAGCGCCAGCGGCACCGCGGCGAAGGCGAAGATCAGGTGCAAGCCCATGGCGGACCACACGCCGATCGCCTGCCAGAACCCCAGGGCGTGGACCACGCCGGTGGCGAACGCCCCGGTGACGCAGACCCCCAGCGCCATGGAGGCGTAGCGGCTCGGGCGGCGACGGCGCAGGCCCCGGCGCACCACCGGCACCTTCGGGCGCGCCAACACCAGCACGCCGAAGCCCACGACCCCGTGCAGCGTCACCAGCCAGGCCGTGGAGAAGCCGCCGAGCAGGAACGAACTGCCGCCGCTCACCCACGCCAGCACCAGCAGCGCCAACAGCGCCACGTTGGTCTTGCGACTGCGGGCGCCGGCCCGTTCGGCGGCGGGCAGCCTGAGCCGGAGGCGGCGGCGAACTGGGCGTTCAGAGGCGGGCCGATCAGCGACGGACACTCGCCGTCGAGACTACCGAGCGGCCCCGCGGCGCGGGGAGCGAGGCGGGGGCGGCCCGGTGCGCCAGCGCCTACGGTGGGCGAAGCCAACCGGCACTGTCCACCGAAGCACCCAAGGAGGCAGCGTGCGCGCCATCCGCATCCTCGAGAACGGCGGCCCCGAAGTTCTCACCCTCGGCGAGGTGCCCGACCCGGTTCCCGGCGCAGGCCAGATCGTCGTGGACGTGGCCGCCGCCGGCGTCAACTTCGTGGACACCTACCAGCGCGGCGGCCTGTATCCGGTCGCCGTGCCGTTCACCGCCGGGCTGGAGGGCGCCGGGGTGGTGACCGCCGTCGGCTCCGGCGCGGGGGGCGTGGGCGTGGGCGACCGGGTGGCGTGGTGCGGCGGCCAGGGCTCCTACGCCGAGCGTTGCGCCTTGGACGCCGGCGGGGCAGTGCCGGTGCCCGAGGGCGTCTCGCTGGACACCGCGGCGGCGGCCATGCTGCAGGGGCTCACCGCGCACTACCTGGTGATCGACACGTTCCCGCTGCAGGCGGGCCACCGCTGTCTCGTCCACGCCGGAGCGGGCGGCACCGGCCTGCTGCTGATCCAGATGGCCAAGCGCCTCGGCGCCGAGGTGTTCACAACCGTGGGCACCCCCGCCAAAGCTGAACTGGCCAGCGGCGCCGGCGCCGACCACGTGATCCTCTACGACGAGGTTGACTTCGCCGAGGCGATCGTCGAGATCGCCGGGCCGCGACCCCTCGACGTGGTCTACGACGGCGTGGGCGCGGCGGTCTTCGACGCCAGCTTGGGGCTGCTGCGCCGGCGGGGCACGATGGTCACCTTCGGCAACGCCTCGGGGCCGGTGCCGCCGGTCGCGCCGCTGCGGCTGTCCCAGGAGGGCTCGCTGTTCCTCACCCGACCCACGCTGTGGGACCACGTGGCCGAGCGCGCCGACCTGCTCGCGCGGTCGCGAGACCTGTTCGACTGGATCGGCGAGGGCATGGACGTCCGTGTCGGCCTCGAACTCCCGCTCGCCGAAGCCGCCGAAGCCCACCGCCGCCTAGAAGCCCGCACCACCACCGGAAAGATCCTGCTACGGCCCTAACGCCCATGGGGTGCGGCACGCGGGCGGGAATCCCGGCGGGTCGAGGCGTCGCCGGCGCATCCACAATGGCGATCCTCACCGTCGAGGGCAGGCGTTCTGTCGGTACGCCCCGGATATCCTTGACTGCCGCGGCCGGGAGGACGCGCTTGGGACCCCGCACCCCTCAATGTTGCACGAGGGTCCGCGCTGATTGACGTCCGGACGTCTACGTTGTCGTCCATGACAGCGGCTTCCCCCACGAATCCGCCGCGGCGGCGGCCCGGCGAGGTACGCGACGCGATCGAACACGCTCTTGCCGACGCCCGTGGCCCACTCCACATGAAGGAGATCCATGCAGCAGTTGCCGATCGACTGGGGGGCCATGTCTCAGCCTCGTCCGTCCGCAGCTACCTCAACCTCAACGCCGGAGCCGGGAAGCCATTCGAAAGGGTGCGACGCGGTGTCTATCGGATCGCCTGAGGCGCTCGCACTCACCGGCCCCGCCGCGGTTCGGCAGCCGGCATTCCGGTCCGGACGGGCGTCTCTATTCCACGGCGACTGCCTCGACTGGCTGGCCGAACGCGAGGGCGAGTCGCTGCACGGGGTCGTGACGGACCCGCCGTACGGACTCGTCGAATACAGTTCGCTCGAGCAGGAGAAACTCCGGAACGGCCGCGGCGGCGTGTGGCGCCTCCCACCGGCCTTCGACGGCCGTCGAAGATCCCCGGTCCCCCGATTCACGACGCTGACGGACGCCGACATCGACAGCCTTCGGTGCTTCTTCGGACGCTGGGCCGGGTTGCTGCTGCCGGTGCTCGTGCCTGGAGCGCACGTTCTCGTCGCCTCGAATCCACTCCTCTCACACCATGTGGCGACAGCCATCTGCGACGCCGGATTCGAGCGCCGCGGCGAGATCGTCCGGCTCGTGACAACAATGCGGGGCGGCGATCGCCCGAAGAACGCCCACGAGGAGTTCCCGGGCGTGACGGTGATGCCGCGCTCCCGCTGGGAGCCCTGGCTGCTCTTCCGCAAGCCTCTCCGTGGGCGGGTGCAGGACAATCTCAGCGAGTGGGGAACGGGCGGACTTCGACGCGTCTCCGACGATCAGCCCTTCTCCGACGTGATCCCCTCGGCACCGACCCGACCCGCCGAACGACGGCTCGCCCCCCATCCCAGCCTGAAGCCGCAGGCGTTCCTGCGCCAAGTCGTCCGCGCGATCCTGCCGCTGGGCGAGGGGATCGTGCTCGACTCCTTCGCCGGCTCGGGCTCAACGCTCGCCGCGGCCGAACGCGTCGGTTACGAGAGCATCGGCACCGAACTCGACGCCGCATACGTGGAAATCGCCAGGCAGGCGATCCCCCTGCTGCGCGACTACGAGGCGGTACCGTCCCCTCCTCGGTCGAGGTAGACCCAACCCTCGCGTAGCTTGGCGACACCGGCTTGGTGGAGCGTGGCAGTCCGCGTCCCCAGTTCACCCCGCTCGTTCCGACGGAAGTCGTCTGGTGTGACGTGGGCAAGATAGACCTCGGTGAATCGCAGGGGTTCCCGTTCAACAGCGGGTTCGGTCTCGTCGTCAACCTGGTAAACGAATACACAGAACCACTGCTCCCGTGCACCGTGTGTATCGACAGCGCCGCCCTTCTTCAGCGTCGACTTGATCTCGACGCCTTTCTCCCCAGACTTCACCGCGTCGTTCGGATACACGCCGCGCACGACGAGATCGGGGTGCCCGTTGTGGTACCGGTTCTGAACGAGAGTTCGGGAGTGCTTCGCCAGACTCGCCGTCAGCATGTCCGACAGCGTCCCCGACAGATTCGCCTTCCTGAGCGTGTCCTCCAGTCGTCCCAGTCCCTTACCCGTCAGGTGGACGTTGACGTCGTAAAAGAAGTCGTAGACGTCCTGCATCGCGGACTCGAAGTCGAGGACCCGCAACTCATAGGGAAGCACTGCCTCCGGCTTGAGACACTCGACGTTGACCCGTCGTCGTTCGATGACCACCGAGCCGACGATACGCCTCCAGCGTCGCCAGCAGCAAGAGCGCGGCGGTGAGAAGTTCCGCCGCGGCACTCGCATGAGGCGGCGATCCCGTACCGCCATGACCACCGAGCCGGTGTCGATACCGGCGGCGTCTGCCGCAGGTTCCGAATACTCTGGCCGTCGTGGTGGCAGGATTGCCGCGCGGTCTTTGGCCGCGGCGGCCTCTGTTGCGCATTGTGCTGCTTCTGGCGGTGGCTTTCGCGGCGATCATCGTGGCCGCGGTCGTGTTCGCAGGACCGCCCACGGACACCGAGCCCGCGGCCGTTGCCGCCGTTATCGCCGACGCGGCCACACCCCAGGGCAGAGACGGCGGGAGCACGCCCCGGCCGAACCCTGCTTCGTCACCGCCTCCGGCGGCGGCGGACACCGCCCCGGACGGCGGACGCGTACCGCAGCCGGTCCTCGCGGCACCGCAGGACACGGCAGGCGCCGCGCCTTCGAGCGTCGCGAGTCCCGGCCCGCAGGCGGACGCGGGGGCGGCCGTCGCCCAATCGGAGGCGGCGGACACCGCCCCGGTCCTGGACACCGCTGCACTGCCGGACGGCTCCGAGCCCGCCTCGCCCGCGAACACTCCCCCGCCCGCGCCGGAGACCGCCGCGTCCGCACCGTCGGCGCCACCGGCCGCAGCCACCGAGCCGGCCCCGGAGAATGCCGCGCCGGCAGCGGAGGCGGCAGCCCCGAGCCGGGAGGACGGCACGCCTCGGGCGGGTAGCGCCACGCTGCTCGTCGACCAGTTGCGGCCGCTGATCGCAGAGCCGCGGGCCGACATCCCGGCCTATGACCGAGACCACTTCGCCGGCTGGCTGGACGGCGACGGGGACTGCGTGAACACGCGGCACGAGGTGCTGCAGCTGGAGGCCGCTGCGTTCGCCATGGCGCAGTCGGGTTGCTCGGTGGCCTCAGGCGAATGGTTCGACCCGTACACGGCACGCACCTACACCAATCCCCGCGACCTCGACGTAGATCACGTCGTGGCGTTGGCGGACGCCTGGGTCTCCGGCGCCTACGCCTGGGCGGACGAACTGCTGGACCGGTTCAGCAACGACCTGGGCAACCTCAACGCCATCGCCGCCGGCGAGAACCGGTCCAAGTCCGCCCGCGGGCCGGCCGACTACACGCCCAGCGCCCCCGGCGCCCGCTGCGACTATCTCGTGCAGTACGCCACCGTGAAGATCCGCTGGCAGCTCTCGATCACCCCGGCGGACTTCGCCGCCACCGAGCGAGGGCTCGCCGGATGCGACGCGGGCACTGCGCAAGTCAGCCCGGTGGTCCCGCCGGCGGCGCAACGCCCGGCTGGATCGAGCACCCCCACAACCGCCGTGGCGACACCGACAGGGTGTCACCCCGCCTACAGCCCCTGCCTGCCGAACCTGCCCGGCAACGCCCTCAACTGCGGCGACCTGACCCGAGACCAGAAGCCGGTCACGGTCCTCGTTCCCGGCGAAGACCCCTACCGGCTAGACGGAGACGGCGACGGCCGCGGCTGCACAAGCTGAGCACTGGCCGGCCGCAGGCTCGCGCGCCGCGGCGTCGTCCCCACGAACTTAGCCGACCAGCGACGGGGGTAGCGTCAGAGCATGGCCGAGCAACCGGTGCATCACGCATGGGCGCCGATCACCGATCTCAGCGACGACGACCTCGCCAGAGCCAGCGACGAACTCCCGGCACTCATGGCGGTGTGGGACGAAGCACGCGGGGAACTCGACGAACGCCAAGTGGAGGAGTTCAACGACCGTCTCAACCGCGAGTGGGCGATCGAGACAGGCATCATCGAGGGTCTCTACACGATCGACGAGGGGACGACGCGGCTGCTGATCGAACGGGGGATCGACGCATCGCTCATCGCCCACGACGACAATGGTCGAGCGCCTGAACTCGTCGTCGCGACCATTCGCGACCATCAAGAGGCGGTGGAATGGCTATTCGAGATTGTCCGCCAAGAGCGCCCTCTGACTTCGTCGTTCATCAAAGAACTACACGCCTTCATGACGCGGACACAGGAGTACGCGGCCGGCGTGGACGCGTTCGGACGTCCGAGAGAGATTCCGCTCCGGCACGGTGCCTACAAGCAGCGGCCCAACAATCCGACACGCGCCGACGGGTCGGTGCATCAGTACTGCCCGCCCGAGCATGTGGACGCCGAGATGGATCGGCTGATCGAGATACACGCCCGACACGCCCCCTCGGCGGTCGCGCCGGACGTCTCGGCGGCGTGGCTCCACCACCGCTTCATCCAGATACACCCCTTCGAGGACGGAAACGGCCGCGTCGCAAGGTCATTGGCATCACTGGTCCTGCTTCGCGCGGGCTGGTTCCCGCTCACCATCAACCGCAAGATCCGCCCCCGCTACATCGCCACTCTCGAGGCCGCCAACGCGGGCGACCTCCGCCCGTTCATCGACCTGATCGGCTCGCTCCAGAAGCAGGTGTGTCTGACAGGCCTGAGCATCCTCGGCGATGTCCAGCGAGCCGACGAGCGCCTCGAGCGGATGGTCGCCGCCATCGGGGAGAAGTACCGTGTTCACGGTCAGGCCGAGCCCACCGGCAGTAGGCGGGCGAAGCAGGTCACCGCGAATCTGCTGGAAATTGCCGAGGCTCGGTTCGTCGACGTTTCGACCCGCCTAGAGTCACACGACTTCGTCTCGCCCGAGCGCCGGTCCTTCGTGGACGTCGACGGTGCCAGCCTCGACCGACAAGGATGGCACCGCGCCCAGGTCGCCGAGACGGCTAGAGCCCTCGAGTATGTTGCCGACACCAGCGACTTCCATTCGTGGGTTCGTATCGTATTCCTCACCGAGTCCGGCCGCTCCGAGATCCTGCTGTCATTCCACGCGGTGGGCCGCGATTATCAGGGTGTCGTGGCCGCGTCGATGTGCTTGTACCGCACGCTGCCGGCCAGCGGCCCAGAATCCGGCGAACAGCGCGCTACCGACTTGCAGGTGCCGGTGCCAGATAAATTTGACTTTAGTGAAAATGAGCCAAGTGACGCGGTGGCACAGCGTTTCCGGATTTGGCTTGACGAGGCTTTGATCAACGCTCTCGACCAGTGGCGCCGCGGGGAATGACTGGCCATTGTTCCCGCTGACGTGGGGATCGAGGTGCCCCGCTCAGGGTCAACTGGATCGCTGGATGAGCGCCGTCAGCCGGTGCAGGGAAGGTGTTGCAGGCTGCCGCTGAGGCCGGCTAGCTCGAAGATTGCCGAGCCGACGATCGCGCCGTCGAAGTTGACCGCCGAGACATACACATAGTCGGCTCTGAGAGCCGCGCGCAGGAACGTCCACGGGGCCCGCGCGAACGTCGCCTCATGCGAAGTCGACTCGTACCAGCCCTCGACGGTGAGATCGTCGTCCCATTCACCGTCGTCGTGCCAAGCGTACCAAACGCTGACCTCGCGGGTCCTGACATTTGCCGCGACGAACGCATCCCACCAGACGTACACCTCTAGGTCGCCGGAATGGCACATCACGACCAGACTCGGCGGATCCTGCGCGCCGAACGCCACCGTGTACTCGTGCTCCTCAGCGTCGGTGGCGAGATAGGGATCGCCGTCGTCGAATGTGCCCGAGAACCACGCTCCGCCCGGCGGCGCGGCGGCTTGCTGAGGGCCTTGTTGGCGGGCGCGGACCATTGCCGACCGGATCGTCCCTTCCGTGACGGCGAAGATCACGCCCTCAACGTCCTCCGCAACCACCTTTTGGACGACGAGGCCGATGATTTCGCCGCACTGGTTGATGAGGGGACCGCCGCTGTTGCCGGGGTTCGCGGCCGCGTCGGTCTGGATGTAGAACACATGGTCGTGGTCGGGGTGATACCACTTGCTGGAGATCAGCCCGCTGACGATCGACGCCGCCGAGCCGGCCTCAATGCCGTACACACTCCCCGGATAGCCCACCGCGGCCACGCGGGCACCCATGCCGTGGGCCGCGCCGTCGCCGAAGAGCATCGCCGCCACGCTGCTGCCGTCGGCGCGCAGCACCGCCACGTCGCTCGGCACGTCGGCGCCGACGACCCGCACGCCCGTGAGCGTGCGCGCGTGGTTCTGAAGACGGATCGCCGTGGCGCCCGCCACCACATGGGCGGCTGTCACGAACTCGTTGTTGCCGACGTAGAAGGCCGTGCCGGCACCGGTTCCGGCGCGCGAGGTGACGACTGCTTGGAACACCGAGGGCAACACATTCGACATCGCGCTCTCGAAGGTGCAAGAGGAGGGATCGGACGGCGTTCTCGGCACCGACGAAGCGGCGCTTAGCGGCGTCGTCGGATCGCCGACGGTGTAGGTGGACGAGTACAGCCAGCGCCCGACCGAGGCTGTCTGATACGGGAAGTTGCGCGCCGCGGGAAGCCACTGGCGGTCCGAACCGACCTGCAGGGCGAACTCCACCTTGGCGTTGGCCAGCCTGCGGGCTCTGATGCGCACGTCGTTGCCGTCGCTCATCCCGTACGGCGAGGCCCGAAGCCAGCGGCCCACCTCCACGGTGGGGTAGGCGAAGAAGCGCGCCTGGGGCAGCCACACCGCACCGCCGGTCGGCTGAAGCCCGAACTCGACGTTGCCGTTGGCCAGTTTGCGGGCCGCGATCCGCACGCTCGACGCCGCGTCCGTGTTGTCGCTCAAGGTTTGAGCAGCCGCGGAACCGAGCCCGACCGCGCCCAGCCCGGTGCTCAGCAGGCAGAGAATCAGCGCCACGGCGGCGAGGGGCTGGCCGCAAGGCCGTCTCTTGGCTTTCCCCATCGCGGGCTCCCGTGTCCGCCAGGCTCGCCGCAATCAGCGACCGAAGTCGAAGGTGCTGATCTCTGCGATTTGCTCAGCGACGAGTTCGACTGCTGCCTCGAAGAAGTTCTTGCCGGCTTCGGGCGTGGCGCCGGTGGGGTCGCCGATGTGGCCGTCGGGGCCGAAGTCGTTCGACAGCCAGCCGAAGGCGGTCAGGCCGCCGAAGCGGACGTGGCGCTGCTCCGCCAGCCCTTCGGGAACCCGCCGCACGGCGCGGTCCATGCGCACCAGTTCCGGGCGCAGATGCAGCATGACCGAGGTCTCGTCGTGGCCGCCGTGGACGCCCATGCCCAGCTCGTCAGCCGCGCTGGCGGACCGACCGCCGTGATCCGGCGGCACGAAGGGGTGCACCAGGAATGTCCGCAGGCCGAACCGGCGGCGCAGTTCCCGGCAGGCGACGCCCAACAGCGCCGTGTTGCCGCCGTGGGCGTTCAGGAACACCAGCCGCTCGGCGCCGGTGGTGGCCGCCGACCGACCCACGTCGCCAATGACCGCCAGCAAGGTCTCGGCGGACAGCCACAGCGAGCCGGGCGACCAGGCGTGCTCGTCGGACTTCGAGATCGACAGCGTCGGCAGCAGCCAGGCGTCGGCCTCCTCGCCGCACGCCGCCACCGCCGCCCGGGCGGACTCGTGGGCCACCACGTGATCCACCGACAGGGGAAGGTGGGGTCCGTGCTGCTCGACCGCACCGATCGGCCACACGAGCACGGATCCGGGGCCGATGCGCTCGGCGATCTCCGGAGCGGTCAGGTTCTCCAGGCGCCGCTGCTCGCCAGCGTCGCTGCGAGTGCCCATACCGTCACCCTACCGGTGTGAACTGACGCTGCCCGATCGCGGCGCCCCGCCCGTGCGTGGACGGCGAGCAGGTCCTAGGGCGCGGGTCAAGAGTCCCCGCACAGCTAACATCCCGCGCCAGTGGGAGTCATGAGGGCGCGACGATTAGCGAAGCAAGGCAAGCTCTACCGGTGGTTGCGACTGAGGGCAGTGTAGACGCTATGCGGCAAACTAGCCAAGTGGCGGATAGCGCCACCAGACTGTGATAGCTAGCGTTCCCGACCGCATGAGCGCGCTTGTCTTCGCAATCAAGGTCGGCCACCTCGGACCTCGGTTCGCTTGCGAAACGCTGGCAAAGATGCCATAATGCTGTCATTACTGTGCAGATCACAATCCGGGGCGTCCCCGAGGATGTCCGCGACGAACTTGCCGCCCGGGCAGCGGCACAGCGCCGGTCGATGCAGGAGTACCTCCGCGGCGAGTTGGAGCGGATCGCGGCTCGCCCGTCGCTCGACACGTGGCTCCGGGAGGTTCAGTACCGGAAAACGGCAACCGGCACCCATGTGGGGGCCTCGGAGATCCTGCAAGCGCGCGACGCCGACCGGACGTGACGGCGGTTGTTGACGCCTCGGTACTCGTGGCGGCCCTTGTCGACACGGAGATTGATGGGCGCTGGGCCACCGCGGCGATGTCCGAGCACCGCCCTCTGGTTGCTCCCGAACTCGGACCGGCGGAGGCCACCAACATCCTGCGAAGGCTGGAAGCGAGTCGACAGATCTCGGCGCCGGAAGCCGCCGCGGCCCATCGCGACCTGCTACGGCTGGATATGGAATGCCATCCTTTCGCACCGTTCGCCGAACGCGTCTGGGCGCTTCGAGCCAACCTCACGTGCTATGACGCCTGGTATGTGGCACTGGCAGAGACGCTGGCCGTCCCCCTGCTGACATTGGACCGCCGCATCGCCCGAGCCGGTGGGACAGACTGCGAGGTCATCGTTCCCCCGGCCTAGTCCCGAGTCGGAGTGCCGATCGTGGCGGGACGGTGCTCGGGAACGCAGAA